>NZ_LNII01000158.1:0-330123 GCF_001463365.1 Enterobacter sp. 50793107 | reverse complement strand
TTACTGCCAGACGGCAGAGACAGCGTTGCTACAGGGCAAACCCTTATCCGCGCTGGACTGGAAGTTTTTCTTCTTCTCCTGGTGGAAGAACCCGCAGTACGCAATCGACCCGGTAGAGTCTCTGCCGGTGCGCCTGATTGAATACTTCGCTGAGATGGAAGCGAAGCACGGCGTAGTTGTCAATGAGCGCCAGAAAGCATGGTATTACGCCAAAGAGAAAACACTCGGCGATGACATGAAGCGCGAATACCCGACCATTCCGGCTGAGGCGTTCCAGCAGTCGGTCGAGGGCGCGTACTACGCCAAGCAATTCCGCTGGCTCTACACCAACAAGCGGATCGGCCAAATCCCTGATAACTCACACCTGCCGGTCCACACGTTCTGGGATATCGGTGTGGGAGACTCAACGGCGATCTGGTTCGTTCGCGAGGTAGGCAATGAGTTCCACATCATCGACTACTACGAAAACTCCGGTGAGGGCCTGAGGCACTACATGAAGGTGCTGAAGGATAGGGGTTATGAGTACGGTGAGCACTGGGGCCCGCACGACATCGATAACCGTGAATTCGGTGCTGACGCCAAATCCCGCAGAGAACTTGCCCGTGAAGGGTATGAAATCGACGGGCAGGTTTACAGCATGACGTTTCAGGTGGTTCCGAGAGTGGGAATAGACACTGGCATTGAGTCGGTGCGCGAAATCCTTCCGTCCTGTGTATTCGATGAGGAGAAGTGTGCCGAGGGCATATCTCACCTCGAGGGCTACCGCAAGGAGTGGGACGACAAGCGCGGGTGCTGGAAAGATAAACCGCTTCATGACTTCACATCACACGGTGCTGACGGCTTCCGTTACTTTGCAGTAGCGAAGAACAATCACAAGCAGGTCGGCGCAGTATTCTTCTAAGGAGCTCATCAGTGAGTGAACAACAAAGCGAGGTTTCATTCCTCGTTAATGCCCTTGCTGATGCTATCGGGCGGCAGCGCATGCTGTACGCAGGCCAGCCGGGAAATACCAAACGCACGAAGTTGTGGGATGAGTTTGGCTATCCAAACAGTCTCGAGTTCGACCGCTACTACCGGGCCTACGAGCGCAACGCGGTGGCGTTTGCCGCAGTCCATAAGCTTCTCGATTCGTGCTGGGTTGATAACCCGACGATCATCGACGGCGACGGCGGAAAGGAGTCAACCGAGACAACGGACTGGGAAAAGTCAGCCACTAAGCTGCTGAAGAAGCACTGGCCGAAAATTAAGGATGCGGATCGCCGCAATCTTGTTGGCCGGTACTCGGCATTGCTCATTCAGTTCCGCGACGGCAGGGAATGGCATGAGCCGGTAGATCGGGCGAAGGTTAAATCCCTGCGAAATATCGGTAGCGGACCTATCGTTAAGCTAATCCCCGCGTGGGAATCGCAGATCAAGCCAGGCAACTTCGATACCGACACGCTTTCAGAAACGTACGGCCAGCCAGTCTCGTACAACTTCAACGAGCAGCCAGTTGGTGATGATGGCACGTATGGCCCGGTGCGCGGCGTTACCGTGCACCCAGAGAGAATCATCATTCTCTGCGAAGGCTCAGAAGACGAGAACATGCTCTCTGGCGTGCCTTTCCTGCGCGCTGGTTACAACAAACTTCTCGACCTCGAAAAGGTATCTGGTGGTAGTGCCGAAGGTTTCCTGAAGAATGCAAGTCGCCAGCTCGGGATTGCGTTCGACAAAGAAACCAACATTGCGAACCTGTCAAAGCAAGCCATAGAATCTGGCTACAAAGACCTGGGCGAGGCGCTTAACGACAAAGTCGCCAAGATGAACCGTGGCACGGATGCGGCCCTGGTTATGCAGGCCGGCACGCCGTCTGTTCTCTCCGTTGCGGCGGCAGACCCATCCCCGACTTGGACAGTGGCAGCCAACGAGTTTGCATCTTCGATCCAGTGCCCGTTCACCATACTGTTTGGTCAGCAGACGGGGCGACTTGCTTCCGATGAGGACAAAACAGACTGGGCGAAGCGCTGTAACGGCCGCCGCTGGGGATTCCAGTCGACGGTGATCGAGAGCGTGCTTGAGCGCTTTTGGACCGTAGGAGTAATTGACCCGCCATCATCAGGAGAGGTCACGCTGGCATGGTCTGATCTGCTCGCGCCGAGCGAAAAAGAGAAGATTGCCAACATGCAGGCAATGGCCGTCGTGGCGAAAGACACACAGCAGGCATACGGCACTCCGGCGGTGGATGAAAACGAAATCCGCGCAGTCGGTGAGCTGGAGCCTCGCAAGGTTGTGTCGCCACCTAACCCTGATGTAAAGCAAACCGATAAGGATCCGCTGACAGATGATGATGACAGCGCAAACCAGAATCGGGACGCCAATCGTACCGCGCAATAAAGCTGACCCGACGCAATCATCGCGGCAGGTCAGTCGGATGTTCAACGTTATCGAAGATCGGTATCTGAACATTAAGCGCAGGCTGAAGGCACTCTTTGACCAAAGGCTGACAGGACAGCAGCGAGAGGCGAACGCACAGTGGTCATGGATGATGTGCAACAACGAAGGTGCAGAGCCTTCGCTGTATCAGGTCAATGCCGGTAAGTTCATCTATGACATGACAGCTGCTGAACTGGCCGACCTGCTCCAGGTGGTGCAGTCGATTCTGGATGATGAGCTTCTTGAAGGCGGCAGTCAGAACCTGTGGGCGATGGACTACGTCATTGCAGAATATGACCGCGGCACGCTAAACGCCTTCACCAACCTGGCGGTGCAGTCGCAGGCGTACGCCAGTCAGACGACGATCCAGCAGCTTTTAAGCAGCCTCGGCTACCTGAACCAGATAGCGGCGGCAAGACTGACAACGTTCAGTGACTGGAAGGTAATCAGCGACACTGCCCGTGGCGACCTGGCCAACATCATCACCGATGCGGTAGCGCGCGGGGTGAATCCTCGCGAGACGGCCAGCGTCATCAGCAAGCGCCTCGATGTGTCGATGTCGAAGGCAAAGAACATCGCTCAGACTGAGCAGGTCGGCGCACTGCGGCAGGCACAATGGAATGAAACGGACTGGGCCGCTGACCGGCTGGGGCTGAATACCGGATTGCTGTGGCTGTCAGCGCTCAAGCCAACTACGCGAACCTGGCATGCCAGCCGTCACGGTAAGGTCTACACCACGGAAGAGGTGCGAGACTTCTACGCCGAGAACGGCAACCGGTACAACTGCTACTGCAGCCAGATTCCAGTGCTGCTCAACGACGACGGCAGCATCTTCAACGAAGGGCTGGCTGATAAGCTGAAGAAAGAGAGGAAAGCTTGGAAATCCGAGTCGGAGTGATATCATCATGTAAATGATAAAGTTGCTTAAAGGTGAGCAATGAGCAGTGTAACTCCGGCAGAAGTCGGTTCATTCTTTTTATCTCTGGTTGTTCCAATCACCACTGGGGTTGTGGCAGCAGGATTTACTGCATTTTTCGCTCTGAATCGATTTTACAAAGAAAAATGGTGGGAGAAGAAACATGCTGCGTACAATCAATTAATTGATAAATTATTTGAAATCAAAGCAATTTATTCCCATGCCTCAGATTTTTACGAGGCTGAATACAATGCTGGTATGTATGATAGGCCGCCGCCGAAAGGGTCTGTTGATTGGAATACATTCCATCAAATAAAAGCGCAACTCCATCGGTTTTATGTGCTCGCACCAATCTCTCTAAGCAATAATACAAGTGATTTGCTCAATAATTTCTTCAAGCAGGACGCTGATTCCGATCATAGTGTTTACGAAGAGGGTTACCCAGATTTTGTGGCATACAATGATATGACGATTGCGACCCAGCAACTTATTGATGCCATTGTCTTGGACGCTGAAAAAGAACTTAAATTTAAATAACCTCAGAACCCCTGAAGGTCGCTACGGCGGCCTTTTTTATTGCCAGATATCCAATAACGAGGACCCAGCATGAAACGCAACCGCGTTAACGTGCTGACCGTCGTCAACTCCGCTTCAAACATCACCACTGAAACCATCGACGGAAAGCCACACATCGTGGTTCGCGGCATCACGCCTGTCGTGGACGATATCGTGATGAACCGGAAGTTGTACCCGGCAGCAGAAATCGAAAAGGCCTACAACACGCTCGAGTGTAACCCGATGCCGCTGGGCCACCCGAAAGTGGACGGCAAGCATGTATCGGCGCGCGATGTCCGGGCGGTGAACGAGTATCACGTCGGGGCCTGGCTACAGAACGTCAGCCACAAAGACGGGAAGGTGATGGGCGACATGTACGTTAACCGCCAGTACGCCGAGTCGAGCGACAAGGGCAAGCGCCTGATCAACCGCCTGGATGAGATGCTGGCCGGCACCAACTCTGACCCGATTCACATCTCCACAGGACTGCTCTATTCCGGTGTCGCCGCCAACGGCGAATCGAAGGGCAAGAAGTACAACGAGATCGCCACCAACATGATGTTTGACCATGTGGCGGTGCTGCTCGATGAGCCTGGCGCCGGTACGCCGGAAGAGGGCGTGGGCATTTTCGTTAACTCAGAAGGTGATGAGCAGCAGATTGAAGTTGCCCGCCTGGCTGATGGCATCGACTGCACCCGAGACGGCCTGCTCAACAAGACAAAATTTTTCTTCACCAACGCCTCTAACTTCTCATTCGACGATATCTCCCGCGCTATCAGCGACAAGCTGCGCGAGGGTGATACCGAAGATAAGTGGCTTTGGCCTGAAACGGTGTGGCCGGACAGCTTTATCTACCGCAATGACACCAAATACCTGAAGCAAAAGTACCTCATCGATGACGACGGCAAGGCCGTGTTCGTCGGCGAACCTGTAGAAGTCGTGCGCAAACCCACTGAGTACGAGATTAAAACCAACGGAGAGAACGATCCGATGAAAGAACTGATTATCAATGCGCTGCAAGCCGCTGGTAAGCCGACTGAAGGCAAGTCCGACGCCGAGCTGATGGACGCATACAACCAGATGAAGGCCGAAGAAGCCACCGCCAAGAAAAAAGGCGATGAAGAAATCGACCCGGAAACCGGTAAGCCCAAGAAAAAAGAGCAGGCCACCAATAACGAAGAGATGCCAGCGTGGGCGAAAACACTCGCCGATCGCGTGGACGTCGTTTTCAACAGCCTGAACGCGAACGCCGACAAAGAGAAAGGCGAAAAGCGCGCGGCTGTGAAGTTGGCGATGAACATGAGCGATGAAGAAGTCGCAGATCTGGACGGCAAGGCACTCGACGCCATGTATGCCAAGTGCCAGACCTCCTTCGGCCTGAACGGTGCGTTCCGCCAGGCTACTAACACCCAATCAGTCAGCGAAATGCCGGAGTAAAAAATGGCTAAAGACGGAAAGCATATTATCCACGCCGGCGGCGTGTTCCCTAATCCGCTGCTTAACCGCGAAGGCGGGGCGGCTGCATCGACTCTGCCTGGTACTGTTGGCTTCTTCAGTACTGCTGACAAGTTCACGGCCTCTGTGGTCGGGGCAGAATCCGCCATCAAGTATGTGGCAAACAAATACTACCTGCGCTGCCTGAGTGTTGATGACGCAATCCCAGCCAATGAATTGGTTGTTGGTATTCATCCGCTGCCTGGCATGTTCCTAAATGTGCGAGCAGCAGCGGGCACTTACACCAAAGGCCAGCCGGTTGCAGTAGCCAACGGTCAGATCACTGCGGTTGTAGATGATGCCGCCGTATTCGCTTATGTCGAAGAAGATAAAGCAGTCACTGCGGTGGCGGGCGATCTGATTCGCGTTGTGTTCAAATAAGGAGCACTGAATGTTTGTATTCTCCAAGTCTATCGGCGAGAAGACCGGTAACCTCGCGGTAAACCAGGCGCAATGGCGCGCTCTCGAACTTGAGCGAAACGCCAGTGCTCAGGCAGCAGCTGATTTTCTGGCGCGCACTCAGTTCCGTGGCGATGCAGAAAACGCTCCTTATCTTGATGCGGTGAACGCAGTTGACGATATTCGTCGCCTGTATCGCGCTTTCGACACAACTGTTCTTCAGCAGTTCGAGCCGAATACCGAGTTCACTCTGCTGAACGATCTAATGCCGCTTTCTCGCTCCGTTCGAATCGAACAGTCTCGTTACGACTACGCTCGTACCGGTGGACGCGGCTGGGCTCACACTTCCATGTCCGGACAGGTCGGCGCGGCACTCGATGCTCGTAGCTATTCCTTCGATGGCACCATGGTGCCTATCCACGACTCGGGCTTTAAGTTCGAATGGCGTGATCCAATCTTCAACAGCCCGCAGGCATTGCAGTCGCAGGCTGATGCGCAGCGTGGTTCGGTTGAAGACGTTCAGCGTCGTTACGTTGACTACATCTTCAACGGCTTCCGCGATAAGGCTGGCAACTTCGCAGTATTCGACGGCCTGACCTGGAAAGGGCTGCGTGACGATGAGCGTGTAGCGCAGATCGACCTTGGCGCTTCCGGCCTTAACATCGACTTCACCTCTGGTACCGCAACGTCTCAGGCTATCCGCGCCGGGGCAATCGCACTGCGTGATCAGATGCGTCGCGTAAACAACCAGTATGCAGAGCAAACCTGGTACGTATCCGGAGAAATCATCTCCAACCTGGAACGCTACTTCTCCGACAACTTCCAGTCCGGAACGATCATGGATGAAATCCTGAAGCTGACCGGCGTTGCGGCGATTAAAGAAGACAGCCAACTGTCAGGTAACGAAATCGTCATCGTTCCGCTGTCTGCTGGCGTCATTGCTCCAATCGTCGGCCAGGCTATCGGTACCGTTGCATCTCCGCGTCCTGAGTACAACAGCGACTACATCTGGCGCACCTGGGGTGCAATGGGGTTGATGGTCAAGCAGGACATCAACAACAAATACTCCGTAATTCACGCATCAAGCTAAGGATAAATCATGGCACTGGTAGAAATCGTGGCAAGCAACCTGCACGCCGGTGCCAACCTCCGCAAGCTGGAGGTTGGTTCAGTGGTGGATGTGGACGATGCAACAGCTGAGCGCTGGATCAGCACTGGCAAGGCGAAGGAGACCGACAAGAAGAAAGGCGAGAAGCTTACCTTCGAAGTGGCTACTCCTTCAGCTCCTGCGACAGATCTGACGGCCATTCAAAAGCAACTCGCCGACGCACTGGAGCAGAACCAAAAGCTAATCGCCGATGGTGAAGCTAAAGACAAGGCTCATGCTGACGCACTGGCAGTAGAAACAAAACGCGCCGACGATGCCGAAGCAGCACTGGCGGAAGCAATCAAGAAGGCGAAATAACCATGGCTGACCCAATCACAGCGGCAGACGTGCAGGCGTTCCTCGGTGAATTGGGTTACTCAGGAGGGTATAAAACATGGCTGTAGTGCAGATAACGGCGGCGCAGGTTAAACAGCAGTTGTCTGCGCTTGGCTATACCACCGTTCCTGACTTCATGATCGACGCCTACCTGTGCAAGCTGGCGAAGATAGAACCCTGCCTGATTGCCGCCGGTTACGACGATTGCGATCTGATGCTCATCCAAGTGTACGCAGTCACCTTGATGGCTCTGACGGCGTACACGCAGCGGATTAAGTCGCAGGGCGCTCCGTCCGGTGCCTCTCGCTCGTTTGACTACGGCGAGAGCGTGCTCAACATGCGTGACGCGCTGCTGGCGCTGGATACGTCTGGCTGTACATCAGGATTACCCATTGATGTCGGTCAGAAAGTAGGGTTGTTTCTCGTTGTTGGTGGGTGTTAGTGCTGATAAAATATCCACGCGGCTAGGCTGATCACCGAAAGCAGAGATCGTAGACTCTGTTGCCGCAACCTCAATCTACGCGACCTTGCTACGAGGGTTACATGGATATCTGCACAGAAAAAAATCTTCCTGTGGACTACCTGCGAAAGCTGCTTGATTACGATGCACTTACTGGCGTTGTTAAATGGAAGCCCCGCGCTTTAGAGCATTTCAAAAGCGAGCGAGATTCTAAAATTTGGAACACTCGCTATGCTGGCACTGTTGTAGGGGTTCAGAATCGCAGGGGATACCTGGTATTCAAGCTTAATAAGCGATGCTACAGGCTTCATCGTGTTGTCTGGGCGATTCACTACAATGAGCACCCAGAAATCTTTATCGACCACATTAACGGTGATAAGCGGGATAACAGGATATCCAATCTGCGTCTCGTCGATGCTGAGGGTAATGCCAGAAATCGTAAAACTCCTTCGTCAAATTCATCTGGGATTATCGGCGTTAGGTGGGATAAGCGATATGGAACCTGGAAAAGCACCATTGGCGATGAAGGAGAGGATGTGTCTCTTGGCTCATTCGATAACCTTCTTGATGCCGCTGCGGCAAGAAAATCAGCAGAGGTGAGGTTCGGTTATCACCGAAACCATGGCAGATAACAAGACTTCAAACGACCAACCGCCTCCGGGCGGTTTTTTATTGGGCGCAATTCATGAACTGGAAATCAGTTAAGCACGGCCTGCCACGCTCATTCACCCGCGTCTGGGTGATGACCGATACCGGGCGGGAGACTACCGGCTACGTGAAATCGGACGGCGAGTGGCATATCAACTGCCCGCGCATCCGGGCGACTGGCGCCAAGGTGATGAGGTGGAAAGAATGAAGCGAGGCGGGTTACTGAAAAACAGCAGACTTTATCGTGTTGGCGAAGTCGTTATGGACTCTTGCATCCCACCGACCGCCATTAAGCGCAGTGAGCAACTTAAAGGCCAGGGAGGAAACGTAACGGTTGTCCTGCGCTGGAAGGAGGGCTGATGTCGAGCATTGCTTCGTGGAGCTATACAGCCACTGCAACCGTCTGGCGCAAACAGAACGGTGTGACCGACGAATACGGCGATCCAGTTAATGGGTACGCCGCACCTGAAGTAATCATGTGCGATTACGAAGGCGGTTTGTCAAAGCGTATCGGCAGCCTTGGCGCTGAAATCGTCGTTAAGAACACCGTCTGGACAGAGTTCGCGCTGGCGTCCGCCGGTGATTATCTGCTGATTGGCGAATCGACCGAAGCGGACCCGGTTGTCGCTGGTGCCGACGAGGTGCGGCAGGTTATCCGCTACGCCGACACGTTCGAGCGACTAGCGGATGACTATGCAATTTTGACAGGCATCTAGCCATGGGTATCAAAGTTAAAGGTATCGATCAGACCATTGCTAAGTTGAACCGCATGATTGGTGACGTTAAAAGCGTACGCATCATCCGGGCTTTGTACCTGGCATCCGAACAGGTTCTTGAGTCAGCTGCTGTGATAACGCCAATAGACACATCAACCCTCGTTAACTCTCGGTTTATCGATTTTGATTCAAGCGGCAATCGAATTACGGCAAAGGTTGGGTTTTCAGCCTCGTATGCAGCCTATGTTCATGATGCACCAGGCAAGTTGAAGGGCCAACCAAGGGCGCACTTCGGCACCACCAGATCAGGCAAGCAGTTTGGTGGTGGGACAGAGCAAGGCGTTTATTGGGGGCCTGGGGGCGAGCCGCAATTCCTGAAAAAAGCTTTTGAACAGGTTAAGCCACGAATCCCTGAAATTATTGCAAAAGGCATGAAGAAATGACCCCACCAATGGCCGACCGAGTACGTTCAATGCTGGTTTCTGCCGGACTTACGACGGCCTTTACCTGTCAGAGTTTTTTCTGGGATGACAGTGGCAATAAGTCTGAGGCATTCATGGTCTTTAAGCCAGCTGGAGGGGGCATACTCCGTCAGGATGAAGGTGGAACATACATGGTTCAACTGGATGTGATCAGTGCCATTAATGAGGACCGCAAAGCGAATACCGCAGCTATGAGCATTATTGATTACGTACAGGCTAATCCTATTGCGGACCCCTGCATCGGATACATCGAGTCCTACGGTATGCCTCAACCAATGCTAACAGCAGAGGGGCGGGCGGTATTTTCGCTGCGCTTCCGCTGCGTATACGGCGAATAACCCTATCCACAACCATCAGGCTGCCATCCGGTGGCCTTTTTTATTTGAGAGGTACACATGCAAGGCTGTGCTAATGATTTTGGCAAGCTGATCGGGAAAGTAGCTGTGCTACGCATGGCCTTTGGCTGCCCCGACGCAGTGCCATCGCTTTCTGAATGGAAGCGTCTCGGCGCGATGACCACGAAAGGTTTCGATTACTCAATGAATACAGTCAGCTCTGAGGCTGATGATTCAAAGGGTCTGGTTGAAAACCTGGTCAACAACATGGACTTTACAGTCTCCGGTGACGGCGAGTTCCGCAAGAACGATAAGTCTGTAGAGATTGGCGCGATCCACATGTCGAAATACATTTTCGATGAAGTGCAGGCTGGCCGTCAGCCAACCGTCTGGGTTCGTTTTGATTTTGCCGGGGAAGACGCTGGCACTTATATCATGGGGTATTTCAACACCACCTCGTGGTCAGGTGACTTCGGAACCAGTGATATTTCAACTTTCTCCGGTGAGTGGAAAGTCTACGATGCCGACACGGTTGTGTTTGAGATCGCTGGAGATGCGCTCGCCTTCACAACCAACCTTCCTTCAACGAAAACCGTTGCGACTGGATCGGCGCTCAACATCAGCGTAGCTGTTACAGGCGGTACAGCTCCGTATACGTATGTCTGGAAAAAAGATGGCTCAGCAGTGAGCGGTCAGACTACAGCGACGTTCAACAAGGCGAGCGCAGTCTCGGGTGATGCTGGTTCATATACCTGTGAAGTTACCGACTCTGCTGGCACGCCAGTAAAAATCACTTCAAACGCCTGCGCTGTCACTGTCAGCTAATGGCTATTCCAAAGGGCAGCGTGCTGCCCTTGATAATAATCATTAAGGCAAGAGCATGATCCCGTTAACAGACATTGGTGAGGTTGTCCTTTCAAGCCGAAAGGATGGCGAGAAAGAGTACCTTCTAAGGCCATCATTCGCTGCAATGACCAGAATCGGTTCGCCGGAAGAGATCGTTGCGGCATACGCAACCATCCATGGCAGTGATGTGCAAAACCTGATTGCAGCATGCGCTTCTAATCTTGGGCGTCTTCCTGAGTGGCTATCACCACAACTTTATCGCATGGCTGAAAAGATCCTTTCTGTTTCCATGCAGGTGGTTCAGGCGTGCTGTGAAGATGATTTAACCCCGATCATAGGGGAGTGGAAAGGGTGGTCAAGATACATAGTTTACCGGCCCGGCGCGCTAAGCCGTAATGACATTATTGTCATCGCCCAACACCTAATGTCCCATGGCGTTATAGGTAAAGCCAAGGTCAGGAAGTTGCAGCGGCATGAAACCAACTCGACAACAACAGCATTCAACGCCATTGAGTATATCAATGCTGCCCGCACTCATTTCGAAATGACGCGTGAAGATGCCGCGCACCTGACGATGACGGAGTTTGCGCTGCTTCTGAACGCGAAATATCCAGACCAGAAAGGGCTGACTCGAGAGGAATACGACGCAGTAATGGATGATGACGAGCGTCGCTGGCAAGAAAAAATGATGCGCGAACAGCAAGAACGGTCAATGAAGTAGTAGCTAACATATCCATGGAGAACAGCAATGTCGGAAAATTTAGGTGGTATTGATATCACCATCGCATTGGATACCGCTCAACTTCTTGACGGTGCCAAGGATGTGCAGAACGCGCTGAGTCAGATAGACAGTTCATCAAAAAAGACTGGCCAAGAACTCGATGGGCTTGATAACAGCACGTCTCAAACAGGGTCCGCGTTTACTGAGCTTGCTGGTTACGCCAACTCCATGGACAACCAGCTGCGCAAGCTGAACACCAACGTGAGCGGAATCGCCCGCGCAATGGAAGAGGCCCGCAGCGGTACCGGCGGTGCTAGCAGTGAATTCAGCCGTGCCGAATCCATCATCGAGGCGCTGGGTAACCAGTTGGCTGTGCTGGACGAAGCGCAGGAGAATGGCGCGCGTAGTGCCGCAGTCCTGGCTGCACAGTTGCGTGCAGGGTCGAAAGCCACCGACGAAGAAAAACAGAAGATCGGCGAGCTTACTGGTCGCCTGTATGACATGAAGACTGGCGTTGAAAATGGCGCGAAGGGCACTGGAAACTGGAAAACCAGCATGCAGCAGGCCGGGTACCAGGTTCAGGACTTCATCGTACAGGTGCAGGGCGGGCAGTCTGCGCTGGTGGCGTTTGCTCAACAGGGCTCGCAACTAGCTGGCGCATTCGGACCTGGCGGCGCGGTGGTTGGCGCCATAATCGCGCTTGGTTCGGTACTGGCAGGCGTGCTGATTACTTCGCTGAATGGCGGTAAGAACGCCATGGATGCGCTGAAAGACGCAGCTGAAGCGATGGATAAGGTGATCACCATTTCATCGCAAGGTGTGGCCGCACTTTCAGACAAATATGCCGCCCTGGCGCGCGTAAATGCCGACGTAGCTACTTTGCTGAGAAATCAGGCGCTGCTCGAGTATAACCAGGCCATCTCAAAGATTCCGAAGGCCATTAGTGACGCGTCTGATGCTTTCATCACTTTAGGTGATCGCGCACTGGCGGCGGTGGGCGGTGCTTCGCCAAGCATCAAGAAATTCAACGATGAGCTGTCAGCTCTTGGCGTAACCACCACTGACTGGAGTCAGGCCATTCAACAGGCCAACAGCCAGGGACAATATGCCTCAGGTATTGTTAACTCGCTTTCTGCAACGGTGAGCACCCTTTCATCACGCCTCGGCATCAGCAAGCAATCAGCGTTTGATCTGGCAAGAGAACTATCAGATCTGAGCAATAACCCGTCTCCGGAAGCACTTCAGGAACTGGCGAAAAAACTCCAGGAAATGCAGTCCTCATCCAAAGATGGGCAGTCAGCTATTGCTGAACTGGCAGGTAAGCTTGTTGATCTGGCAAGAGAGGCAGCCAACGCGAAGATCAACGTAGACAGCCTGAATAATTCCACGGATAACCTTACCGCCGGACAGAAGAACCTGATCAAACAGTCTGAGCGTAACCTGGCACTATCGAAGCTCCAGGGTGAGGCTCGCGCACGGTTGCAGGCTCAATATGCTGCCGAAGATGCCGGATTCGCTAAGGATGATCCGCACGCCAAACAGATGGAGGATGACGCTGCCGCTACGTATAAAAACACGCAGGCGCAGAAGACTCTCCAGTCCGAGCAGAAGAAGGGGGCCTCCCAGGCTGAGTCTATAGCTCAGAAGCTGGCGAACCTGAAACAGCAATCAGAATTGGCAGCTGATTCAACGGAGGAGCTAAGCAGAGAGCAGGCCATATTACGTGCTCAGCAGTCACTGGGTAATTCTGCAACCCAGGAGCAAATCAAAAAGGCCGGTGAATATGCAGCAAAAGCATGGGATGCATCAGCAGCAGCAAAAGGGGTAACAGAAGCACTTAAGGCAATGCCTTTGCAGGCGGAGAATAAATCCTACGCCGAATCCATGCAAAATCTGAAGGCCGCACTGAACGCTGGGAAAATAGATCTCAAGGAGTATAACGCTGCCACGGAGAAAATGGCGCTCGAGCACCAGAATAACCTCGCCAAGATTAACGCCCAGGCCACAGTCAATCCGGTAGCTTCTGCCCGAGCCGAAGTTGACCCGGTACAGCAACTGGTGAACGAAAATAACCAGAAGTTAGCCCTGATGCAGCAATATCAGCAGCAGGAACAGGCGATACTCCAGCAAAGTTACCAAAAAGGGAAAATAAATTACGATCAGTTCGTTGCTGCAAAGGCAGCTACCGATGCCCAGTACCTTGCCTTAAAGACTGCGCAGGAAAACCAGTTCAATGAGCAGATGACAGCCGCTCAGTGGCAATTGCTCAGTCAACAAGGTCTTGGTTATGAAATGCTGACAAGCGCGGTGGATGCGTTTTCAGGTAATGCATCTAATGCGTTAACCGGGCTGATCACCGGAACGATGTCAGCGCAGGATGCTATGCGCTCACTCGGTAACACGATGCTGAATAGCGTGGTCAATGCGCTAGTCCAGGTTGGAGTTGAGGCTCTCAAAAACTTCATTATCGGTCAGACATTGGGCGCAGCAGCTACTGCTGCTGGAGCATCTCAGGCGGCGATTCTCGCTTCGGCCTGGGCTCCAGCAGCTGCCCTTGCGAGTCTGGCATCATTCGGTGCGAACTCTGTTCCCGCAATGGCCGGGATAGCTTCAACCGTAGGGTTGTCGAAGACGCTGGCGGTTGCTGGCGCAAGGAAGAACGGTGGACCTGTATCTGCTGGCAGCATGTACCAGGTCGGCGAAGGCGGAATGCCGGAGATTTACCAGGCCAGCACCGGTAAGCAGTACATGATACCGGGCGACAATGGCAGGGTGATCAGCAATAAGGACATGACTGCCGGAGGCGGTGGAATTCAGGTTAGCGTCATATTCAATGATATGTCATCAGGACAGCATATGTATGACGCCAGAGCCACGCAAGCTGGAAATACTCTGACTGTCGAGGCGTTCGTTGCCGATATGAACAATGGGGGCATTATGAGTCAGGCAATCACAGGAAATACTACTGCCAAACGCACGCCAAGGGGTCAGGGCTGATGCCAATTATCGACTATCCCGACTGGCTGCCGCTGGCGCAGAAGGCCAGCAAAAACATGACTCTCGATACCGGGTTTCAGGCCGATCAGCCAGCGGTCGGCCCGGCTATCTTCGAGAATCAAACCGACGACCTGAAAGTGACCTGGTCACTGACGTGGATCTTCACTCTGGCGCAGGAACGCACTTTCCAGCAGTGGCTACGCAGCCCGAACTATCTCAACCGAGGCCTGAACTGGTTCCGGATGAACATCAATCTGGGCGGCAGTGGCCTCCAGTTGCAGGAGCTTCACTTCACGCAGATGCCGGTGCAAACCAGTATCGACGGCGGGGTGGTGACATGGACAGGAACCGTTATTGCCAACCATCTGTACAACGCTGACGACGAGTTTGACGACATCATTGTTGAGCTGCCGCCGCCGTGGCCTTCAGTGCTTGATATCGTGGTGACTGGCTATCCGGACGGACGCGATCCGGAAAGTCTGCCTCGAGTTGTTTGATTTTCATCCATAAGTTGCAAATGGTATAATTAATAAGCGCCTAGGGTAGCTCCCGAAAAGGCGGAACGTAGACCGCTCTGGCGCAACCATCCATCTACGAAACCTTCTACGAGGTTTATATGAACTTTATTACTCCTCAATATCTTTCTGAGTGTTTTGACTATAACAAAAATACAGGGGAGCTATTCTGGAAAGCTCGACCTATTCACCATTTCAACAGCTTAAAAGGTCAGCAAACTTTCAATGGGCAGTTTGCCGGGAAAAAAGCTGGAAGAGCAAATAATCGCGGTTATTTCAGAATTGCTATTAGTGGCAAGGAGATTCTAAACCACAGAATAGTTATAGCCTTGGAGACAGGCGTGATGCCTACTGACGAAGTGGACCATATCAATGGGATCAGAACCGACAATAGGTACGAAAATTTAAGAGTGGTCTCGCGGCAGACAAATGCCAAAAACATGAAATTAAATATCAATAATACCAGCGGGATATCTGGCGTATCTTGGAATACAAGAAAATCAAAATGGAAATCAGTAATCTGGATGAATTGTGTTGAAAAACATCTTGGGTACTTCGATTCCATTATTGACGCCTTCAATGCCAGGGTAATAGCAGAGGTAAACATGGGTTACCATAAAAATCATGGAAGGATCCCCTGATGCCATCTTTTCGCCAATATAAGCAGCAACGTCCGACGCGCGGACTGTACGACACCATCACGTTCTATCACCCATCATTTGGCTACGTCCGCCTTGTCGATAAGCAGTTCTTCCCGAAGACACTTGGCGGCCAGACGTACAAGCCAGCGCGATTTGAAATCGAAGAGAGCCAGCAAAGCGGCACGCCGGTGATCGACGCGACGGTGAAATTAGGACGGCTGTCGTCGGACATCAAAGCGCTGATGAAGGAGTGGAGGGGGGCGACCAGGCTGACAGCCATCACGGCCACGCGGCAGATATTCGACAGCGGAGACGTGTCTGTGCCGATTAAGTCCTGGCAGTTATACGTCAAGACGGTAGATATTGATGCCGACGCCGCATCGGTCACTCTGTCTGTGACCAACCCGCTCAATAATAATATTGGAAAATTATACGATCCCCGCGAATACACTGGACTCCAGTACCTATAAGGAATCCGCATGACTAAAGATGAATTTATCCGGCGGGTTATCGGAGTACCGTGGGCTAACCGGGCCTGTTCGTTCGAGAAGGTGGATTGCTGGGGGCTGGTGGTGCTGTATTACCGCCATGTCATCGGCATAGAACTGCATCAGACGCCCGACTACGAAGCCGGTGAGGACTTCTTCACCTGCTATCAGGGAGACGTGGTTTTCTGGCACCAGGTCGACAAGCCAGTTGAGGGCGGAATATTCGTCGGGTACCGCGGAGCGCAACCGGCACACGTTGGCCTGGTGCTGAACCGGATGGCGCTGCACTCGCGCGGCGAGAACGGAAGCGTACGCATGGACTCGTTGCTGGTCATTCAGCGGGCATTTACAAAGGTGGAGTATTTTTCGTATGGCGTTGATTGAACTCCAGCGTTTCCCGGGAACGCCAAAAGAACGCTACAGGGTGCCAAATGGCACCCTTTTTTATGACTGGCTGGCGGCCAATGACGCTACTTTCCACCGCGACCTGCTGATCGTCCGCAATGGCGTGAAGTTGGGCGACGATGACGAGCTGTCGTTTGAGCTTAGCGAACTGGACCACATCCAGATATTCGACCAGCCGAAGGGCATTGTCGGCGACATTCTGAGCCCGATCTTTAAAGTGGTGGGCCAGGTGTTTTCGTTCCTGGCGCCGAAGCCAGCTATCGCAAACAACGGCGGAAATACCGTCGACTCACCAAACAATAGTCTGACCGGTCAGACAAACACCGCGCGTGTGTATAAGGCCAAGCCAGACATATACGGCCAGATTCGTTCGTTCCCGGATCTGATTCAGGAGTCAGTATTCGAATACGTGCACCAGACGTCCACCGACGGCGGCCTGAAGTACGTCACGGAATGGATGTGCATCGGGATCGGCAAATACGATTACGAGTCTGTGCGCTACTCAGAATCAAGCCTCGGCTCACTGGCTGGTGCCGAATTCCAGTTCTTCCAGCCAGGCGAAGTTATTCCGCAGATCGTTGAGGGCTACGGGTTCGATGACGTCGACGGGCAGGAAGTACCAGGGCAGAACGAAGCGGGTGATTTTCCGATAGAGACGGCGACGGCAAATACCGTCGTCAGCGGAACGTATTCCGGCGGCCAGATAGCGATGAAAATCGTGAAACAAGCTGAGTTTGACTATTTTATGGGCTTGGTTCTGCCGCACGCTGTGACCTTCACCATCAACGTGACATACAGCACTGCATCAGGCAGCGTTACTACCGATGCGACATTCTCCGGAACCCTGATCTCCGCCGTTGAAACGAACGACGGCGCTGTGGTTAACCCGGTGCGCTGGTACACGTTTACGATGAGCGACCTGCAGGAACCGCAGGACATACCTGCGACAGCGACCATCAACACCACGAAGTTCATTCTCAATGACAACGAGGCTCTGATCGTCGGACCGTTCTTCTCCCCGGTTGAGTCAACTCAGCTTTGGCTGCATACACAGTCCAGCCTGGGCGGAAATAAGGAAACTAACTGGAAGGTCGTCCTCTGGAAAATCGACGACGATTACAACCAGGTGCCAGGTACGCAGCAGACTTTCACATACCGGCAGACGACCCCGCATGATTCCACAAGTGAGGTGTTCTACCGCACTGACAAAATCACACCTTCCGGGGGATTCGGAAAGTACGCGGTCAGCTTCCAGCGCACAGATAACTCCAGTGATGCAAGCCTGTTGAAGGTCGAAGAGATCCACAGCATCAATATCAGGACAAACGTCGTTCACCCGACCGACACGCTGGTACGTGTGAAGGTGAGGGCGACAGAGAACGCCCTTGGCAGCCGAGAGCGTAAATATAACGCTCTGGTGACGCGGCACACCATCACGTACGACCTGGACACGCAGACGGTGGATTACACGCTGCGTCCGTCGCGCTTGTTCGCTGATGCAGTGGCGCACACCTGGCTCATCATGGGTGAGCAGCCGGTAAGCAGCATTGACCTGTACGGCCTGTACTCGATTGCTGAAAGCCTGCCTGATGAGCGCCTGGGTTACTTCGACTACACGTTTGATGACGAGAACGACTCGCTGGGCGACCGCGTGCAGGCGATCTGCAATGCGGCGTCGGTTGTGGCGTACTGGGATGACGGCGTGCTGACGTTTACCCGTGACCAGAAAGTGGATTACCCGGCTGCAGTATTCAACCGGGCCAACATGAAGACGGACGAGTACAAAATAACGTACGAGTCCACGCTGCCAGGCGGTTATGACGGCGTGCAGGTGTCATACGTCCACCCGACAACAAACAACAAGACGTACATCAACTACCGCGTGGTGAACGGCGCTATCGTCGAGCAGGAAGCTGAGAACCCGAACAAGCTGGAGATCGTCGGCTTCCGTAATGAGTATCAGGCCCGGGAGCGAGCTCTGCGCGAAACCAAGCGCCTGATCTACTCCAGGGTGAAGATGAATGCCAAAGTGTTCGAAGACGGCATTATCCAGGTTGGCAGCGTCATTCAGATGCCGGACATCTACGACAGCAACCAGCAGCAGGGTTACATAACAGGCCGCACCGGGAATGACTTTGATACCAGCGAACCGATCACCTTTTCCGGGGATATGTTTGTCTTGGTAACCGACAGTCTTGGCAATCCCACTCTGCGTTATCCAGCCACCGCCCGTAGCGACACGAAGTACGGCTTCACCGCGGCTATCCCCAACATTCAGCTCAACATATGGAACGGAGACACTGTGCAGCTCCCGTCGCGCTATCTCATTGCGACAGTGGAGGAGCTGGACAGTCAGCTATGGACGGTCAACAGCATCAAACCGAACACAGATAACACGGTATCTCTGACCGTCGCGGAATACAGCGACGCCATCTACCAATAAGAACCGTCCCCGACCAACCTAACCCGGCCACCGCGCCGGGTTTTTTTATGGAATCAATATGGCTACGCAACCTACCAATTTGCCTGTCCCAAGTGAATCCCCTCGCGATCTGAAGTTTAACGCGGGAAAAATTGACGAGTTCGTTACCTCATTGGTTAACACCTATGTTGACCGGTTTGGTAACGAGCATTACACCATCGAGGGGCTGCGCTGGCTGGCTCAACAGGCTATTGCTCAGTATGGATGGATCCTCATTGACTCCTTCCAGGACGGCGCTAATATCACCCTGCCAAACCAGGCGCTACGTGACGAAGATACCGGCGAATATTATCGTTGGGACGGCGCGCTGCCGAAGCATGTGGATGCCGGCTCTACGCCATCATCTTCCGGCGGGGTTGGCGTAGGCGCGTGGGTAGGTATTGGTGATGCGAGCCTGCGAGCAATGCTAGCTACATCTGCGGGCGCGGGAATGATCGGCGCGCTGGACTCAGATGGAAATGCAACGACTGTTCAGAATGCAATCGGCCATTATCGCGCCTATACGGTTAAAAAGAGATTAGATGAGGAGTTGAGCGTTGGTGCGATCGCCGGGGTAGATCCGACAGGCGCTACTGATTCGACGGCAGCTCTTAACGGTTTCTTTTCCCTTTTAAATACTAATGGAACCAGGACAAGCGTCCGTATCCCGGCGGGGACGTACCTTACTACCGGTTTAACTATTAACAATACGTCTTTGGTTATCAAAGGTGCAGGTGAATACCCTTACGGCGCATCCACAACTAAAATTAAAGCTGCGGCCGCCAATACAACATTGATGACATTCACAAGAAGTGGTTGTCGTATTGAAGGCCTTCTTTTTGAAGGTTTCGAAGCCGCAGTTAACTTTGGTGCTACAGAAACATGTACCGGCGTGAAGTTCCAGCCGTCAACGGGCACGCTTGCAGACATCGATAGCACTGTGCACGGCTGTACATTCTTTTGCCTGAAGAACGGTGTGGTTGGGTATGGTAGAAACCTTACTCAGCGGCTTAATGGTTATTCGCATGTCGCTTTCCCAATAACTCTTAACTACGTGCCTGGTCAGCAATTCCGTGGTCACGTTATAGACGACAATAGATTCCACTCATGTGGCGGATTTGGATCAGCTACCGATACTAGTCTTGCGGATTCTGTGTGCATAAAACTTGTAACCAACACTGCCCAAGGTGTGTTAGCGGATAATTATGCCGGTGATATCAGCATTAAAAATAACAAATGCGACAATGGGTGCTTCCAATTCTTCCTGGGCCACTTCGGTAGAGGGAGCATCATGTCCTGCAATGACATATTCCGCTGTGGTGGATCATTATCAGTGATGATTAAAATCGACAATACCGCTACATCATCAAATACTGACTATGATAATTTTGTATTGATAGGCAATACTATAGCCTCGGACGCGGCAAGCACCAACCCGCAGTCCTTCCCTGATTATGCATTATGGATGACAGGAGTGAGAGGCGGCGTTGTGTCTGGTAATGCCTTCGGTAAGCTATATAAACATGGCCTTGTTATGGAGAACTGTGCAGACATTGTACTAAACGCAATTCAGTTAAAAAACCCAAGCATGAGTGTTGCATTTGGTGGCTCAGCTTATAATGCAGTGGAAATAATAAGCGGTGGTAACAATATTCAGATTCTTGGTCTGAATGTTCGAAACTCACAGTCATCAACTCAGATTCAGTTCGTTATCAATAACGCAAGCGCAACGAACGTAATGGTTGATAACATACAGGCTAATGGATATATCTCGATGATTAACGAGGGCTCATCAGCTAGAACTCATGGCATTATCAATTTCGGAGGAAACAGGAGAAAAGAAGTCTTTGCTACAACGGTAGCTGGAATACCCTCAACAATTAATTATTCCGTAGGCGATATTTGCTGGTTTACGACACCTCCAGCCTCTGGAACAGCCTACGCTGGTGCTATTTGCGTCACTGCTGGCAATGGATCTGCTGCTGTGTGGCGTAACTTTGGTGCATTTGCTTAAAAGAAATGGGGCGTTCGCCCCATTTCTATCAGTATTTTCCGTGGAAACTTATAACTAAAATATTGTCTCTCTTATGGAAAGAATAGTCTCGCCTTACCAGGAGAGCTTTCCCACTAGATATATCTGATGCATATTTTTGAGACAATCCAGCTCTAGCATTGGTTACACCATATTTACCTAGTTGAAAGTATGACCAGTACCAATCATTGTTCAAATATCTCAAGATAGCATCCTTCATGGCAGGGTATTTTTTTAAAACAATGGCAACCTGCTGAGGATAGTCCATATAGCCATTAGTCTGTATTTTCAATTGTCCAAGTGGATCGATAGTTGATAAATCATTTGCAATGTTTACTGCAACATAATTTTCATATTCGTCCTGAAATTTCAAGGCATTTCCGTATGAGAATGAGTAAACATACGAGAAGGCAATAAATAGTATTGCAGGAACCAGTGATGCTCTGTTGAATCTATCATGCATGAAAAGTATAGCCATCATCAAAAAAATGAAAGCTGAAAATGATACAAAGACACGAGGCGATGCAATTGGGTAAACCAATAGGCACATATGAATAAATGTCAAAGCGAAAACAATGATCGGTGATGCCATAACCATAATTGAGCAGATTATAGCTATAGGTTTGTTTTTTTGTTTATTAAAAATACCGAATAAAATTGAGCCGAGGCTGGCAACTATGAAAAAAGCCACTAAAGCAATAGTAATGCTTGGTATGGAGGTCGCGTATTTCATTATCTTTTCAAGATAGATATGTACGTTCCGGGCAAATATATCAAACCCTTCCTTATTTAAAAGGATTGTTTGAGAGTGCTGCCAAGTATAACCATTGCTTTCCAGAACTGTCGCTGGTTTTATTACCTTGTCATACAATAAGTAACCTATTCCAAAGCACAACCCCCTCTCTACAATTCTCAAAAAGACAAATTTTAAATCTATTCCTTTGTTTATGTAACTAACTGATTCTATTACTGCTAAAGATACAAAAAGACCAATAGATGCTTGATATGAGCTCAAAGAAGCAATTACGGCTATAGTCGCTATTGTAGCTCTAGCGTATATGTTCGATATATTAATGTAAGCAAGCAATAAAACACATACACTAATCATCATAGGGAACGAATCATACTTATACGAAAGGTTCTCAAGATAAAATGGGTTAACTATGAATCCTAATGATGCGATAACCGTTATCAATATACCTTTCTTTGGAATGACAGATCTGACGTATGCCACGGAAGTAACAGAATACAAGGCTAACGCTAGCAGCAGAGGTAAGGGGGATATGTCTAAGTTAAGCCCTCCAAATGATAGAAACTTCATTATCATTTCTGCAAAAGGCCTACCATTACCTTTCCACCCATAATACCCAGTGGTAGTCCGACCCATGTCGTCAACGTACAGCCTGTCGGCCATGATTATTGGTAGTACATATAAAATGCACATGGAAAAGACAACGAAAATTGGCAATCGGTTGTTTTTAATGAACACTCCAATTCTATTGGTGGTCATTTTGTTTTCCTTTTTAACAGATATTTAGGTCTGTTCTTGACCTCTACATAAATCCTTCCAATATACTCCCCAAGCACACCTATACCAATGAGCTGAACGCCGCCCAAGAAAAGAATTGCCGTCATGAGTGACGGATAACCCGGAACGGGATTCCCCCATATCAGCTTATCTACAACCATCCATGCAGCATAGATAAATGCAAACATAGACACGCCAAGACCTATGTACGTCCATACTCGAAGCGGGAATGTTGAGAAGCTGGTGATACCTTCTAAAGCAAGATTCCAGAGCTTCCAGCCGTTGAATTTTGTGCTCCCTGCCACGCGCTCTGCTCGAGCGTATTCGACAACATCCGTACGGCCTCCAACCCAACTCAGCACGCCTTTCATGAACAAATTTCGTTCCGGCATGAGCTTGATATTTTCTACCACTTCACGGGACATAAGTCGGAAATCGCCAACGTTCTCCTCGATCTGCGGGTTACTGATCTTATTGTGCAGCTTGTAGAACCATTCAGCTGATTTACGCTTCAGGCGGCTATCTGTGGAGCGGTCAGAACGCTTGGCCAGCACCATATCTGCACCGGCTTGCCACTTCTCAATCAGGTGAGGGATGACTTCTATCGGGTCTTGCAGGTCAACGTCAATCGGGATAACGGCCTCACCGGTGGCATGGTCAAGTCCGGCGAACAGCGCAGGCTCTTTCCCGAAGTTGCGAGTGAATGACAGTGGAACCACGAGCGGATCAGCGATAGCAATCGCGTTAATGATGGATTCTGTAGCGTCTTTGCTGCCGTCGTTGATGAAAACTATTTCCACTTCATGTTGTTTAAGATCTTCAAATTCGCGCACGGTTTTATAAAAGATTGGAATAGCTTCCTCTTCATTAAATACCGGAACGACCAGAGAAATTTTCATTTCGCATCCCTAAAGACAATGAACTTTGAATAGATGAAACCGCACACCAGACTGATGGCGGAGAACACGATTAACGTGATGAGAGGCGCCAGGCCAGATTTGTCTGCCGCCCAGCCAACCGCAGCGCTAAGCGTACCCATAAAGCCGACATACAGCATGTAGCGCAGGGTCGTGGTTGATGACTTAAAGGTGAATCTGGCATTTGCGAAGAAGCTAAACGATACAGCGACGATGAAACCGGCGAGGTTACCAAGCGCCTGACCTGTATGAAATACGTAGATGCATATGGCGAACACCACCCAATGAATGAGGGTGTTGATTACACCTATCGATGTGTACCTGGCGAATAACTTTAACATTATAGAAATCAGTGAATTCGGAAAGGTCTGAAGTGTAGCACCACAAACGCTATTGATCGACACCGTAAATAGATAATACTGTATGCATGTACAGTTAAAATCAGAGGTGCATTATGGGGTTTCCATCGCCAGCAGCAGACTACGTTGAAGAACGCATATCGCTCGACAAGCGCCTTATCGCGCATCCTTCAGCCACGTACATGATGATAGCCGGCTCTACATACCTGCGCGCAGGAATTATAGAGGGCGCTATGCTAATCGTTGATGCTGCATTGCAGCCAAGGGATGGTTCGTTGCTTGTATGTGCTGTAGATGGAGAATTCAAGTTTAAGCGATACAGAACTCATCCTGAGCCCTATCTTGAGAATCTGGAGAACGGTAGGCGTGAGAGGCTGCGCAAGGTTGGTGAGATATCAGACGACGACAAGCCGATATTCGGAGTCATCACGTACATCATCAATGATGCGCGATCGGGTGAGTTCGACGACTGCCCAGTGATGTAATGGGGCATGGATGGGACACAAAACAGCACTCGCTCTAAGGTGAACTTAGACGACTGACGTTTTCGACGACTCTAACCATCTGTTATTTAGTGCGCTCTTGGACGATCTTTGTCGATTATGAAAAATGTATGCTCATATGATGGGGATGCAGGTCTAAGACCTGGACGATCTTCGCTGGCAGCCTTAGCGCTTTAATGCCACAATATTTTTTTCTTCGAATGCAGGAAAGATGATGAAAAAAATAGCAATTGCTGGCGCGCTGCTGGCACTCACCGGGTGCGTACAGGTAGATAGCTACAAGGATGTGATTAAACATCCTGTTCCGGCACATCTGGCGGGATACTGGCAGTCAAAAGGGCCGCAGAGCAAAATGGTCAGCCCGGAGGCGATTGCCACGCTGGTGGTGACGGAGGAGGGCGATACGCTGGACTGCCGTCAATGGCAGCGTGTGATTGCCGTGCCGGGTAAAATCATGCTGCGTTCAGACAGCTATTACAACGTGACCAGCAAGCTGGATATCTACCCGCTGGAGCGCGATGGCTCGGTGCTGGAGTATGATGGCATGGAGCTGCAGAAGGTCGATCGCCCAACGGTGGAGTGTGCCGATTATCTGAGCAAAAATCCGCTGGAAAGTAAGCTACCGTAGCTGTTTTTGGTGTTTGCACCCTCTCCCTGTGGGAGAGGGCCGGGGTGAGGGCATCTGGCCGCACTCTTCAAATACTACAATGCATCCTCAATCACCCACACGCTCACGCTTCCGCCTTTGCAGGTAAATGTCCCTTCGCCATCCGCTGCGGTGGTGACCGTTTCTTCACGATTGCCGAGAAAATCACGCCAGGTTTTGTTCCCGTAGTTTTCCCCAAGGCAGATTACCTTCTCGCCATCATCACCGTTGGACATCACCACCACGCAGCCGGGATCCTCTTCCGTGCCACTGCGGCTGAATGCGATGCAGTTAGGGTGGTCAAAAAACAGTGTCTGCACGCCGTGGGCAAAGCGCTGACGGGCGAGGATCAGCTCGTGCAGTTGCTCAATCACCGGCATATCAATGTGGTAAGTTTCACCGTCTCCCCCGGTATCGTCATAGCTGGCGCCAAAGAGATCGGGATAAAACACGCTCGGCACGCCATTTTCCCGCAGCAGGATCAGCGCATACGCCAGCGGTTTAAACCAGGCTTCCACCGGGGCTTCAAGCGCCTGCAACGGCTGGGTGTCATGGTTGGCAACCAGCGTCACCGCATGGAACGGATCGGCCTCCACCAGCGTGCCGGTGAAAATCTGGCTCATGTCGTAGTCCCGCCCCTGACGCGAGGCCTCGTGGAATTTCATCTGCAGGGGGGCATCAAACAGCATTGTTTTACCCTCGACCTGATTAATATAGGCCTGCAGTTTATCCACCTCGTGCGACCAGTATTCCGCGACGATAAACAGCGGTTGCGTTGCCACTTCCTGGACGTGTTCAATCCACTCCTTATAGAACCAGGCGGGGATGTGTTTGACCGCATCCAGGCGGAATCCGTCGCAGCCGGTTTGTTCCATGACCCAGCGCGCCCAGTACTTGATCTCCTCCGTCACGGCATGGTTACGGAAATCGATATTTTCGCCCATCAGATAGTCGAAATTACCCATTTCGTCATCGACCTGATCGTTCCAGCCTTCGCCGGTGTAGTCATTGACGATTTTGAAGATGCCATCCTCATCGGGGTTTTCGATGTGGTCGATGCCGCTAAAGCATTTGTAATCCCAGACGAACTGCGAATACTGTCCGGCGCGGGCAGGGAAGGTGTAGCGGGTCCAGGCTTCGCACTCGATGATCTCATCATCGATTTGCGTGCGGTCCTGTTCGTTCACGCGCTGAATGCGAACGTGCTCTTTCTCATCGGCGCCCATTTTGTGGTTAACCACCACGTCCAGCAGCACCGCGATGTTATTGCTTTTGAGCGCATCAATGGCTTCCAGAAGCTGGGCTTTATCACCGTATTTGGTGGCAACACTGCCTTTCTGGTCAAACTCGCCGAGATCAAACAGATCGTAAGAATCATACCCGACCGAGTACCCGCCCGATGCGCCTTTATAGGCTGGCGGCAGCCAGATCATATTGATGCCGATTTCGTTAAGATTGGGGGCTAATGCCGTGACCTCTCGCCACAATTCACCGCCTGCAGGGTAATACCAGTGAAAGCATTGTAACAGGGTGGGGTTTTTCATCGTCCGTGCTCCAGAAGCCGTTTGGCTGACTTCTGGAGTATGGATGAAGAAATCATAATTGTGTGTCGCGGGTCAAACTTTCTGGATAAAGAATATTCCCTGACAGCTTTCCATAGGTTGATGTGATGGATTGCTGTTTACCGGTTTGATCAATGAGGCTGCGCAATTCGTCCATGCGTGTGGCAAGCAGCATTTTGAGCTCGGTCTCGTTTTGCAGAACCTTCTCGAGTAGAAAACGTGCCTGCTCAATCTGGGACGGATGTGCCTCCGAAATAGGGTTTTTGGAGATATTCTCTACCAGCTGAACATAAGAAATCTCAAGGGTAATGAGCTCGTCCCAGAGACCGGAACGAGCATGTTTTAACATGGTAAGGCTGAGGTTATAGAGGGCCTGCCAGTTATCAAGAGCGGACGCTGGATTATTCATCAATAGATATCCTGAGAAGAAGGACCATTGGGACCAATTTGTTTCCACGCATCCGCAATGTTATTGAGCAGCGCTTCGACCTCTACAATCGCCTCCACGTCGTTACGCAGATTTGCATGCAACAAACGTCTGACCATGTACTCGTACAGCGCGGCAAGGTTGCCCGGCAGTTCACTGTCGATCTCCATATTCAGACCGGCTTTTAACCCGTTATCGATAATATTGATCGCCTTCGATAAGGCTTTGCCTTTTTCGGTGATTTTACCTTCGTCCAGGAAAAGACGGGCGCGGACAAGGGCACTCAGTGCCCCGTCAAACAGCATTACGACAAGTTGATGCGGACTGGCACTCAGCACCGCGCTTTCCAGCCCGACCTGCTGATAAGCTCGGGCGCCATTTTGTGCATACATATACGTTCCTTACGACTAAGAACTGAACTGCTGTTTCAGGTAGGTGGCCGTGTTATTCAGTTTACTCATCATAGTATCAAGACTGTTGAACTGTGCTTTATAACGGGCCATCGTGGCTTCGATGCTCGCTTCCATTGCGTCGTAGCGCTTATCCAGGGTTTTCAATGTGCTGTTGATACCGTCAGTCGCGCTTTTGATGATCCCTTCTTTACCGGTGGTCGTGCTCAGCATGGTGGTCAGGGTATTGCCCATCTGCGTGGCCAGACCGGTTGTTTTGCCATCGCCAATAAAGTAGGCCTGCACCGCTTCCGGGCTGTCGGTGAGCGCTTTTGTCAGTTTGGCATCGTCGATTTTCAGGTTACCCATTGAGCCGTCAGCGCCCACGGTAGGATCCTGGGTGATACCGAGCTGGGCCATGATCGCGTAGGAGCCAGACTGGACCACGGTCAACATATCGCGCAGCTGTGACTGCACAGAACGCACGGTGTTGTCACCCAGCAGCGCACCGTTGCTGGCGGACTGATCGGCACCGGCTTCCACTTTCACATACTTGGTGATGCTGGCGATGGTCGACTGCAGGGAGTTGTAGGCGGTAACCCAATCCGTGACGGCTTTTTTGGTGGCATCGGTAGAGCGGGTAACATCTAAATTTTCGCTCTTGGTGCTTTCTGCCTTCAGGGTGAGGGTTACGCCCGGCAGCGCGTCATTAATTGTGTTGGTCGAACGCTCAATGTCGATGTCGTTGATGGTAACCAACGCATTTTGTGACGCGGTTTGCTGATTCATCGCGCCGGTATTCGTGGATGAGTCGTAGCTGATAATGCCTTTTAAGGTGTCGTCACCGGTCACCGTCACCGTCATGTCATTGGCCGTGCCGGTGGTTTTCGAGGACAGCATCAGGGTGTACTCGTTGTCCTTCGACTTCACTACCGTTGCCGTGACGTTGCCGTTAGCCTTGTTAATCGCGCTGGCAATACCGTTCAGGCTGGTGTCGCCGTCAGCAAGATCGACGGTCAGCGGTTTGGTGGTGCCTGGCTGGCTGATGGTGATGGTACGCGTGGTACCGGTAGTCGCTCCCAGCTGCGCGGTGGCACTGGTCTGGACGGCAGAGGTTAATACCTGAGCTTTCGCCAGCGATTTAACCTGTACGCTATAGGAACCAACCGCTGCACCGGCCGTGGTCGTGGCGCTGAAGGCGGTGTTGGTCGAGCCAATAGACGCCGCGTTCCAGGTGTCCGTTTTTCCCAGGGCTGCAGTGGCGGTATTCAGCGACGTCATTGCACTTTGCAGCTTACTGAACGCACTCAGTTGGGCATTATAGGACGTCTGCTGATTGGTGATGGTGTTCAGCTTGGTTTTTTCAGCCGTTTCGAGGTTGTTATACAGTGTTGCCAGATCCAGACCTGAACCTACGCCCAGACTCGTAATAGTCGCGCCTGAAGAGAGAGTGATTGAGCTACTCGCCATTTTTTTATTTCCTTTAGCCAATGGTAGTTTCAGGTAGTTATCGGCGACTTATGCAGATAGTTTACGTTTCAGGTAAAAAAATTATCGGCTGAATAGCGCTCAACCTTACGGCCATATAGCACTATTGGCGCGTGAGAGACATATATAAAAGAAAAACGTGGGAAGAATAAAATGTGAAAACGTTTCCTGAAAAATAGCGTTTCTGATGGCGTTCTGAATAGACTTTAATAACTATAAATTCATTAAAATCAATGTGTTAATAATTTTTTGACGAAATTTCTAAAGTCTTATTCAGACCCGTCGATAACTTTCATGACGGTGAGAGACGCCGTGAGTGTTAAGGCACCGACCCTAGAAACCATTTTTGAAGGAATTAAATTATGGCAGTTATCAATACTAACCTGTTGTCCCTGACCACTCAGAACAACCTGAACAAATCTCAGTCTTCTCTGGGCACTGCTATCGAGCGTCTGTCCTCTGGTCTGCGTATCAACAGCGCGAAAGATGACGCTGCTGGCCAGGCGATTGCTAACCGCATGACCTCCCAGGTTAAAGGTATGACCCAGGCGGCGCGTAACGCCAACGACGGTATCTCCCTGGTTCAGACTGCTGAAGGTAACCTGAACGAAATCAACACCAACTTACAGCGTATTCGTGAGCTGTCTGTTCAGGCTGCTACCGACACTAACGGTTCTTCTGACCTGACTTCTATCAACACTGAAATCAAACAGCGTCTGGCTGAAATCGACCGTATCGCGGGCGCAGCTAACTTCAACGGTAAGAAACTGCTGGACGGTTCCGTATCTACCGCGCTGAAAATTCAGGTTGGTGCAGGTACTTCTTCTAACGACACCATCTCCATCGACAGCAACGCGCTGATCAACGCCACCTCTGGTACCCTGAGCGCTGGCCTGAGCACTGCAATCTCTGATAACGCCTCTGCACAGGCTGTTATCTCTGCTGCTGACGCTGCAATCGCGAAAATCGATACCGCGCGTTCTAACATGGGTGCGATTCAGAACCGTTTCGAATCTACCATCAACAACCTGAACAACTCTATCAACAACCTGTCTGCTGCTCAGTCCCGTATCCAGGACGCTGACTACGCTACCGAAGTTTCCAACATGTCTCGCGCGCAGATCCTGCAGCAGGCTGGTACTTCTGTACTGTCTCAGGCAAACCAGGTTCCACAGGCAATGCTGTCTCTGCTGCGTTAATCGCCGCGCCTGTTTCACAAAAGGTTGCTGGAAACAGCAACCTTTTTTTTTTGCCCGTCAGACAATCTCCGAAATAAGCCATTATTCCCGGGGGTGTTCCTTCCATTATCCCGGATATTCCCTTGTACGATGGGTAAGAATCGCAATCTTACTAAGAGAATCGGGATGAACAAGTTCGAGCGTACACGATCGCTGCATCAGTTTTACCGTGACGAATTTTCACGGTTAATTTTCCTGCCGGAAACGGATGCATTGCCTGCGCATATCGTTACCGAAATCCTGCATTATAAAAATTCCGATATTGCCACGCTCGAACCCCAGATCATGGAAGCCATGACCGATCTGGATGCAGACAAAGAACTCGCCGTGAAGCGCATGCTGTGCGCGATTGCTGCTGCAAACGCCGCGTTTGATTTTAAAAATGAAGGGAAGCCCACGCCATTTTCAAAAGAGATGAGCGACACCATTACCGGCTGGGTGGTAGAGGCGCTTCAACACGACAACAGCATTAATCTACTGGTGGCGGGTATTCAGGTCTTCTTCCGCATTAACGAAATTGACGCCGCCTTATTCCTGATTTCTAACTACTACGCGGCGGTGAGTCCATCCCCAACCGTGATGAAAATATTGTTGTTGGTTTGTCTGATGGAAGATGATTTTAATCAGATGCAGACGCTTATCCAGCAGCTGACCGCCAATCCTGAACATATTGGTGAAGACGCGTTAACGATGCTGATGATCGTCACGGGCATTCATAAGCTGGGTGGCTGTCCCGAATCGTTCATCGATTTTTCCGCCCTGAAAATGCCTGATTATGAGCCTGATTTTTCGCACTACGAGTGGCTTCTTCCGGCGGAAGAAAACGGAAAAACCACGGTTCTGGTGGCGTGCGACAAACGTTATTACTTCGATCATGCCCTGACGCTGTTAGGGTCTGTCTACCACACCAACGGCGATGGGCTTAACGTTCACCTGCATCTTTATAACCCGGATGATGAGACAAAGGCGCACGTTAATGCCCTGCACCAGCGTTTTCCGGGCATGGTGATATCCGCGACGGCCGAAACCATTACGCCTGTTTTTGGTATCAACGTCTGGTATGCCTCAAGACGCTTTGTCTTCCTTAGCTATGCGCTGAGCGTATTCACGTCACCGATCATGGTGCTTGATGCGGATTGTCTGGTGCGTAAGAACTGGTCGGATATTGAGCCACATCTCCCCAAGAGTGAGATTGTCCTCTCTTACAGCAACGGCGCGCCGCCGTGGGAGCAGGTGCCTGCGGGCTTTGTCTATACGGTCCCTGGCACGCTTTCGCGTAAATACCTTTCGCTTGTCGCCACCTTTATTGACTGGAACTTACGCCGCGGTAATGCGGAGTGGTTCCTTGATCAGGTCGCGCTGTCGGTCTCTCTGGATGCCCTTCCGGCGATAGAACAGATGGCCATTCATCGCGAGCCGCTGGAGAAACTGATCGACATTCGCTACACCGACGACACGTTCAGCTGGACCGTGACCACGCAAAAATCAGGCGGCGAAGCGTACCAGAACTATAAAGCTGCGATGCAACAAACCTATTTTGGCTAACCACTGAACTCATGGAACTTTCTCTGTATGTTGTATCCAGATAATCGATTCACGCTATCCAGTCTGCAGGCTGCCGCTGCCCTGTATCAGTTTCCTGCCGGGGCGCCTGAGAATGCGCGCGTCCTGGATTTAGGCTGCGGACAGGGAGATGTGTTGTTATCCGCTGCGCTGGCCTGGCCGGATTGTGTCGGGATAGGGATTGATAGTAACGAAGAGGCTGTTTCAGCGGGGCAGAGGCAGGCGCAGCGTCTGGGTATCGCCAATATCGAACTGGTTGCGGCGGGTCTTAACGATGTGCTGAGCGTGTCGCCGGGTGAGTTCGATTACATTCTGATCCGCGGGGACTTTATTCCTGCTGGCATGCCAGAGCGTGACGCGCTGTTGCAGTGGTGTCGTCGTCATTTGGCGGCGCGCGGCATGATTGCCATTCATCAAACCTTTACCCCGCCTGAGTCCGCGGCGCAATATGTCCAGGATGCGCTGGCTTTCCATGCACGTCTGGCGGGCCGGCCAGAAGAGCAGGTGGCGTTTGCTCGCGGCATGCTCAGCTATCTGGCCATGACTCAGCCGGAAGGTGAGATCAAACACCATGTGCTCACGATGGAGCACGTTGACGACGCCACTCTTAGTGAGATGCTGGCAAGCGCCACCCATACCTCCGGGCAGTTTATTCACTTCAACGATAGCCTTTCCGCCTGCGGGTTACGCTACGTGGGAGATGCGCTGCCGCAGTACGAAACGGGTGAAAGCGTTAGCGAGCAAATTCATCAGCTGCACGCTCTGGTCTCATCCGGACAGACGTCGATTGCCGCGCAGCAATATCTCGATTTTGCCGTCAACCGTCGCGAGCGCGTCAGCCTGCTTTCCCGTGATGATGCCGTCAACGCGGCGGCGCTGGATTTTACCCGCTTAAACGCGCTGCACTGGGCCGGTGATTTCAGGCGTTACCGCAACGAACGGGGTGAGATTGTTAATGCTCACACCAACGCGGAAGGGAAGTTTTTCTCAACGCTTAATACCACGACCCTGCACATTCTCGATCTGCTTGGCGGCGCATGGCCGCTGAGCCTGTCGTTTGAACAGCTGGTGTTCAACACCCGTCTTCCTGAAAAGGAGGAGGATGTCGCCCAGCAGGTACTTGAGTCACTGAAAGATCTGTTTCTCAATCAAATTCCGGGACTCTACTGGGCCGGTTCACCGGGGCCATACAATGTTCAACCGGAACGTGAACTTGCCTTCATTTCACCTCTTCAGGCAGGCGATGACGCCGACGTCACGTTTAATCTGTGGGGCGCGCGCGTCACTCTTAGTCAGGAAGAGCGTGAATTTGCACTTGCAGGCATGGATGTCAATCAGGCCAAAAGCAGCGAACTTTTTTCAGCACTGAAAGCGAAAGGTCTGTTGAAAGGCTCCCCTGAAGCGTGGCGCAGAGCACAGCAGCATTATTTACGCCCGGGGGATGTCGACTATCTCAAACGTAGCATCGATACGCTGTTGCTGCTTAACGTCGGGTCGCAGCAGGGTGGTTTACTGGCTGACGGACAAATAATGGCAGGGGAGAAGGATGAACAGGATCCTGCTATCGATCTCATCTACAAAAACGTCAACGCCCTGATTGCTGCGGGGCTGGCTAAAGACGCGCGCGATTATATCCGCGGACAGATTGAAAACGATCCCCATAACCTGCATATGCTTCGCTGCTATTCCCGCGCCAGCCTGCTGATGGGGGACTGGGATGAGGCCTTGTCGGCACTCGGTCAACTGATGAGCCGCTACTCTGCCGGGCAGGATATCTGGTTCGACCTGGCCACCGTGCTGCAGAAAAAGGGTGAGTTGCATTATTCAGCCCGCATCCTCCAGGCGCTGCTGCGGTTGAATAAAAACAACGCGTCATTCTGGAATACGCTGGCGGTGGTGTATCACTCGCGCCGCAACATGGCCATGGCTGAACGCTGTGCCAGAGAGTCTTTGCGCTATAACGCCACGAACCCGCTGCATCTCGCGATGATGGGCATCATTCTGAGTGATAACCAGAAACTGACGGAAGCACGCTATTTCCTTGAGAAATCGCTCGAGTTTGCGCCGGGTGATTTTGACTGCTTCACCAGCCTGCTGTTTGTTCTGACCCACGATTTTTCCGTCTCGCCGGAGGTGCTCTTCGAGCGCCATCTTGCTTATGGCGAGCTGGTGAGCGCATGGGCGAAAAAATTCGACCTGGCGCTGCTGTGGCAGGGTAACAAGGATCCTGAGCGGCCGCTGCGCGTCGGCTTTGTCTCCGGCGATTTCCGCAACCACCCGGTAAGCCGCTTTCTGCGGCCGTTCTGGGATGGTATGGACCGGGAACAGTTCTCCCTCTACGGCTATAGCACGCTCGATAAAGATGATGCCGTCACGGAGCACTTCCGTAACACCTCGACGAAGTGGTTATCCGTTACCGATCTCAATAACGTTGAGCTGGCAAAACAGATCCACAGTGACGGGATCGATATTCTTTTTGACCTCTCGGGCCATACCACCGGAACGCGGTTACCTGCGTTTGCCTTTAAGCCTGCGCCAGTGCAAATCACCTGGCTGGGCTACCCGGGCACAACCGGGATGACGCAGATGGATTACCGCATTATCAGTACCGGGTTTGTCAGAAATGCGGCGATAGACGCGCAGTTCACGGAGAAGCTGATTGCAATCCCGCTTGATAATTTCTTCGAGCCGGATGCGTCCAGTCCTGACGTCAATACGCTGCCAGCCCTGACGAACGGCTGGTTTACCTACGGTAGCTTTAACCGTCCTAAAAAATTGAACGATCGGGTCTTCGCGCTGTGGGCGCGCATTCTCCAGCATAACGCCACGTCAAGGCTGCTGATTGGTTTTATGGATGATGACGCGATGATCGCCCGCTACCGCAAAAAGCTCAATGCGCTGGGCGTGGCGGATGAACAGCTCATCTTCCGTAAAACCACGGGAATGGAGGCCTACCTGCAGATGCATCACGAGGTGGACATGCTCCTTGACTCCTTCCCATACAACGGAGGCACCACCACCAGCCATGGCATCTGGATGGGCGTCCCGACGCTCACCCTGGCAGGGGCGACCTATCCTGCCCGTCAGGGGCTCGAGATTATGCATATCTACGGGCTGGATGAATTTGTTGCGGAAAGTCAGCAGGACTATTTCGATAAAGCCGTGCGCTGGCAAACCCAACTGGAAATCCTTAACGCCTTGCGCCAGAGCATGCGGAGCACGATCCCGACGCAGGGGCAGAGCAATGTGGCGATTCCTTTCCAGCAGGCCCTACGTCAGGCCTGGCGTAAATGGTGTGCTGACGAAGCACCTCACAGTTTCCGGGTAACAGGTACTGAGGATTAACTTATGAAAAATGTCTACGTTACCAGTCCACTTCTTCCGCCACTTGAGGAGTTTATCCCTTACCTGGAGACCTTGTGGGAAAGTAAAATTTTGACCAACAGCGGGCAATTCCATCAGCAACTGGAAGAGGCGCTGGCGGCCTATCTGGGCGTAAAGCATGTCTGCCTGTTCTCTAACGGCACGCTCGCGCTGCTGACGGCGCTGCAGACATTGCGTATTACGGGCGAAGTGATCACCACGCCATACTCCTTTGTCGCCACCTCTCACAGCCTGCTGTGGAACGATTTAACGCCGGTGTTTGCCGATATTGACCCTGTCACGTTTAATATCGATCCGGATCGCATTGAAGAACTGATTACGCCTAAAACAACGGCCATCATGCCGGTCCACTGCTACGGTATTCCGTGCGATATGGAACGCATCCAGAAGATTGCCGATACCTATGGGCTGAAGGTGATTTACGATGCGGCCCACTGTTTCGGCGTCAAACAGGATAACGCCAGCATTCTCAATTATGGCGATCTCTCCGTGCTGAGCTTCCACGCCACCAAGGTATTTAACACCTTCGAAGGGGGCGCCATTATTTGCCACGACGCCAAAACCAAACAGCGCATCGATTATCTTAAAAACTTTGGTTTTGCCGATGAAACCATCGTGATGGCGCCGGGTATTAACGCCAAAATGAATGAAGTGCAGGCGGCCATGGGACTGCTGCAATTAAAGTATATTGACGGTGCGCTGCAGGAGCGCGCGGTGATTTATCAGCGTTACGTTGAACTGCTCGATGCCGCGCTTCCGGCGCTGGAATACATTAAACCGGCCAGTAATATTGAATGGAATTACTCTTACTTCCCGGTACTTATTCGCGCAGATTCGGTGGTCAGCCGGGATGCGATTTATGCGGAATTACGTAAGCATAATATCTATGCCCGCCGTTATTTCTACCCGCTTATCAGCGCCTTCCCGATGTATCGCCACTTCCCGACGGCGAATGTACAACATCTCCCGGTTGCCGATGAAATTTCTCATGCGGTGCTCTGCCTGCCTATCTATCCCGGACTGCCGGTGGCCGATCAGCGACGTATTATTGAGATTATTCAGGGCTTGTTTATCGATGCTGCTCATGCGGCAGAGCCTGCGCTGGTGGTCAATGGATAGGAAAGGAACCCGATGAAGCTGGCGATCATGCAACCCTATTTTTTCCCGTATTGCGGCTATTTTCAGCTCATGGCGGCCGTTGATGCTTTCGTGGTGTATGACAACATCAAATACACGAAAAAAGGGTGGATTAACCGTAACCGTATTCAGGTTCGCGGTGCGGAGTCGTTAATCTCGCTGCCGCTAAAAAAAGACTCGGACTTTCTGGATATCAGGGAGCGGCAGCTCTCAGCCACATTTGACCGCAATAAGCTGTGCAATCAGATAATCGGGGCGTATCGCCACGCCCCCTCATTTTCTGCGGTAATGCCGGTTGTTGAGGAGATTATTCAGAACCCGGACGAAAACCTGTTTAATTATCTGTGGCAGGGGCTGAACCGGCTGCGGGACTATTTTGGCTTCTCCTGCGAGCTGATTGTCTCGTCCTCATTACCGGCGAATCACGCGTTAAAGTCTCAGGATCGCGTCATCGATATTTGTCAGGTGATGAACGCCCGTACGTATATTAATCCCCCGGGGGGCATGGCGCTCTATTCCCGGGAGGATTTTGTCGACCGCGGACTTGAGCTGAAATTTATCCAGCCGCAGCCGTGGCACTACCCGCATTCTGACGCGGCGTTTATTCCGTGGCTGTCGATTATTGACGTCATGATGTTTAACCCTCGCAATGAGGTGGTTCGTCGCCTCCAGCATGGTTATGAGTTAATTTAATATGTTTACATGGAAAAAATTGGGTAAGGTCTTTACCCCGCAGGAAGTGACCCATCTCCCCTGGCTTAAAGAGTTTGCGCAGGCCCCTGCGACGCTGATCTTTGATGATTTCGTACGCGTCTATTTCTCCTGCCGTCCACCCGCCGATGAACAGGGAAAATATGTCAGCTACTCCGCCTGGGTCGATTTGGCACGAGACGATCTCTTCCACGTGTTGCGCGTCGCCCGCGAACCGATTCTCCCGTTGGGCGGATACGGAGAGTTCGACGAATTTGGAACCTATCCCGTCTCCGTAATGCGCGATAACGATGTGGTAAAAGCCTGGTATGCAGGCTGGACCCGCTGCGAATCGGTGCCGTTTAACGTGGCAATTGGCATGGCGGTGAGCCATGACCAGGGGGAAACCTTTGTTAAAGCGGGCCCGGGACCGGCAATTGGCTACTCACCGGATGAGCCGTTTGTGATGAGTGGGCCAAAAATTCGCAGATTCAATAACCAGTGGCAGCTTTTTTATATCGCCGGGCGCAAATGGAAGTGGGTGGATGGCCGCGCAGAGCCGGTCTACAAGATCCGCATGGCGACCTCTGACGATGGCATCAACTGGACGAAGCTGAATAAAGATTTGATCCCCAGCCGTATCGAAGAGGACGAGGCGCAGGCCAGCCCGGATGTCTTTTACGCCAACGGCAAATACCATATGTTCTTTTGCTACCGCTACAGCGCCCATTATCGCGGAAAGCAGAACGGTTACCGCATCGGCTACGCGTGGAGTCTGGATATGATCACGTGGCATCGGGATGACAGTAAAGCTGGCATTGATGTGTCTGCCTCCGGGTGGGATGCCGAGATGATCAGCTACCCCCACGTATTTGAACTGGATGGCACTATTTACATGGCTTATCTGGGGGATCAGGTGGGCCGCTATGGCTTTGGCCTGGCACAACTTGAGGGCAAATTATGCTAACCCTGAACTGGCGTAAGCACGGACTTATCTATTCGCCGTCACAGTTTCCTCCTCTGGCAAATGGGGTGGGGTTTGCTCAGTCTCCGCAAGCGCTGGTGTTTGATGACTTTGTCCGTATCTACTTCTCCACGCGTGAGCAAGAAAAGCACTCAGCAAAGTTCATCAGCCGCGTCTGCTATGTGGATATGGATAAATCTCTGCGGGAGGTGCTTCGCATCAGTCCCGAGCCGGTGCTTGCTCCTGCTGAACTGGGCACATTCGACGAGCACGGTATTTTCCCCTGCAACGTTCTGCGTCACGACGGCAAAATCATGGCCTGGACAACCGGGTGGAACCGTCGCGTTTCGGTCTCGGTTGATACGGCCATTGGTCTGGCAGTAAGCACAGACAATGGCGAACACTTCACCCGTGTCGGTACCGGGCCGGTGATGGGCCCCTCATTGCACGAGCCACACTTAGTGGGTGATGCCTTTGTCATCCATACCCGTGAACGTTTCCACATGTGGTACATCTTTGGCACGGGCTGGAAAAAGCGCACGCCGGAATCGGTGCCGGATCGCATTTATAAAATTGCCCATGCGGAATCAGACGATGGCATCAACTGGCAGCGTGACAGCCAGCAAATCATTCCTTCGGTGCTGGGGGAAGACGAATGCCAGGCGCTGCCGACGGTGATTGAAATCAATGGCCGGTATCATATGGTCTTTTGCTTCCGGGAGTGTTTCGATTTCCGTACTGGGCAGGGGCGCGGTTATCGTCTGGGCTATGCCTGGTCTGATGATTTACACCACTGGCATCGTGATGATAGCCAGATGGCGTCGCTCGCGTCCGCGGATGACTGGGACAGCGAAATGCAGTGCTATCCCCATCTTTTCCGCTGCGATGAAAAAGTCTATTTGCTTTATAACGGTAATGCGTTTGGCAAAGCGGGCTTCGGCCTTGCGGAACTGGTGTTATGAATCGCTGGGTGTTTTGTCAAAACCGCGCCTCTCGGGAGGATATAGTCGAACATTTTAACCGGTGTGACCCGCTATTTATTGCGTCAATCAGCGAAAGAATAGCGTTACAGGACTATGCCCAAAAAATAGTGGCGCGGGCATGGCGAAGCGAAGCCTGGCAAAACAACACCCTCAGCGGACTGGTGGCTGCCTATTATAACGCGCAGCGTCAGCAGGGATTTATTACCAATGTTTCCGTTTTGCCGGACGCTCAGCATTGCGGCATGGGTAGTCAGCTGTTAATTCAAAGCATTGCACATTTACACTCCCAGGGTGTGACTGAAATTAATCTTGAAGTCGATAAGAATAACGTGTCGGCACAACGTTTATATCTAAAGCATGGTTTTACCTTTGGAATAGCAAACGGTTCAAAGATAACCATGACTTTACAGAGAGAGAAAACAACATGACCCTTCGTGATTACAATCTGGAAATCAAGGATACTGCCGATCATCAGTACGCCTATAACTTTGATTTTGATGTGATGCACCCTTTTATGATTCGTGCGTTCACACCGTTCTTTAAGCCGGGTAATTTACTTGAACTGGGTAGTTTTAAAGGTGATTTCACCGCACGCCTGGCTGAAAAATTTAACGCCATCACCTGCGTGGAAGCTTCCGAAGAGGCGATGGCCATCGCCCGTAAGCGCCTGGGAAAAAATGTCTCGTTTGTCCATTCCCGCTTTGAGGATGTTCAACTTCCTGAGCGTTATGACAATATTGTTCTCACCCATGTGCTGGAGCATATTGACGATCCCGTTAACCTCTTAAAACGCATTAATGATGAATGGCTAACGGATGACGGACACCTTTTTCTGGTGTGTCCCAATGCGCATGCCGCTTCCCGACAGATTGCGGTCAAAATGGGATTAATCTCGCATAATAGTGCGGTGACGGAGGCCGAGTTTCTCCATGGCCATCGTTGCACTTATTCTCTGGATACGCTTGAGAGAGATGCCCGTCTTGCCGGACTGAATGTGGTTTATCGCACAGGTATTTTTTTCAAAGCGCTGGCTAATTTCCAGTGGGATAAACTTTTACAGACGGATATCATCTCGACGCAATATCTTGAGGGCTGCTACGAGTTAGGCCATCAATACCCTGATTTATGTTCAAGCATATTCTTGCTGTGTAAAAAAGGCTGACGTTATTCCTGCTGCAGGATGCATGTTATCCCGACATGCATCGGTAACCCCCAAATAACCCCTTATTTTACCCACTATTCATCCAATTGAACGCCCTGCAGAATCGGATAATCATGCCGATAACTCAACTAACGCAGGGCTGTTTATCGTGAATTCACTCTATACCGCTGAAGGTGTAATGGATAAACACTCGCTGTGGCAGCGTTATGTCCCGCTGGTGCGTCACGAAGCATTGCGCCTCCAGGTGCGTTTGCCGGCGAGCGTGGAACTGGACGATCTGCTACAGGCGGGCGGTATCGGGTTATTGAATGCAGTTGACCGATACGACGCTCTGCAAGGAACGGCATTTACCACTTACGCAGTTCAGCGTATTCGTGGTGCGATGCTGGACGAGCTGCGCAGCCGGGACTGGGTGCCGCGCAGTGTTCGCCGCAACGCGCGCGAAGTGGCGCATGCGATGGGGCAGCTGGAACAGGAACTGGGACGCAACGCGACGGAAACGGAAGTGGCGGAACGGCTTGGTATTCCTGTTGAAGAGTATCGTCAGATGTTGCTCGATACCAATAATAGCCAACTCTTCTCTTATGACGAGTGGCGCGAAGAGCATGGCGATAGCATCGAGCTGGTGACGGATGAGCATCAGCAAGAAAACCCGTTACACCATTTAATGGAAGGTAATTTACGCCAGCGCGTGATGGAAGCCATTGAAGCTTTGCCAGAGCGCGAACAGCTGGTGTTAACCCTCTATTATCAGGAAGAGCTTAATCTCAAAGAGATTGGCGCTGTTCTGGAAGTGGGGGAGTCGCGGGTAAGCCAGCTGCACAGCCAGGCCATCAAACGCTTACGAACCAAGCTGGGTAAGTTATAGGTGATTGATTCACCTGAAAAATGCCGCACAACGTATTGACAACCAGGAGTTATCATGACGGTGCAGCAATCTAAAAGACGGCCTTTAAGCCGCTACCTGAAAGACTTTAAACACAGCCAGACGCATTGCGCCCACTGTAACAAGTTACTCGATCGTATCACGCTGGTTCGTCGTGGCGAAATCGTCAATAAAATTGCGATTTCTCGTCTCGACACGTTGATGGACGAAGCCGCGTGGCTCGAAGAGCAGAAAGAGTGGGTGGCGCTTTGCCGTTTCTGTGGCGATCTCCACTGCAAAGAGCAAAGCGACTTCTTCGATATTATCGGTTTCAAACAGTTCCTGTTTGAACAGACCGAGATGAGTCACGGGACCGTTCGCGAATACGTGGTTCGCCTGCGTCGCCTGGGACAGCATCTCACCGTGAATAACATTTCCCGCGATCTGCTCAAGACCGGCTATCTGGATGAAAACCTGGAGCCGTGGCTGCCTGCGACCAGTACCAATAACTACCGTATTGCGCTGCGCAAGTACGCACAATATAAGGTCCAAATGCCGGCGGCGGTAAAGCAGAAAGCCCACGCCGGGACAACTTCTGATATATATTAAAAAAGAATAAGATGTAGCGCAGTCGCCTTTGACCTTGCAGGCGATTTCTCTACACTACACAAAAATTCCACTATATCGGGGTACTTATGAAATTAGCACTTCTGGGTCGTCAGGCGCTGATGGGCGTTATGGCCGTTGCGCTGGTCGCGGGAATGAGCGTGAACACCTTCGCCGCAGAGAACCTGCTTAACAAAGTGAAAGAGCGCGGTACGCTGTTGGTCGGGCTGGAAGGAACCTATCCTCCGTTCAGCTTCCAGGGTGATGATGGTAAACTGACCGGTTTCGAAGTGGAATTTGCAGAAGAACTGGCGAAACACCTTGGGGTGAAAGCGTCCCTGAAACCGACCAAATGGGACGGTATGCTGGCGTCGCTGGATTCCAAACGTATTGATGTGGTGATTAACCAGGTGACCATTTCTGACGAGCGTAAGAAGAAGTATGACTTCTCCACGCCGTACACCGTGTCCGGTATCCAGGCGCTGGTGAAGAAAGGCAACGAAGGCTCAATCAAAACGGCCGCGGATCTGAAAGGTAAAAAAGTCGGTGTCGGTCTGGGAACCAACTACGAAGAGTGGCTGCGCCAGAACGTTCAGGGTGTGGATATCCGCACCTATGATGATGACCCGACAAAATACCAGGATCTCCGCGTTGGCCGTATCGATGCCATCCTGGTTGACCGTCTGGCGGCGCTGGATCTGGTGAAGAAAACCAACAACACCCTGGCGGTCGCCGGTGATGCGTTCTCTCGTCAGGAATCCGGGGTTGCTGTCCGTAAAGGTAACGAAGACCTAGTCAAGGCGATCGACTCCGCCATTGCGGATATGCAAAAAGACGGCAGCCTGAAAGCGCTTTCTGAGAAGTGGTTTGGGGCAGACGTCACCAAATAAGTCTTTGACGTTAAAAAAAGGCGCTTTTAAAAGCGCCTTTTTTATTTCTTACGCGTCTGCGTGCATAATGAAAAATATTACATTTTGTCTGAGTTACCGGAGAACCCATGTCACTACAGAATTTAACGCGCTTTCCCCGCCTGGAGTTTATCGGCGCGCCGACGCCGCTGGAGTATCTGCCGCGATTTTCTGACTATTTAGGACGCGATATTTTTATTAAGCGTGATGACGTGACGCCAATGGCGATGGGGGGCAATAAGCTGCGCAAACTGGAGTTTCTGGCGGCTGACGCGCTGCGTGAAGGGGCGGATACGCTCGTCACCGCAGGGGCGATTCAGTCCAACCACGTTCGCCAGACGGCGGCGGTGGCGGCAAAACTTGGGCTGCACTGCGTGGCGTTGCTGGAAAACCCAATCGGTACACGGGCAGAGAACTACCTGACCAACGGTAACCGTCTGCTGCTAGATCTCTTTAACGTGCAGGTTGAAATGGTCGATGCGTTGACCGACCCGACCGCACAGCTCGATGAGCTGGCCACACGCCTTGAAGCACAGGGCTTTCGTCCGTATGTCATTCCGGTGGGCGGCTCGAATGCGCTGGGTGCGCTGGGGTATGTGGAAAGCGCGCTGGAGATTGCTCAGCAGTGCGAAGGGGCGGTGAGCCTCTCGTCAGTGGTGGTTGCCTCTGGCAGTGCAGGTACGCACGCGGGGCTGGCCGTCGGGCTGGAGCACCTGCTGCCGGACGTTGAGCTGATTGGTGTGACGGTATCGCGCAGCGTTGCGGATCAGAAACCCAAAGTGGTGAGCTTGCAGCAGGCGGTGGCAGAACAGCTGGAGCTGAAGGCAAAGGCCGATATTCTGCTGTGGGACGACTATTTTGCGCCGGGTTACGGCACGCCGAACGAAGAGGGAATGGAAGCGGTTAAACTGCTGGCGCGCCTTGAGGGCATACTGCTGGATCCGGTCTATACGGGCAAAGCGATGGCCGGGCTTATTGATGGCATTGCGCAGAAACGCTTTAAGGATGAAGGCCCGATTTTATTTGTGCACACCGGCGGCGCGCCCGCGCTGTTTGCCTATCATCCTCATGTCTAAAAATCAGGTCGAAAAATAATAATGCAAGAAAGTATTCAACTGGTTATCGATTCGCTGCCGTTCCTGCTGAAAGGCGCGGTGTTCACCTTACAGCTCAGTATTGGTGGCATGTTCTTCGGCCTGGTCCTCGGGTTTGTGCTGGCCTTAATGCGTATGTCGCCCGTCTGGCCGGTGCGCTGGCTGGCTCGTTTTTATATCTCTGTGTTTCGCGGCACGCCGCTTATCGCGCAGCTCTTTATGATCTACTACGGTTTACCACAGTTCGGGATTGAACTGGACCCGATCCCGGCGGCGATGATTGGTCTGTCGCTTAATACGGCGGCGTATACCTCGGAAACCCTGCGTGCGGCAATTTCGTCGATTGATAAAGGGCAGTGGGAAGCCGCGGCCAGTATCGGTATGACACCGTGGCAAACCTTGCGCCGGGCCATTCTGCCGCAGGCGGCGCGGGTGGCATTGCCGCCGCTTAGCAACAGCTTTATCAGCCTGGTGAAAGACACCTCGCTCGCGGCGACGATTCAGGTGCCGGAGCTGTTCCGTCAGGCGCAGCTTATCACCTCGCGCACGCTTGAAGTGTTTACCATGTATCTTGCTGCCTCGCTGATCTACTGGGTGATGGCGACGGTGCTGTCTGCCCTGCAAAACTATTTTGAAAACCAGCTTAACCGCCAGGAGCGTGATCCAAAATGAGTGCTATCGACGTTAAAAACCTGGTGAAGAAATTCCACGGGCAAACGGTGCTCCACGGGATCGATCTGGAGGTGGAGCAGGGTGAAGTGGTGGCGATTATCGGCCCGAGCGGCTCAGGAAAAACCACGCTGCTGCGCAGCATTAACCTGCTTGAACAGCCGGAGGGAGGCACCATTCGGGTAGGGGAGATCACCATTGATACCGGGAAATCCATCAGCCAGCAAAAAGGCCTGATCCGCCAACTGCGCCAGCACGTGGGGTTTGTTTTCCAGAGCTTCAATCTGTTCCCGCACCGGACGGTGCTGGAGAACATTATTGAAGGTCCGGTGATTGTGAAAGGTGAACCAAAAGAGGAAGCCACGGCGCGCGCGCGTGAACTGCTTGCCAAAGTGGGGCTGGCAGGGAAAGAGACCAGCTATCCGCGTCGTCTTTCGGGCGGGCAACAGCAGCGTGTGGCGATAGCCCGCGCGCTGGCAATGCGCCCGGATGTGATCCTCTTTGACGAACCCACTTCTGCGCTTGATCCTGAGCTGGTGGGCGAGGTGCTTAACACTATTCGTCAGCTGGCACAGGAAAAACGCACCATGGTCATTGTGACTCACGAAATGAGCTTTGCCCGTGACGTCGCCGACCGGGCTATTTTCATGGATCAAGGACGGATTGTGGAGCAGGGGCCGGCAAAAAGTTTATTTGCCAACCCGCAGCAGCCGCGAACCCGTCAATTCCTTGAAAAATTCCTTATGCAGTAGCATTTTTGCACGCATTTGCTCCAGATTTTTCTTCTGGAGCAAATTATTCTCTCGCGGTTTCGTCTGCCATGTTTTTTTATTCCGCTCAGTACAGATAAACCTTATCAAAACTAAAGTTAATTGTGCTATTGCCGATATTTTGTGGTTAGAAATAAGTTTTATGTGTTAGGTTATATTCACCTTAATAATGAATATCATTTCAGAGGCTTCATTTAGTAAGTATGAAGGATTCAGACTTTTTCACCTGGCGACGGGATTGCTTCCTCCGGTTTCAGGCACTGACCAGTGCCAGTGAGGTATATCAGGAACTACAGCGACAAACTCAGGCGCTCGAATTTGATTATTACGCACTCTGTGTACGCCATCCTGTGCCATTTACGCGCCCCAGGATATCTGTACACGCCACGTATCCACAACGGTGGATGGCGCAATATCAGTCAGAGAATTATTTCGCCATTGATCCGGTGCTCAAACCGGAGAATTTCATTCAGGGCCATTTACCCTGGACGGATGAATTATTCGCGGACGCTGAGGCATTATGGAATGGCGCACGCGACCATGGCTTGCGTAAGGGAATAACACAGTGCCTGATGCTGCCAAATCACGCGCTCGGTTTCCTGTCCGTTTCGTGTACCAGCGTTCAGGCGGGCGCGGTCACCAGCGAAGAATTAGAGCTGCGGTTGCAGATGCTGCTGCAAATGGCGTTAACCAGCCTGCTGCGTTTTGAAGATGAGATGGTGATGCCACCCGAAATGAAATTCAGCAAACGTGAGCGGGAAATTCTGAAATGGACTGCGGAAGGGAAGACATCAGCGGAAATAGCGATCATTCTCTCTATCTCGGAGAATACCGTTAACTTCCATCAGAAGAATATGCAGAAGAAATTCAACGCGCCAAACAAGACGCAGATTGCGTGTTACGCGGCGGCGACAGGGTTAATCTGAGCAGAGAGAACGTTCTGCGTGCCAGACGAGATAACGGCTGAATGCAACACATTCAGCCGTTTTTTTTACTGACGGTAGGCTTGTTTAATTTGCTTAACGGTATTGGCAAATACCGCTGACTCAGCCTGGTTTTCCATCTGCGCGATTTGCTTTTCCATTTTAATGATCACACGTCCGGCGTCAGCCTGACCCATTGCCTGTAACATCAGCGTCAGCAGGGCTTTCAGGCAGTTGACTTCCTGGGCCAGTTCCTGGCTATTCTCCGCAGTTGCAAATTCAGGTGTGCTCATTTATTTTCCTCGTTATAAAACAGCGCTCGCGCGCGATGATGCAAGTCAAGGCGGCGGAGTATACCACAAGCTGTTCCAAAAAATGCAGCGGTTGTTTTTCATACTTTTCCGCAGGGTGTTTATTTGCATAAACACCGCGTGCCAGTAAACTGTACAGGGTCGAAGATTATTAATTGTTTATGGCCGGTTCGCTTGCCGTTAATTATTGTTACAAAAATTTGAGAACTGTTTTTTTGACCGTGACGGGGCAGCGATTTTTGTAACCTTTTGAATACAGATGCTTAAAAAAAGCCGTACAAGCGCTCACCGCGCGGGCTTTCTTTCCAGCATCTGTACAGGCTAATTTCCAAAAACGCGAGCGAAATCGAATAGCCGGTTTTTTAACGTTTTAATCTTGTGAGGAAAAACGTTAATATAAAGCCAATTATCACTCAGTAGCGTTATCCCTATTCTGGAGACATTCCCTTTGATCAACGTCCTTCTTGTTGATGACCACGAACTGGTGCGCGCAGGGATACGACGCATTCTTGAAGATATAAAAGGTATTAAAGTTGCCGGTGAGGCGTGCTGTGGCGAAGATGCCGTTAAATGGTGCCGCACCAATTCAGCCGATGTGGTGCTGATGGATATGAACATGCCCGGTATCGGTGGGCTTGAAGCAACACGCAAAATCGCGCGTACCTTTGTTGACACAAAAGTCATCATGCTGACCGTACATACCGAAAACCCGCTTCCTGCGAAGGTGATGCAGGCAGGGGCGGCAGGTTACCTCAGTAAAGGCGCCGCGCCGCAGGAAGTGGTGAACGCGATTCGTTCCGTCTTTGCCGGCCAGCGTTACATTGCTTCCGACATTGCGCAACAAATGGCGCTGAGCCAGATTGAGCCGGAGAAAACCGAATCTCCGTTTGCCAGTTTGTCTGAGCGTGAATTGCAGATTATGCTGATGATCACCAAAGGCCAGAAGGTAAATGAGATCTCGGAGCAACTGAATCTCAGCCCGAAAACGGTGAACAGCTATCGTTATCGGATGTTCAGTAAACTGAACATCCACGGTGATGTTGAACTGACTCATCTTGCCATCCGTCATGGTCTGTGTAATGCGGAGACGTTATTAAGTCAGTGAGTGATGTATTTGATTCAAAAGCATTTCTGAAAACCGTGACCAGCCAGCCTGGCGTTTATCGCATGTATGACGCTGGCGGTACGGTTATCTACGTGGGGAAGGCGAAAGATCTCAAGAAACGCCTCTCCAGCTATTTTCGCAGCAACCTTGCCTCCCGTAAGACTGAAGCGCTGGTCGCGCTTATCCAGAATATTGATGTCACCGTCACCCATACGGAGACAGAAGCACTCCTGCTTGAGCACAACTATATTAAGCTCTATCAGCCGCGCTATAACGTTCTGCTCCGGGATGATAAATCCTACCCGTTTATTTTTCTGAGCGGCGATACCCATCCCCGGCTCGCGATGCACCGTGGTGCGAAACATGCGAAGGGTGAATACTTTGGGCCGTTTCCTAACGGCTATGCCGTGCGTGAGACGCTGGCGCTGCTGCAAAAAATCTTTCCTGTTCGTCAGTGCGAAAACAGTGTCTACCGTAACCGCTCGCGTCCGTGCCTGCAGTACCAGATTGGCCGCTGTCTGGGGCCCTGCGTCGCCGGGCTGGTGAGTGAAGAAGAGTACGCGCAGCAGGTTGAGTACGTGCGCCTGTTTTTAGCCGGTAAAGACGATCAGGTCCTGACCCAACTGATTGCCCGTATGGAGAAAGCCAGCGCCGCGCTGGAGTTTGAAGAGGCCGCGCGCATACGTGACCAGATTCAGGCGGTGCGCCGGGTGACGGAGAAACAGTTTGTTTCGAACACCGGTGACGATCTCGACGTGATCGGCGTTGCCTTTGATGCCGGTCTGGCCTGTGTGCATGTGCTGTTTATTCGTCAGGGCAAAGTGCTCGGCAGCCGCAGCTATTTCCCGAAAGTACCAGGCGGTACGGAGCTGGGTGAAGTGGTTGAAACGTTTGTCGGCCAGTTTTATCTGCAGGGGAGCCAGATGCGCACGCTACCGTCGGAGATCCTGCTTGATTTTAACCTTGCCGATAAAACCCTGCTGGCCGATTCCTTATCCGAGCTGGCGGGACGTCGGGTGAATGTCCAGACCAAACCGCGCGGCGACCGTGCGCGTTATCTGAAGCTGGCGCGTACCAATGCCGCGACAGCGCTCAGCACCAAACTTTCCCAGCAGTCGACGGTGAGTCAGCGTTTAACGGCTCTGGCGACGCTGCTGAAATTGCCGGAAGTGAAACGCATGGAGTGTTTCGACATCAGCCATACCATGGGGGAGCAGACCGTTGCTTCCTGCGTGGTGTTCGATGCGAACGGTCCGCTGCGTGCTGAGTATCGTCGCTACAACATCACCGGCATCACCCCGGGGGATGACTATGCGGCAATGAATCAGGTGCTGCGTCGTCGCTATGGTAAAGCTATTGAAGAGAGCAAGATCCCGGATGTGATCCTGATTGACGGCGGAAAAGGGCAGCTCGGGCAGGCGAAGGCGGTCTTTGAATCCCTGGATGTCAGCTGGGATAAAAACCATCCCCTGCTGTTGGGGGTGGCAAAAGGGGCCGATCGTAAAGCCGGGCTGGAGACGCTATTCTTCGAGCCGGAAGGTGAGGGCTTTAGCCTGCCGCCGGATTCCCCGGCGCTGCATGTTATTCAGCATATTCGCGATGAGTCGCACGATCATGCCATCAGCGGTCACCGTAAAAAACGGGCGAAGGTGAAAAACACCAGCACGCTGGAGACCATTGAAGGCGTTGGGCCAAAACGTCGCCAGATGCTGCTGAAGTATATGGGCGGATTGCAAGGATTACTCAACGCCAGCATGGAGGAAATTGCAAAAGTGCCGGGTATTTCGCAAGGGCTGGCAGAAAAGATCTACTACTCGTTGAAACATTGAGGGCTCTGTAGCAACATAGAGCTAAATTTTACTGACAACAAATAGTTACCGTCATTATGCAATATAACATCCCTACGTTGCTCACTCTCTTTCGCGTCGTGCTTATCCCGTTCTTTGTACTCGCGTTTTATCTGCCGTTTGTCTGGGCCCCTTTTGCCTGTGCGCTGATTTTCCTGGTTGCCGCGGTCACCGACTGGTTTGATGGTTATCTGGCGCGCCGCTGGAACCAAAGCACCCGTTTTGGTGCTTTCCTCGATCCGGTGGCCGATAAAGTGATGGTGGCTATTGCCATGGTGCTGGTGGCTGAACATTACCACACCTGGTGGGTGACACTGCCAGCCGCCACCATGATTGGACGCGAGATCATCATCTCTGCACTGCGTGAATGGATGGCTGAACTGGGTAAACGCAGCAGCGTGGCGGTATCCTGGATCGGTAAAGTGAAAACCACCGCGCAAATGGCGGCGCTGGTCTGGATGCTGTGGCGTCCGAACGCCTGGGTAGAGTGGGCGGGAATCGGCCTGCTGTGGGTTGCCGCGGTGCTGACCCTGTGGTCAATGCTGCAATATTTGAACGCGGCGCGCGGAGATTTGCTTGAACAGTGATCGTTTCGCCGTAATTTTCAGCAAACGATCCGGGGATGCAAAAAATAACGTTGACTCATCACGTCATATCAGTAGAATGCAACGCATCGAACGGCGGCACAGTTAGCCGGACGATAATGAAATCAAGTGGTTAGCAGTTAACTTGATGACATGCGGGAATAGCTCAGTTGGTAGAGCACGACCTTGCCAAGGTCGGGGTCGCGAGTTCGAGTCTCGTTTCCCGCTCCAGATTAAAGACATGCGCGATAGCGGGTGTCAGTTTGAAAAAGTTTTACGGCGCGTTAGCAAAGCGGTTATGTAGCGGATTGCAAATCCGTCTAGTCCGGTTCGACTCCGGAACGCGCCTCCACTTTCTTCCCGAGCCCGGATGGTGGAATCGGTAGACACAAGGGATTTAAAATCCCTCGGCGTTCGCGCTGTGTGGGTTCAAGTCCCACTCCGGGTACCATGGGAAACAAAGAATAATCAAAGCAATAAGCAGTGTCGTGAAACCGCCCCTTAAGGCGGTTTTTTTATTTCTTTCACAATGCGCTAATCAATATCTCTTTGTTCGTATGATGGCGATCAGCCATATACATGCAGTAGTGACTGCAATCGCTATCAAATAGAGAATTAATGTGTAGTAATCCAGAAAATCCTCTTCGATAACAAACCCATACTTTTCTACATACCAGTCATATAGCTCCAAATCAGGCGTGAAGTAACAGAATATACAGTAAAGAATGCTTAAGAAGCTCAATTCGGCAAGCCAGATAAGCACTGAGTGAACGGGTTTCATCACTAGACCTGTATAGTGCCAAATGCACGTAGTTGAGGGGTGATCATCGTTGATGGGGTTCTGACAAGCGCTCTCCAAAGCACCATATAATCATTGAGAGAGACAAGCGTTATACACCCATCACTGTTGCCACTGCTTCCTGCCGGGTGTAGACGAAATGATCCTCGCTCAACTTTATTTATAAAAGTAGTGTCATCAATCCGTTCATCTTCACGCAAGAGTGCAAACCATAAGTCACGGTCCGATCCGCTTCGAATTGATTTCATCCAATTGCTGGTACGGTTTTTAAGATTACCCCGAGATCTTACAACAATGTAATAATTACCCGGAGGAAGAGGCCCCCTTTTGGCGATTGCTATAGAATCTGGGTTGTTTCTGTGCTTCCCTTTATTGCCTGAATAGGCGGCGAAAAAACCCACACCAGGACAACTTAGTGACGATAGCTGCCCATTATTCATATGAAAATAGCAACGGATCATCTGTCTGCCCAAGAATCAGTAAAAATAATATTGCCGTCGCAGTGCTTCCAGGTTATGCGTTCATAACGCAAAGATATGCTTTCAAGATGGTTGTGCTTTTCAGTCGTAGGATCTTTCACATCGTGCATGACGGGGCATACAGACACTACCTTTACCCCTTCAAGATACATATTGAAGTATTCAACTTCCTGCCCAGCGTCGTTAATTCTGTACCACTTAAATTCCGCTGATTGTAACGTTTGCCCATGCGCCACAGCTTTATAAAGATATGGGCTTGATGAATCGAATTCTTTTTCAAAATTTAATGCGGAGTGAACTCGTGTACCTGTGATTTTTCCGGTTGCGCTATCAGTAGGAAGGTGCAAACCATGTCCAAATCCAAGAACTTCAATACTACCTTCACGGTGCTGAACATCTACAGAACCTGTAATGTTTGCACCGCCGTCATCTTTAAGCCAAAGATATGCGGGTATAGCCATTCTGAAAGCTCCTTTTCAGTGAGTTTGACGTGATTGTCAGAGACTAATAAATCAACAAACTCAGGCCGTCTCAAGGCATTGCGTGCTATACCTGTCGTGAATATCTCATTGTTATTTATATGAAATTACTTTTAATGATTCCTTTCATATCAAATCACACCCCGCCCAAATACGCCTTCCTCACCTCCTGATTCCCCAGTAACTCTTCTCCGCTGCCGCTCAGGCGGATCTGCCCGTTAACCATCACGTAGCCGCGGTCAGAAAGCTTCAGCGCGTGGTGCGCGTTCTGCTCTACCAGAAAAATGGTCATCCCGTTGCGGGCCAGTTCGCGCAGCGTCTGAAAGATCTGTTTCACCACAATCGGCGCCAGACCGAGGCTGGGTTCATCCAGCAGCAGGAGTTTAGGGCGGCTCATCAGCGCCCGGGCGATAGCCAGCATCTGCTGTTCCCCGCCGGACATGGTCATCGCGCGCTGTTTACGCCGCTCTTTGAGGCGAGGGAAGAGGTCAAACATGGTGTGCATATCTTCCGTTGCAAACTGGCTGCCAATGGGGATGGTCCCCATCAGCAGGTTCTCCTCCACGGTCATATCGGGAAAAATGCGTCGTCCTTCCGGCGCCTGGGCAATGCCTTCGGAGGCGACATAGTGGGTCGATTTATGGCTAATGTCCTCTCCGCAAAACACGATCTGCCCGCTGCGAATACGCGGCTGGCCGAAGATAGACATCAGTAATGTCGATTTACCCGCGCCGTTAGCGCCTATCAGCGCCACGGTCTCCCCTTTGTTTACTTCAAGGGTTACCTGTTTCAGCGCCTGGATCACGCCGTAAAACACGTCCACCTCGCGAAAGGCCAGCATCGGTTCGCTCATAGATTGACCTCGCTTTCATCGGTGCCCAGATACGCGGCGATCACTTTTTCATCATGCTGGATCTGCTCGGGTTTTCCCCTGGCGATGACGTCTCCATGGTCGAGCACAATGATGTCGTCCGAAATCTCCATCACCATTCCCATATCGTGTTCAATCAACAGTACCGTAATGCCGTGATGGTCGCGCAGAAAACGGATGATGTTGCTCAGCTTGTGCGTTTCAACCGGGTTGAGCCCGGCGGCGGGTTCATCCAGACAGATCATCTCTGGTCCGGTGCACATGGCGCGCGCGATTTCCAGACGCCGCTGCTGGCCGTAGGACATCTCGCCCGCCAGGCGATTGGCACACTCCACAAGATCCACCACCTCAAGCCAGTAGAAGGCCCTGTCCAGGGCGTCGCTCTCTGCCCGTCGGTAAGCGGGGGTATTGAGGATCCCGGCGAGCAAATTACGGTTAACGCGCATATGCTGTGCGACCAGCAGGTTTTCCACGACCGACATCTCGCGGAACAGACGAATGTTCTGGAAGGTGCGTGCCAGCCCGGCGCGGTTAACCAGATGCGTCCCGCCAAACATCTTATAGAAAAGGCGCTGCCCCAACTGTGCAGGGTGAATCCAGTCGTCCGGCTGGAATTTTTGCCCGAGTACCTGAATGACGTTGGTCGTTCTGTTGCGTGCATTAAACAGAATGTTCCCGCCGGACGCTTTATAGAAGCCGGTCAGGCAGTTAAAGACGGTGGTTTTGCCAGCGCCGTTTGGGCCGATAAGGGCGGTAATTGAACCGCGCTCCACGTCGAGATTGACGTCATTAAGCGCCTTGATCCCGCCAAAATGCATCATCAGGTGCTCTACGCTTAAAATCGTTCCATTCATGGCGCCACGCCCTTACGCACGGCAAACCCGCTGCGGTTAATGCGGATCAACCCGCGCGGACGCCAGATCATCATCACTACCATCAGCATGCCAAACAGCAGGACGCGATACTCAGCAAAGCTGCGCAACAGCTCGGGTGTCACGGTGAGCACAAAGGCTGCCAGCACGACTCCGAGCGTAGAGCCCATGCCGCCCAGTACCACGATGGCGAGGATCAGCGCAGATTCAAAAAAGGTGAATGAGGTTGGATTCACAAAACCCTGATAGGTGGCAAAGAACACGCCCGCAATCCCGGCCGTTGACGCGCCCAGCGTAAAGGCCGAAAGCTTAACCAGCACATGGTTGAGGCCCATGGAGCGGCAGGCGATTTCATCTTCCCGCAGGGCTTCCCATGCCCGGCCAATTGGCATTCGTGTCAGGCGATGCTTGATATAAAGCACCAGCAGCACCACCAGAAACAGCACCGCGTAAATAAAGATAAACTTCATATTCGGGTTGTACGTCAGATGGAAAAATTCATGAAATGGCACGCCACCTTCTTTGGCGCGTCGACCAAACTCCAGTCCGAAAAACGTAGGCGGCGGCGCTGACACGCCATTAGGCCCGCCGGTGAAGGTTAGCCAGTTGTTCAGCACCAGACGGATAATTTCCCCGAACCCGAGCGTCACAATCGCCAGGTAGTCGCCGTGCATGCGCAGCACCGGGAAGCCGAGCAGGGCACCGGCAGCCGCAGCCATAATTGCCGCCAGCGGCAGCATGCTCCAGAATCCGAGTCCCAGATATTGATACCCCAACGCCAGCCCGTAAGCACCGATGGCGTAGAAGGCGACATACCCCAGATCCAGCAGTCCGGCCAGACCCACGACGATATTCAGGCCGAGGCCGAGCAGGACGTAAATCAGCCCGAGGATAGCAACCGTCAGCAGGTATTTGGTGGCGACAAACGGGAAGCAGATCGCAAGGGCGATCGCCAGAGGAATAACCCAGCGCAGACGGCTTTTGTATTCCGGCGGGCGAACATATACCCCCGCGCTGTCGGCTTCGAACCGCGCCTGAAAGCGGGCCCCGGCAGCGGTACTTAAAAAAGCGCTCAGCAGAAAACGCCCAACCATCACCGTGCCAACCATCCAGGCCAGGCGCTGTCCGGCAAAGTTAAAGCTATACCCGTCCAGTACCACGCCCGCAATTGGGCCAAAAATAATCAATGCGATCAGCCCGGAAAACATCGCGTCCAGCAGGCAGCGCTTGAGGGAGAAACCGTGTGATGTCATCGTTTTCTCCTTCACACTTTGGCCACGACAGGGCGGCCGAGCAGCCCCTGAGGGCGGAAAATCAGGATCATGACCAGCAGCCCAAACGAGAACACATCTTTGTAGTCCGAGTTCACCATGCCGGAAAACTGAGCTTCGGCCACCCCCAGAATCAGCCCGCCGAGCATCGCGCCGGGCAAAGAGCCGATCCCTCCTAGCACCGCGGCGGTAAAGGCTTTGATACCAATCACAAACCCGACGTAGAAATCAAAGGTGCCGTAATTCATGGTAATGAGCACCCCCGCCAGACCGGCCATTGCCGCGCCGATGACAAATACCAGAGAAATAATCCTGTCGGTATTTATCCCCAGAATGGAGGCCATTTTTCGATCCTGTTGTACCGCACGACACATGCGTCCCAGCCGGGTATGGCTGATAATCCAGGTGAGCAATAGCATCCCGGCGAAGGAGGCGACCAGAATGAATACTTTGGTATAGGTAATCTGCACGAACCCCTCTCCCAGATGCAGACGAATCACGCCGTCCAGCATGGTGGGAACCCCTTGCTGACGCGGCCCCTGGCTCAGTTGCGCGTAATTTTGCAGGATAAGCGACATGCCGATGGCGGAGATCAGCGGTGCCAGACGGGTGGAGTTGCGTAGCGGTTTATAGGCAATGCGCTCGATGGTCCAGCCATACACTCCGGTGACCACGATGGTGAATACCAGCGTGCCGAGGATCAGTAGAGGGAACGACTGCAGGCCGAAGAAGGAGAGCAGCGCCAGGCCAATCGCGCAGAGATAGGCAGAGATCATATACACTTCGCCGTGGGCGAAGTTAATCATGCCGATGATGCCGTACACCATCGTATAACCGATGGCGATGAGACCGTAGACGGAGCCCAGCGTTAAGCCATTAATTAACTGTTGCAGGAAGAATGTACTCATCTTAGCGCGCTCTTTATAACGGCCGCATAAACCGCGCAGCCTGATGTGTTGTTTGCGTCGGCAGGCGGCCCTGCCGACGTTGAGCGTGACTCCGTCCCGTTACGGCACTTCCTTATACTTTCCTTTGTCGTCCCACTGATACACCACGTAGTCAGAGACTTTCAGATCGCCTTTGCTGTCCCAGGCTTTTTTGCCCATCACCGTATCGACGGAATTAGCCTTCAGCCATTCGCTGGCTTTGGCTGAGTCCTTGCCGCCCGTCGCCTTGAATGCCGCGGCGATAGCCTGCACGGAGGCATAGGAGTAGAGGGTGTATCCTTCCGGTTCGAATTTACCGGCGCGGAATTTCTCAATTACCGCTTTACCGTCCGGGATCAGGCGCGGATCTTTACCGAAGGTCATATAGATGCCGTTGGTATATTGGGGGCCTCCCGCCGCGGTCACCATCTCTTCGTTGACAATACAGTCGCCGGAGAAGAATTTTGCCTGCACGCCCTGTTCACGCATCTGGCGAACCAGCGGGCCGGCTTCAGGGTGACAGCCCCCGAAGAAGACGACGTCCGGTTTTTGCGCCCCAATTTTGGTGACCAGGGCGTTAAAGTCTTTTTCACCGCGGGATAACCCTTCGTACATTACGTCCTGCACGCCGCGTTTTGCCAGTGCGGCTTTGGTGGCGTCCGCTAGCCCCTGACCGTAGGTGTCTTTGTCGTGAATGATCACCACCCGTTTGGCTTTCAGCTTGTCGATAATGAAATCGCTGGCGACCTGACCCTGCTGGTCATCGCGGCCGCACATGCGGAACATATCGCTCATGCCGCGCTCGGTAATCTGCGGGTTGGTGGAGCCAGGCGTGATGGCGATGATCCCCGCGTCGCTGTACACCTCAGAGGCGGGCATGGTGGACGAGGAGCAGAAATGACCGACCACCGCGTTGACCTTATCCTGGTCGACTAAACGGTTGGCGACGGCAACGGCCTGCTTGGGCTCGCAGGCATCATCTCCCTGAACCAGCTTAATTTTTTCACCGTTGATCCCGCCTGCGGCGTTAATGTCCTCTGCTGCCTGTGTTGCGCCATGCCAGTACTGATCGCCGTAGGTGGCATTGGGGCCTGTAAATGGCCCGGCCACGCCAATGACAATATCTGCCCGGGCGGAAAATGCCGTCACCAGACAACCGGCCAACACAAGAGAAAGAGGAGTTCTGATTAATTTCAGCGACATTATTGTGTTCCTTAGCAATGAGGTTTTTGCACCACGGTGTAAACCCGAACGCCCGACGGCGCAGCCAATCAAAAACACGAGCGAGAAAAATGATGTTACGAACAAGATACGGTCAGCATCCTGCTTAATACGGCGAGGTTTCCATGCGCAGTGTCGCGTGCTGAAGATTAAGCAAAATCGTTGCCAGAATGGTTAACCTGTTGACGGCGTTGCGACATGTTGAGTATAGAGCGCCGTTGTACGCAGCCTTGCGGGACGCACTGAAATTACAGCGGAGATCACATCTCGTTAACAATAAAGCCCATAAGTTGTGCAAGGGTCACGATTTGCACGTTTTTGCAGCAATAATTCCCGTAACTTCCGCCGGGAAAGGCGTACGATATGTGCTAGGATCCTTTCCTTTTTGATCAGGAGTGTCAGCAATGACTGAAGGCCCATTAAATGAAAGCGAAATGGCGTGGCTGGAAGAGACGTTAATGTCTTACGGTCATGACGATGCGTCCGTGATTGACGTGTCCGAACTGGACGGCATGCTTACGGCAGTGCTTTCCGGCCCCGTGGTTGTCGAGCCAGACACCTGGCTGGTGGCGGTATGGGGCGGCGAGAAATATATCCCGCGCTGGAAAAACGATCGAGAAATGAACCGTTTTATCGATCTCTGCTTTAAGCATATGAACGACATTGCTGAGCGCCTGAGCGAATACCCGGATCAGTTTGAGCCGATGTTTGGTTATAACGACGTGGACGGCCAGAGCTACACCGTTGTGGAAGAGTGGTGTTATGGCTATATGCGCGGCGTGTCGCTGACCGACTGGTCTGCACTGCCAGAAGAGCTGAAAGCGGATCTGGATGTCATCGCGCTTCACGGCTCAGAAGAGAACAGCGAGAAGCTGGACGCGCTGAGCGAAGAGGAGTACATCGCCAGCATTGAGCGTATCCAGCCAGCGGCGCTGCGCTTATACGACTACTGGTCTGCTAACCCACAGCAACCGGAAGCGAAGAAACCGATTGTTAACGGCACAAAGGTCGGGCGTAACGATCCGTGTCCGTGCGGCAGCGGGAAGAAGTTTAAGAGCTGTTGCTTACACTGATAAAAAAGGGGCTGTCGATAGCCCCTTTTTTTTACCCCACTTCCGGCAGCATTCCCGCCGCAATTAAAAATTGCACCAGAATAATGACGACCCCGCAGGCAAACACAATGCACAGCAGCGGCTTTCCACCTGCCACCCGGTACCCTTGCCGGGCATGCTGTTGGCGGCTCTTCCACGCCAGCAGAGAAGGGAGCAGCAGGGCAAGGATGGATAGAGCCACCCCCGCATACCCCAGCGCCATGACAAACCCGCGCGGGTAGAAGAGGGCAAAGGCCAGCGGAGGCAGGAAGGTGATCGCCCCTGTCTGTAAGCGGCCGGTGACGGAATTGCGACGCTGGAACAGATCTGCCAGATAATCAAACAGACCGAGCGCCACGCCCAGGAAGGAGGTGGCCAGCGCCAGATCGGCAAACAGATGCACCGCCAGCTCAACGTGTGGAGAAGTTACCACTTCACGCAGCGCCAGCAAGAAACCATTCAGACCGGCGTGTTCCGCCATCAAGCCAATAAAGGTGGAAGAGTCGATACTGCCCAGCGTCACCAGCTGCCAGAAAATGTAGGCAATCAGCGGGATGGCGCTACCGATAACAAACACGCGGCGAAGCTTGCGAATATCACCGTTCATGTAGCTGACAATGCTTGGCACACTGCCGTGGAAGCCAAATGAGGTAAAAATGACCGGGATCGCGGAAAGCGCCAGGCCTTTTTCCAGCGGCAGCGTCAGCAGGTTAACCTTATGAACATGCGGTGCCAGCAGAACCAGCATCACAATCAGAAAAAGAATTTTGGCGCTGAATAAAAAACGGTTAAACAGATCGACCAGCGAGGTGCCCACACAGACCACGCCGCCGCCGATGAGCGTAAAGAAGATGGCCCCCGTCGCTGGCGTAATGTCAGCACCGAACCCGTCGTTGACGCTGGAAGCGATCAATTCCCCGGCACCGCTGATATATGCAGCGGTCAGGGCGTACATCAGAAACATCATGCTAAAGCCTGTCACCCACTGTCCGTAACGGCCCAGATAGCGTGCCGCAAGCGAACCCAGCCCGGTATCGGCGGGGACGTGCTGATAAACCTCAAGCAGCAACAGCGCGGTGTAACACATTAATGCCCAGAGCGTACCCAGCAGCAGTAATGTCATGCCAAATCCGACGCCCGCGGCGGCCAGCGGCATCGCCAGCATTCCTGCGCCAATCGTCGTTCCGGCGACGATAAAAATACTTCCCAGGGTTCTGTTTTTCACGCTTTCCTCTACAACGCTTCACGATCGCGACAAAATCTGCGGCGCAGAGTAAGGGAAAAGCCGTATTTCGTCAAATCACCGTTACAAGAAGTGTAACTTTAACTTTACGATTTTAGCCGGGCGAGGCTCTTCAGGTAACTCTCTGATCCTTCGGAGGTGTAAGGCTACTTCATAAGGACAATAGGATCGCGTGAAAATCAGGCGTAATTTAAACAAAAATTGCAAAACATAAAATAAAATGAGGGTCTGATGGCGGGGGAAAATCCATTCACAGCGGCCTGGAGCCGGGGAGGCAATTTGCTATGTCACGGCCACTGGATCATCAGCTGGCAGAATACGGCGCTGACGTTGCCGGAATCCCGACGTGAAAAGGATATGGGCACATGGGCGATTTATTCGATTATCGATCCTGAGGATGAGACCTTTGCACAGGGGTTAAAAGAGGATGAGTGGATAATCGAAAACGTGGACTGGCTGACGGATTTATTCTTCGACGCCGGGATCCCGCTTGAGGCGGCAAACTACCGGTACTTTTTCCAGGCCGTAAATCCGTATGACTGGCGCTGCACCAGTTGCGCAGGTTGCATGTAAAAAAATACGGCGCTGAAAGTCAGCGCCGTATCGATATTAATTCTGGGTATCAAGCGTAGAGAGTTCTTTATCAATAAAGTAAAGACCTTCACCGGTTTTACCGGCCAGCGATAATTTATCCAGAACCGATTTAAACAGTTTCTCTTCTTCGTGTTGTTCGGCCACATACCACTGCAGGAAATTAAAGGTTGGATAATCCTGGCTGGTCATTGCCGCATGCACCAGTTCGTTAATTTTCTGGGTGATCAGCTGCTCGTGCTCGTAGGTAGCGCGGAAGAGTTCATCAAGTGAGCCATACTCCGCAAACGGTGATGCCACGTTATCAATGCGCGGCAGGCTGCCGGTATCTGTCAGATAATCAAAGAGACGCTGCATGTGGGTCATCTCTTCCTGAGCGTGACGACGCAGGAACGCGGCGGCACCTTCAAAGCTGTGATAGCTGCACCAGGCACTCATCTGCTGGTAGAGCAGGGAGGAAAAAAGCTCAAGATTCATTTGTGCATTGAGCTTGTCGATCATTTCAGTTTTCAGCATGGTGACGCTCCGGTTTATTATTTCTGGTTCACAATGAGCGACACTATAATTTGTTATTTAATTATATGCAAAACGTAAAATAAATATTTGTTTATTTAAAAATACGAATGGGAATAAAACGCATTGGCGATATTTATATTTATAAATGAGAATTATTTATTTTAACGAGCTGCCAGCCAAAACTGGCAGCACAGATTAATACCACGGATTACTGGTGGCTGGTTTAACAGCATAACCCATGCATTTGTACTGAATAGTCACGCTCTCGTTCAGACACAGTGAGCCGCTAATCAGGGTGCAGGTTTTAATGGGCTGCCCATAGGAGGAGGCGGTGGCATATCCCATGCCCTGGCACGCTTTGGTTGCGGTGCCGTTATTCACATATTCATCAGACCAGGCGTTTTGTAGGGCGGCCTGACCATAGTCGAGGCGGACTATGCCATTTGGCGCATCCAGACTGCTCACCTGTGCCTGGCGGTTGATGCTACATCCCGCGAGCAGCAGGACCGTGCCGACAACGAAGACTCTTTTCATGGTTCGCTCTGAGTGGAGGGAAATACGTTATCGTACCGCTCGCTGTCCGCCGCAATGCCCTGAATAGCCGGACAATCTGCCCTTTCTCTTTGCAACGGGCCGGGCTCAGACCTGTCATCAACAAAAATGTGAGTCCTCTTTGGTTTTTTAAAACAATCTTTCATTTAATTTGAAAGTGCGTTTGTGTGATAGTAGGGTGAAGATGAAAAGGTATCCATGATGGGCTCGCCCGCAACGCATTCAGGAGAGAGACAATGAAAATCGCACTGATGATGGAAAACAGCCAGGCCGCAAAAAATCCAGTGATTCTGAAAGAGTTAAAAACGGTCGCCGATGAAAAAGGGTTCCCGGTGTATAACGTTGGCATGAGCGATGAGAACGACCATCATCTGACCTATATCCATCTGGGGATCATGGCGAGCATTTTGCTCAATGCGAAGGCCGTTGATTTTGTGGTGACTGGGTGTGGAACGGGCCAGGGGGCGTTGATGTCGCTGAACATCCACCCGGGCGTGATCTGCGGTTACTGTATCGACCCTGCAGATGCGTTTCTCTTCGCCCAGATTAACAACGGTAACGCGCTTGCCCTGCCGTTTGCCAAAGGCTTCGGCTGGGGTGCAGAGCTGAACGTTCGCTTTATCTTCGAAAAAGCGTTCACCGGCCGCAAGGGAGAAGGTTATCCGCCAGAGCGCAAAGAGCCTCAGGTACGTAATGCGGGGATCCTGAATCAGGTGAAAGCGGCTGTGGTCAAAGAGAACTATCTGGACACGCTGCGGGCAATCGATCCTGAGCTGGTAAAAACCGCCGTTTCCGGCCAGCGCTTCCAGCAGTGCTTCTTTGAAAACTGTCAGGACAAAGAGATCGAGGCTTTCGTGCGCGAGATTGTCGGCTAACACGCGTAGTTGAATACAGAAAAAATTGTGATGTGAGTCACAAAAATATTGATTTTTGTGATAGTGGTCATATTATAGGCACATTGACGATAAAGTTGTATAACAAGTTAATGGAGCATCACAATGAAACTGCGCAAAATCCTCAAAAGCATGTGGGCTAACTACTGCAACACCTTCAAAGACGTGCCGCCTGGCGCGATGTTCTGATAAAAAAACCTGCTTCGGCAGGTTTTTTTATGCCTGCAACCACCAGAAGGGAGATGAAAGGGGGCGTGTTTTGTTACTATGGCGGCCTTTGAATAAGGAGAAACCCCATGTCTCAAAACCTGAGCGCCGATCAGGAACTGGTATCTGATGTTGTCGCATGCCAGCTGGTCATCAAACAGATCCTTGATGTCTTAGATGTTATCGCGCCGGTGGAAGTGCGTGAGAAGATGTCTACCCAGCTGAAAAACATCGATTTTTCCAGCCATCCCGCTGCGGCTGACCCGGTTACGCTTCGGGCGATCCAGAAAGCCATCGCGCTGATTGAGCTGAGATTCACGCCGCAGAGTGAATCTCACTGATAGCGCGCAACGTGAGAAGGGCGACAGTGCCTGTCGCCCGAAAGCGTTTAAAAGAAAGTCTGTACCAGCAGATAACTCGCCGCGCACGCACAGCTCACGCCAATTATCCCCGGCAGAATAAAGCTGTGGTTGATAATAAATTTGCCGATACGAGTTGTCCCTGAACGGTCAAACCCGATGCAGGCCAAATCGCTTGGGTAGGTAGGCAGAACAAAATAGCCATACGACGCCGGGAAGAAAGCGATCAGCATTTTCGGATCGATACCCAGCATTAACCCCATCGGCGCCACGGCCGTCAGCGCTGCCGCCTGGCTGTTCACCAGTTTAGAGACCAGGAAAAGCACGATGGCGTAGGTCCACGGATGGCTTTTCACGACCCCTTCCAGCGCCAGTTTTAGCTCGTCGAGATGCGCCTGGAAAAAGGTATCACTCATCCACGCGACGCCGAACACCGAGAAAATCGCCACCATTCCGGCTTTAAAGACCGCGCCGTTAGAAATGGTCGCTGCATTGACCTTGCAGGTGACCAGCATCACCGCACCCGCAATGAGCATCATCATCTGAATGACAAGGTTCATCGACAGCGCCGTCATTTTGCCTTTCACATCAAATGCCGGACGCAGTTCAGGCAATGCCCCGAGCAGTACCACCACCGCGATCCCGGCGAAGAAAATCCACGTTGACCAGTAGGCCTGTTTCGGAAAACGTTGATTCATCAACGTCTCGGTTCCGCCGTAGATAAACTCGCGCTGTTTTGGATCTTTCAGCTTTTCCTGGAATTCCATGTCATCAGCTAAATCTTTCCCGCGGCGTAAACTCCACAGGGCGGCAATGGTCACACCGAACAGCGAGGCGGGAACTGACACGGCGAGAATTTCAAGGATCCCCCACGCGTGTCCAATGCCATGCTGGGCGGCCAGAATGGAAATCAGCGACACCACGGCAACGGAGACCGGGGAGGCGGTGATCGCCATTTGCGATGCCACCGACGCCACGGCCATCGGACGTTCCGGGCGGATCCCTTTTTTCAGGGCGATATCGGCAATAATCGGGAACATGGTGTACACCACATGGCCGGTACCGCAGAGAAAGGTCAGCATCCAGGTGGTAAAGGGGGCGAGGAGGGTGATGTGCTGAGGATGCTTGCGCAGCAGGCGCTCGGCAAATTGCATCATCACATTCAGCCCGCCTGCCGTCTGCAGGGTGGCCGCACACCCGATCACAGCGAGGATGGTCAGCATCACATCAACCGGCGGTTTACCGGGCTGCAGACCAAAGATAAACGTCAAAATAAACAGACCGATACCGCTTATCAGCCCCAGTCCCATCCCGCCAAAACGCGTGCCTGTCAGCAGGCACAGGAGGATGACAATAAACTCAATGGTGATCATGATGCTCCCTCGTCATTAATTATGTAATTAAATAAATCATTACATGTTGTATGGATAATCATTGAGAGCGAGATCTGATTTGTTAAATCTTTTAAAAAGCAGGAGGTTGGCTGTGAAAAAGAGGCCCACTCCCGAACGGGAGCAGGCGAAAAGCTTAGTGGTGCTGTACTGTTACCAGATCGAGCAGGTGACGGTCGGTCTGTTCCGGGCATAACCCGGACTGTTGCGCGTTGCGGAGCTCATCCGCCAGTGCTTTAAGCAAAATGCCGTCCTGCTGCTGCTCTTTGTCCATATCGCGCAGGAACTGCAGTGTTGCGCTGTCATGCTGTGCTCTGGCTTCATCCGCCAGTTTATTCAGCGTGGCGCAGCGTTGCTCATACTCTTCAAGTGTTTTCCTGAATAACTCCTCCAGCGAGGAGTAGTGCCCATTAATTGCATTCGGGGCTTTGACGATAGGATTTGCCCCTGCGCCTTTCATAAAGTTAAAGACGCGCATCATATGGGTGACGTTACTTTGTGCCTGGGTACGAAAAAAAGTGGCGGTACCGTTGAGACGGTTCTCAGAACACCACTCGCTCAAATGGAGGTGCAGATTCGACGCATAGAACTCCAGGTTCATCTGCGCATTGAGTTTTTGCATCATCGTTTGGGTAGTCATACCAATATCCTTATAGACTGTTAGTGTGATGTCCGTAACAAAACCTGAACGGGCAGGTTAAGACGAGTAAGTGGCAGAAAAGCATTTCTGCAGTGACAAAAGTCGACCGAATAATCACTTCCTGTGTTCGATATAAATAAGCATACCCCTGCTCGGTGTTTAAGAAAACTCTTAATTGGTGCGTTTTACCATACATTACAAAATTTAATATAGTACAAAAATAACAACATGTTGTTATAAAATAAGATTTATCTAATGCCTTGAAATTAATAGTTTTTACCTATTTTAATATCGATATTTACCCACTGGGAATAGTGAGTTGGAATAATGCTCTGAGAAATAGTTAATTCAGGATTAACTATTTCAAATATATGATGCGCCGACTAAATTGCGCTAAATCAATTTTCGCAGAATAACGCCATAAAATATATTTTGCGGCAACGCCAGTGCTACACAGTTCCCGATGATGGTAACGCCGTACCGCGATCGCGCCCGGAGCGCGGGGGTTTGGGTATCAGGGATTTCTTAGCTGATCTTATGGATAATTCTGCTTATCTCGGTTTCATTTGTCCGACAAATACTGCCGTTTTTATGTCATTTTTCGCTGAATTTATGTACGCAATTACTGTAATTCTGCGGTGTGATGGCGCTCTCTTATGGATGATTAATTTCCCGCTAAAACTATCATCAGCACTAACGCTTATGACGAGGTAAGCGCTAATGCCTTGTTTTAAGTCCGATTAAATAAGAAGTACGCAAATATTCCCTACAGAAAAGAACGCTAATGCTGGAGTTTACCATGCACAAATTTACTAAAGCGCTGGCGGCCATCGGTCTGGCTGCCGTTATGTCACAATCCGCTATCGCTGAGAATTTAAAACTCGGTTTTTTGGTAAAACAGCCGGAAGAACCCTGGTTCCAGACCGAATGGAAATTCGCCGATAAGGCCGGGAAAGATTTAGGATTTGAAGTCATTAAAATCGCCGTGCCTGACGGTGAAAAAACGCTGAACGCTATCGACAGCCTGGCGGCCAGCGGGGCGAAAGGGTTCGTTATCTGTACGCCGGATCCCAAACTGGGCTCTGCAATTGCAGCCAAAGCGCGCGGTTACGACATGAAGGTCATTGCGGTTGACGATCAGTTCGTCAACGCCAAGGGCAAACCGATGGACAGCGTGCCGCTGGTGATGATGGCGGCCACCAAAATTGGCGAACGTCAGGGCCAGGAACTCTATAAAGAGATGCAGAAACGCGGCTGGGATGTGAAAGATACCGCCGTGATGGCCATCACCGCCGACGAGCTGGATACCGCCCGCCGTCGTACCACCGGGTCAATGGACGCGCTGAAAGCGGCCGGCTTCCCGGAAAAACAGATCTATAAAGTGCCGACAAAATCCAACGACATTCCGGGGGCCTTCGACGCCGCCAACTCCATGCTGGTTCAACATCCAGAGGTGAAACACTGGCTGGTGGTCGGCATGAACGATAACACCGTCCTGGGCGGCGTACGCGCAACGGAAGGTCAGGGCTTCAAAGCGCCTGATGTGATCGGTATCGGCATCAACGGCGTTGACGCGGTGAGTGAGCTCTCTAAAGCGCAGGCGACGGGTTTCTACGGCTCACTGCTGCCAAGCCCGGACGTACACGGCTATAAATCCAGCGAAATGCTCTACAACTGGGTTACCAAAGGGGTGGAACCGCCGAAGTTTACTGAAGTGACCGACGTGGTGCTGATCACCCGCGACAACTTCAAAGAGGAGCTGGCGAAAAAAGGACTGGGCGGTAAGTAATACGCGGTGATTGTGCCCCTCGCGAACCGCGAGGGGCCAGACGTACACACTACAGGAATCACGGAGACGTTATGCGACAGTCTGATCCGTATCTCTCTTTTCGCGGTATCGGGAAAACCTTCCCCGGTGTTAACGCGCTGACCGATATCAGCTTCGACTGCTATGCCGGTCAGGTTCACGCCCTGATGGGCGAAAACGGCGCCGGAAAATCCACGCTGTTGAAAATCCTCAGCGGCAACTATATGCCAACCACCGGCACGCTGGCCATTCGCGGCGAAGAGGTGGCGTTTGCTGATACCACCGCTGCGCTCAACGCCGGGGTGGCCATCATCTATCAGGAACTGCATTTGATCCCTGAGATGACGGTGGCGGAAAACATCTATTTAGGCCAGCTCCCGCACAAAAGCGGCGTGGTAAACCGGTCGCTACTTAATTACGAAGCGGGGCTGCAGCTGAAACATCTGGGTCTGGATGTCGATCCCCAGACACCACTGAAGTATCTCTCCATCGGCCAGTGGCAGATGGTAGAAATTGCCAAGGCGCTGGCGCGTAACGCCAAGATCATTGCCTTCGACGAACCGACAAGCTCGCTTTCCGCGCGTGAAATCGAAAACCTGTTCCGGGTGATCCGCGAGCTGCGTAAAGAAGGCCGCATTATTTTGTATGTTTCGCACCGTATGGAAGAGATTTTTGCCTTAAGCGATGCCATCACCGTCTTTAAAGATGGCCGGTACGTGCGCACCTTTACCGATATGGAGCAGGTCAATCATGACCAGCTCGTTCAGGCGATGGTTGGCCGCGAGCTGGGAGATATCTATCACTGGCAGCCACGCGAATACGGCCCTGAGCGCCTGAAGCTGGAAAACGTTAAAGCGCCGGGCGTGCGAACGCCGATCTCGCTCTCGGTGCGCAGCGGGGAGATTGTCGGGCTGTTTGGTCTGGTGGGCGCAGGGCGTAGCGAGTTAATGAAAGGCCTGTTTGGCGGTACGCGCATCACCGAAGGGCAGGTATCCATTGACGGGCAGCGGGTCGATATCCAGAAGCCCGCACATGCCATCCAGGCCGGAATGATGCTCTGCCCGGAAGACCGCAAAGCGGAGGGCATTATTCCGGTGCACTCGGTACGTGACAACATCAATATTTCCGCGCGGCGGAAGTTTATTCGCGCCGGTTGCCTGATCAACGACGGCTGGGAGGAGAGCAACGCCGATCACCATATCCGTTCGCTGAACATCAAAACCCCGGGCCCGGAACAGCTGATCATGAATCTCTCCGGCGGCAACCAGCAGAAGGCGATTTTAGGCCGCTGGCTGTCGGAGGATATGAAGGTCATTTTGCTGGATGAGCCAACGCGCGGCATCGATGTGGGGGCGAAACACGAAATTTATAACGTGATCTATGAGCTGGCAAAACGCGGTGTGGCGGTGTTGTTCGCCTCCAGCGATCTGCCTGAGGTACTCGGCGTGGCCGACCGCATTGTTGTGATGCGTGAGGGCGAAATCGCCGGTGAATTGCTTCATGAACAGGCGAATGAACAACAGGCGTTGAGTCTCGCCATGCCGAAAGTTAGCCAGGCTGTCGCCTGAGTAAGGAGTTAATGATGTCCTCTGTTACTACATCCGGAGCGCCGAAATCGAAATCGGCCTTCAGTTTTGGCCGCATCTGGGATCAGTACGGCATGCTGGTGGTCTTTGCCGCACTCTTTGTCGCCTGCGCGATCTTTGTGCCCAACTTTGCCACCTTCATTAATATGAAAGGGCTGGGGCTGGCCATTTCCATGTCCGGTATGGTGGCCTGCGGGATGCTGTTCTGTCTGGCCTCGGGCGATTTCGACCTGTCAGTGGCCTCCGTCATTGCCTGTGCTGGCGTCACCACGGCGGTGGTAATCAACATGACCGAAAGCCTGTGGATTGGCGTGCTGGCGGGTCTGCTGCTGGGCGTTATCAGCGGTCTGGTTAACGGGTTTGTGATTGCCCGCCTGAAGATTAACGCCCTGATCACCACGCTTGCGACCATGCAGATTGTGCGCGGTCTGGCCTATATCATCTCCGACGGTAAAGCGGTGGGGATTGAAGACGAGCGCTTCTTCACCCTGGGCTATGCGAACTGGCTGGGGTTGCCTGCGCCAATCTGGCTGACGGTGGCCTGTCTGATCCTGTTCGGCTTCCTGCTTAACCGCACCACGTTTGGCCGAAATACCCTGGCGATCGGCGGTAATGAGGAAGCGGCGCGGCTGGCGGGTGTACCGGTGGTGCGCACCAAGATCATTATCTTTGTGCTCTCCGGTCTGGTCTCGGCGGCAGCGGGGATTATTCTGGCATCGCGCATGACCAGCGGCCAGCCTATGACCTCCATCGGGTACGAGCTGATCGTCATTTCAGCCTGCGTGTTGGGCGGGGTTTCGCTGAAGGGCGGCATCGGAAAAATCTCATATGTGGTGGCCGGTATCCTCATTTTGGGGACGGTAGAGAACGCCATGAACCTGCTGAATATTTCGCCGTTCTCCCAGTATGTGGTTCGTGGCCTGATCCTGCTCGCAGCCGTGATTTTCGACCGTTACAAGCAAAAAGCGAAGCGTACCGTGTAACTTTCTTCCTGCCTTTTAATTGCTCAACTAATAACCTTAGTTGACGCCTGAACCGCCCCGCCAGTTCCGCTGGCGGGGCGGTTGTCAAATGGCGAGCGACGTCACACTGTCTATACTTACATGGCTATGAAAGAGGTAAAGGCGTTTACCTCTCGTAAACCGTAAGGAGGACCAGGGTGGCTGACTTGTTAACCGCACCGCCTGTACTGCCCGGACATTATGCTTTCTTTTTCGATCTCGACGGCACGCTCGCCGGGATAAAACCGCACCCCGACCAGGTGGTTATCCCGGAGGCGGTATTACAGGATTTGCATCAGCTCTCGCAAATGAATGAGGGAGCACTGGCATTGATATCAGGGCGCTCAATGGCCGAGCTGGATTTGCTCGCCAGTCCTTACCACTTTCCGCTGGCCGGTGTACACGGAGCGGAGCGCCGCGACATCCATGATCACAAGCACATCGTTTCACTCCCCGATGCATTAATCGAAAAGCTGCAGGCGCAGCTCGCTGCTGCACTGGCTGAACTGCCGGGCACGGAGCTGGAAGCCAAAGGGATGGCCTTTGCCTTGCACTATCGCCAGGCACCGCAGCATGAAGAGGCCGTGCTTGCGCTCGCCGCCAGGGTCGCGCAGGCGCATCCTGAGCTGGCGCTGCAGCCGGGTAAATGCGTCGTGGAGCTTAAACCGAAAGGGATCAATAAAGGGGCTGCGATCGCCGCGTTTATGGCAACGCCGCCTTTCCAGGGCCGGACGCCCGTTTTTCTTGGGGATGACCTGACCGATGAGGCCGGGTTTCGTGTAGTGAATCAGGCCGGAGGGATCTCCGTGAAGGTTGGGCCTGGTGACACTGAAGCCGAATGGCGTCTGGCAAATGTGGCCAGCGTCTGGCAGTGGATATCTGACATCGCTAACCAGCAACAACAACAAATAGCGCAAAACAAAGGGGGAAACCATTATGGGTCGCTTAGTCGTCGTCTCTAACCGTATCGCACCGCCTGACGATAAAAAAGCCAGTGCAGGTGGGCTGGCGGTGGGGGTATTAGGTGCCTTAAAAGCTGCTGGCGGGCTGTGGTTTGGCTGGAGTGGTGACATCAGTGAGGAAGAAAAACCACTTAAAAAGGTGACGCGCGGCAACATCACCTGGGCGTCATTCGCCCTGAAAGAGAAAGATTATGACGAGTACTACTCCCAGTTCTCGAATGCCGTGCTGTGGCCCGCGTTCCACTACCGTCTGGACCTGGTCAAATTTCAGCGAGAATCGTTTGAAGGCTACAGCCGCGTCAATGCGCTACTGGCGGATAAACTGCTGCCTTTAATCGAGGAAGACGATATTTTATGGATCCACGATTATCATCTGCTTCCCTTCGCCCGTGAGCTGCGAAAACGCGGAGTCAACAACCGCATCGGCTTCTTCCTCCATATTCCGTTCCCGACACCGGAAATTTTTACCGCGCTGCCGCCGCATGAAGAACTGCTGGAAGCGCTGTGTGATTACGATTTGCTGGGCTTCCAGACTGAGAATGACCGCATTGCGTTCCTGGATTCGGTATCGGGCAAAACACGCCTGATGACGAAAGGGGGCAAAACGCATACGGCCTGGGGTAAAACGTTCCACACCGAAGTCTATCCGATTGGGATAGAGCCGGATGAGATTGCTGAGCAGGCGTCTGGTCCGTTGCCGCCGAAGCTGGCGCAGCTTAAAAACGAGCTGAAACACGTGAAGAATATCTTCTCGGTGGAGCGTCTCGACTACTCCAAAGGGCTGCCGGAGCGCTTCCTGGCGTATGAAACGCTGCTGGATAAATATCCGCAGCACCACGGTAAAATCCGCTATACGCAGATTGCACCTACGTCACGTGGGGAAGTGCAGGCCTATCAGGATATTCGTCATCAGCTGGAGACGGAAGCAGGGCGCATCAACGGCCGCTACGGTCAGCTGGGCTGGACGCCGCTGTTTTATCTGAACCAACACTTTGACCGTAAGATCCTGATGAAGGTGTTCCGCTATGCTGACGTCGGCCTCGTAACACCGCTGCGCGACGGGATGAACCTGGTGGCAAAGGAGTATGTGGCGGCGCAAGATCCGGCCGATCCGGGGGTGCTGGTGCTTTCTCAGTTTGCGGGAGCCGCGAACGAACTTACTTCAGCGCTCATCGTGAACCCTTACGACCGGGATGATGTGGCGAACGCGCTCAACCGTGCTCTGACGATGCCGCTGACGGAGCGTATTTCCCGTCATGCGGAAATGATGGATACGATCCGCGAGAACGATATTAATCACTGGCAGGCACGTTTTATTCGCGATTTGCGTAATATTGAGCCGCAAAGCCATGAAGGCGTTCTGCAAAAAAAGATCGCGACTTTCCCTAAACTGGCGTGATATTCCTCTGGGGGTTTAACGACCCCCAAGAGGCACCAACAGCACATCAACCAGGCTTGAGGCGACTATCGATTTCGCCGCACAGGCCGCCCGTGAAATAAAGCTTTGGTTATGATTACCGCATATCACTAAATCAATTTTCTCTTTGCGACATACGTCGAGAATATGCGCATTCAGTTCACCTGTCGCAATGACGGTCTGATAAATGGGATATTGCGCTTTCTCCACCAGCTCCTGCAGAAATTGCTGCGTTTCTTCCTGTAATACCTCACGAATATCTTCCAGCATGGGGGCTGCCAGTTGATTGTACATCTCGGGTTCGGCCGCAAGGGTAATTAAGCTGATGCGCGCATTATGCGGGCGGGCGATGGACACCGCCCGGGCAACGAGTTGGTGACTTTCCGGTGAAACTGCAACAGAAACAAGAAGATGGGAGTAACTCATCACGCACTCCTTAGCTGTCTGAAAAACCGCGTCTGTGTCAGCATTACCGCGAAATCAGCACTTCTGCAAGAGGTGAATACGACATTAGTGTGAAGCTTCTCATAATTATTCATTAATTATTCTTATAAGAAGAATAACGGCAAACCGCGTGCAAATGAAAAAAATTAACAACTTAACGTAAATCACACATTTTGATGCGCGTGATGTTAAATCGTTTTAAAGCGTTATAGACGCAATGTGAATGATCACGCTTTGAAACAAATTTTTCACCCCTCAAGCATAACTGTATGTTTTTCATAGGTAATGAAAATGTGGCCCTGAGATGTATAGCGTGTGAATTGTTGCGGTAGTCGCTATTGCTCAAAAAAGCAATCGCCATGCGCCTTCTGTTCGCACTTCTGCATGAGTATTCGTCCATAAAGAATATAAAATGGTCTTGATTGGTTAAAAAATGAACAAATTACAAGTCTCACTGATGGATTTATGGATGATATTCACTTAAATTATGTGACATGGATCACATTTTTTTTAAATTTGAGGATGGCTGCATTGTATGTGTCAAAACTGACGAGTAGAGTTTGCGTCGAATTAGGAAAAATCTTAGTTATTTGTAAGAAATGATAAAACATGTAAGAAGCGCATCCGCGCTTCGTTGGTGCACGTTTTGCAGAATACAAACCTAAATTCAACTATGCATTTAGCCTTTTTTTTAAATACCGGGTGTTTTCCCGGCGACATCACGGGGTGCGGTCTTTCCGCATAAAAATAATAGTTGGTTATTCGGGATGGGAAAAATGCATACATCCGAGTTGCTAAAACATATCTATGACATCAACCTGTCATATTTACTGCTCGCGCAGCGATTGATTAGTCAGGACAAAGCGTCCGCGATGTTTCGTTTGGGTATTAACGAAGAGATGGCAACCATGCTGGGCGGGTTAACCCTGCCGCAAATGGTTAAACTGGCTGAAACGAATCAACTGGTTTGCCAGTTCCGCTTCGATAATCCTCAGACTATCACGCGGCTGACACAGGAATCTCGTGTGGACGATCTGCAACAGATCCATACCGGTATTCTTCTCTCCACCCGCTTGCTCAACGAAATCAGCCAGCCTGATGACGCAGCCCGTAAAAAAAGAGCGTAGAAATGAGCGAGAAAAGCATTGTTCAGGAAGCGCGTGACATACAGTTGGCCATGGAGCTGATTACACTGGGTGCTCGTTTACAAATGCTGGAAAGCGAAACTCAGTTGAGCCGTGGTCGTCTCATCAAACTGTACAAAGAGTTACGTGGTAGTCCCCCACCGAAAGGAATGTTGCCGTTTTCAACGGACTGGTTTATGACCTGGGAGCAGAACATTCACGCCTCCATGTTCTGTAATGCCTGGCAGTACCTTCTCAAAACCGGTTTGTGTAGCGGCGTCGATGCCGTGATCAAAGCGTATAAACTTTACCTTGAACAATGCCCACAGCAGGAAGAGGGTCCCCTGCTGGCGCTGACCCGCGCATGGACGCTGGTGCGTTTTGTTGAGAGCGGAATGCTTGAATTGTCGCGCTGCAACTGCTGCGATGGCAATTTCATTACCCATGCTCATCAGCCTGCAGGCAGCTTCGCCTGTAGTTTATGTCAGCCTCCATCCCGTGCAGTAAAAAGACGTAAACTTTCCCGGGATGCTGCCGATATTATTCCACAACTGCTGGATGAACAGATCGAACAAGCTGTTTAACCCGAACGTGTGGGAAAGATTCCAGCAGCGGTAAGCCATTACCGCTGCTTTTTTTTATCCTGGATTCGGTAAACGCTGCGAGCTGAACGTCCTTGCCATAGTCACTAGCGGAAGGATGATGTCGTGCTTATCTTATTAGGTTACCTGGTAGTTCTCGGTACAGTTTTCGGCGGTTACATGATGACCGGCGGGCACCTTGGAGCACTCTATCAACCGGCTGAACTTATTATCATCGGCGGCGCAGGGGTAGGGGCTTTTATCGTTGGTAACAACGGGAAATCGATCAAGGGGACGCTGAAAGCTATTCCATTGCTGTTCCGTCGCTCGAAATACACCAAAAGCATGTATATGGATCTGCTGGCTCTGCTTTATCGCCTGATGGCGAAGTCGCGCCAGCAGGGGATGTTCTCGCTGGAACGGGATATCGAAAACCCGAAAGAGAGCGAGATTTTTGCCAGCTACCCGCGCATTCTTGCCGATGCCATGATGCTGGATTTCATTGTCGATTACCTGCGCCTGATCATCAGCGGCAATATGAATACCTTCGAAATTGAAGCGCTGATGGACGAAGAGATCGAAACCCACGAGAGCGAATCCGAAGTGCCGGCCAACAGCCTGGCGCTGGTGGGGGACTCATTGCCGGCCTTCGGTATCGTGGCGGCGGTCATGGGGGTTGTTCACGCGTTGGCCTCGGCGGATCGCCCGGCGGCAGAGCTGGGGGCGCTGATTGCCCACGCCATGGTGGGGACCTTCCTCGGTATTTTGCTGGCGTATGGTTTTATCTCTCCACTGGCCAGCGTTCTGCGTCAGAAGAGCGCGGAAACCACCAAAATGATGCAATGCGTGAAGATTACGCTGCTCTCTAACCTCAACGGTTATGCGCCACCGATCGCGGTTGAGTTTGGCCGTAAAACGCTTTACTCCAGCGAGCGTCCGTCGTTTATCGAGCTTGAAGAACACGTGCGTGCGGTGAAAAACCCAAACCAACAGACGACAACTGAGGACGCATGAAAAACCAGTCCCATCCGATCGTCATCGTAAAAAAGCGCAAGCATAAGGGGCATGGGCACGGTGCGCATGGCTCCTGGAAAATTGCCTACGCCGATTTTATGACCGCAATGATGGCCTTCTTTCTGGTGATGTGGTTGATCTCGATCTCCAGCCCGAAAGAGCTGATTCAGATTGCGGAATACTTCCGTACGCCGCTGGCGACTGCGGTCTCTGGTGGGCCGCGTATCTCTAACAGTGACAGCCCGATCCCCGGCGGCGGCGATGATTACACTCAGAAGCAGGGTGAGGTGAAAAAAGAGCCGAACATCGACGAGCTGAAGAGAAAGATGGAGCAGGCGCGTCTGAAGAAACTGCGCGGCGATCTCGATCAGCTGATTGAAGCGGACCCGAAACTGCGCGCGCTGCGACCGCATCTGAAGATCGATCTGGTGCAGGAAGGGCTGCGTATCCAGATTATTGATAGCCAGAACCGCCCGATGTTCAAAACCGGTAGCGCCGAGGTTGAACCCTATATGCGCGATATTTTGCGCGCCATTGCGCCGGTGCTGAACGGTATTCCAAACCGCATTAGCCTGTCAGGCCACACGGATGACTTCCCGTACGCCACGGGCGAGAAGGGATACAGCAACTGGGAGCTTTCTGCCGATCGTGCCAACGCCTCGCGTCGCGAGCTGGTGGCGGGTGGGCTTGATGATGGCAAGGTACTGCGCGTGGTCGGCATGGCAGCAACCATGCGTGTCTCTGACCGCGGGCCGGATGACGCCATCAACCGTCGTATCAGTCTTTTAGTGCTGAACCAGCAGGCGGAGCAGGCCATCCTGCATGAAAACGCCGAAAGTCAGAATGAGTCACTGGACGATTTAAAACAGCCTGGGGCCGTTCCTTCGGCTGCCGTTCCAACATCGCCACCAGCCAATCCGAGGTGATAGCGTGAGCATGGATATTAGCGATTTTTACCAGACATTCTTTGATGAAGCCGACGAATTGTTGGCGGATATGGAGCAACATTTGCTGGATTTGGTGCCAGAAGCGCCGGACTCCGAGCAGCTCAATGCCATCTTCCGCGCTGCGCACTCCATTAAAGGCGGAGCCGGAACATTTGGATTTACCATCCTGCAGGAAACCACCCATTTAATGGAAAACCTGCTTGATGAAGCACGACGCGGTGAGATGCAGCTCAATACCGACATTATCAACCTGTTTTTGGAAACCAAAGATATTATGCAGGAACAGCTCGACGCCTATAAAAGTTCGGCAGAGCCTGATGCCGCCAGCTTTGAATACATCTGCAATGCGCTGCGCCAGCTTGCGCTGGAAGCAAAAGGTGAGGTTGCCGCAGCCGTTGTTCCTGCAGCCAAACTGAGCGTTGTTGATGCGCCAGCCGCTGAAGATGCAGCACCTGCCGCCGCTAAAGCGGGGAAACTGCGCGTTGTGCTGTCACGCCTGAAAGAGAACGAAGTCAACCTGCTGGAAGAGGAGCTGGGTAACCTGGCGACATTAAGCAACGTGGTAAAAGGCAAAGACAGCCTTGCTGCGACGCTCGATGACGGTATCAGCCAGGACGACATCGTGGCAGTGCTGTGTTTTGTTATCGAAGCCGATCAAATCGCCTTTGAAACGGAAGCGGTTGCCGTTGACGCGCCTGCTGCAGTGGAGGAGGTTGCCGCTGTGGCTCAGGCTGCTGCGCCCGCGGTCGCCCCTGCTGCCCCGGCGTTGAAAGCTGTTCCTAAAGAGGCTGCTGCCCCGGGCCGTGGTGAAAAACCGGCGGCGCGCTCCAGCGAATCGACCAGCATCCGCGTTGCCGTAGAGAAGGTTGACCAGCTGATCAACCTGGTCGGCGAGCTGGTGATTACCCAGTCAATGCTGGCCCAGCGTTCTAACGAACTGGACCCGGTCACGCACGGCGATCTGATTACCAGCATGGGGCAGTTACAGCGTAACGCCCGCGATCTGCAGGAATCGGTGATGTCCATCCGTATGATGCCGATGGAGTACGTCTTTAGCCGCTTCCCGCGTCTGGTGCGCGACCTGGCCGGTAAACTCAATAAGCAGATTGAACTGACGTTGATGGGTAGCTCCACCGAGCTGGATAAGAGCCTGATTGAACGCATTATCGATCCGTTAACGCACCTGGTGCGTAACAGCCTGGACCACGGTATCGAACTGCCGGAAAACCGTATTGCCGCCGGAAAATCCCCGGTCGGTAACCTGATCTTGTCTGCGGAGCACCAGGGCGGGAACATCTGTATTGAAGTAACCGATGACGGCGCGGGCCTTAACCGCGAACGTATCCTGGCGAAGGCGATTTCGCAGGGGATGGCGGTCAGCGAAAACATGACCGATGAAGAAGTGGGCATGCTGATCTTCGCCCCGGGTTTCTCAACCGCCGAGCAGGTGACGGATGTCTCCGGACGCGGCGTGGGAATGGACGTGGTGAAGCGTAACATTCAGGAAATGGGCGGCCACGTCGAAATCCAGTCTAAGCAAGGTTCTGGTACCACCATTCGTATTCTGCTGCCGCTGACGCTGGCGATCCTCGACGGTATGTCGGTGAAAGTGGCGGACGAAGTCTTCATTCTGCCGCTGAACGCGGTAATGGAATCACTGCAGCCACGTGAAGAAGATCTGCACCCACTGGCAGGTGGCGAGCGGGTGCTCGAAGTGCGTGGGGAATACCTGCCGCTGGTGGAACTGTGGAAAGTCTTCGAAGTCGACGGGGCGAAAACAGAGGCCACGCAGGGTATCGTCGTGATCCTGCAAAGTGCGGGTCGCCGCTACGCGCTGCTGGTTGACCAGTTGATTGGTCAGCACCAGGTGGTGGTGAAGAACCTCGAAAGCAACTACCGCAAAGTGCCGGGTATTTCTGCCGCCACCATTCTGGGTGATGGTAGCGTGGCGCTGATCGTCGACGTGTCGGCGCTTCAGGGATTAAATCGTGAACAACGTGTGGCGTACACAGCCGCCTGATTAAGTAAAGGGTAAGAACATGACCGGTATGAGTAATGTAACGAAACTGGCGGGCGAGCCATCAGGACAGGAGTTCCTGGTATTCACTTTAGGCGATGAGGAGTACGGCATCGATATCCTGAAAGTGCAGGAAATTCGTGGTTACGATCAGGTTACCCGCATCGCGAACACGCCAGCGTTTATTAAAGGCGTCACCAACCTGCGCGGCGTGATTGTGCCTATCGTTGACCTGCGCGTGAAGTTCAGCCAGGGCGATGTGGAGTATAACGATAACACCGTGGTGATTGTCCTCAATCTGGGGCAGCGCGTGGTCGGTATCGTGGTGGATGGCGTGTCTGACGTGCTTTCACTGACGTCTGACCAAATCCGTCCGGCGCCGGAGTTTGCGGTCACGCTGTCTACCGAGTACCTGACGGGGCTGGGGGCGCTGGGTGAGCGTATGTTGATTCTGGTAAACATCGAGAAGCTGTTGAACAGCGAAGAGATGGCGTTGCTGGATATCGCGGCGAACCATGTAGCGTAGGTAAATGCAAAACGGCAATCCAGGTTGCCGTTTTTTGTGTTTGCTCCCTCTCCCGGTGGGAGAGGGGTGGGGTGAGGGCATCAGGCCACACCCCTTTTGTACTCTTACACTTCCTGCTCTACCAGCTCCGCTTCAGCTTCCCGCGCCCCTTCATTCTGCGACAGCATCGCGGTTGCAATCCCGTTACCCAGCACGTTAATGGCGGAACGCCCCATATCCAGGAAGTGGTCGATCCCCATCAGCAGCAGAATACCCGCCACCGGAATATTAAAGCTTGGGATGGTCGCCGCCAGTACCACCAGCGAAGAGCGTGGTACCCCCGCAATGCCTTTTGATGCCAGCATCAGCGTCAGCATCAGAACGGTAACCTCAGAGAAACTCAAATGAATATTGTACGCCTGAGCGATAAACATTGAGGCAAAAGAGCAGTAGACCATCGAACCGACCAGGTTAAAGGAATACCCAATTGGCAGGACGAAAGAGGCGATGCTGCGCGAACAGCCAAATCGCTCCAGTTGCTCAAGGGTTTTCGGATACGCTGCCTCGGAGCTGCTGGTGGTAAAGGCGACCAGCACCGGATCTTTCAGCATGCTGAGCAGGCGGAACACCTCTTTTTTCAGCACCATGTAACCCACTGCCAGCAACACCATGCAGGTGAGCAGGATCGCCACATAGTAGCCGCCAATAAAGGAGGCATAGTTCAGTAGAATGCCGAGACCCTGGGTGGCAATCACCGACGAGATCGCAGCGAAAATCGCCAGCGGGGCAACATACATGACGTAGCCCGTGACCTTCAGCATGATATGGGATACCACATCCAGCGCCGCGACCAGCGGGGCGTTGAATTTCTGGCCCAGCGACGCGCCGCCGATGCCAAAGAACATGGAGAACACTACAATTTGCAGAATTTCATTGTTCGCCATCGCCCCGGCAATGCTGGTCGGAATGGTGTGGGAGAGGAACGCTTTCAGGGTCATGCCGCCGACGGCCAGCCCGGTATCCACTGCTTCAGTGGGGATCGTCAGGTTCAGACCGCTGCCTGGATGCTCCAGAGTGACAATAAACACCCCCACCAGAATAGAAAGTACCGATGAGCTGATAAACCATACCATCGCTTTACCGCCTACGCGGCCAATAGTCGAGGTTTCGCCCATTTTCATAATGCCGACCGTCAGCGTGCTGAAGACCAACGGTGCAATCACCATTTTGATCAGTCGCAGAAAAATATCGGTGAGAAGCGTAATGTTATCCGACCAGGTTTTGATGGCATCCGCAGATGCGTATTCATGAATGGCCGCCCCTGAAAGAATACCCGCCAGCATGAATATCACGATGAAGAGCGTAAGTTTGTTTGCACTTGCCACGAAAAAGACCCCTATGCGCTGTAGATGTCGCCCGCGCAGATATATATGGATTTTTTATTACTGCGCGGGAAATTATTCGGCACATAAATTGAAGTAAAGCGGGGGGAGATACAACTCCTTTTTAAATTTTATTAATTTTGTTGCTAATGCTGCGACGATATATTGTGACGCTTATCACACTTTAATGGGATATATCCTCAGGCAACATTCGGTAAATTCCGTTTATAAATCAATAACCCAATGTTTCTAAAATCATTTCTCTGTCAATCGGACAAGGGGGTGACTGACATGGCCGCCAGTGGTCGAAGCGATAACCATAAACTAAATTCTCAATAACCCCCTCGGAGGAACATTAAGCGGGGCTAACATCTTGAACGTTAAAACTAAATTGTTGTACGTGAACGGAGACGTCTTCTGGAGGGTGGTAAATGAAAAGAAAACGCCTTTTGACCTGCGCTGGCATTCTGTTAACCGCGACAACCGCCCATCAGGCGCTGGCGGTCACCAGTAGTGGCACTATCGGCGCGACGCTGACATTGACAAACGGGTGTCTGATTAATGGATCGCCCACCCAAAACGGCATTAACTTCGGGACACTGGATTTCGGGACCCATCCTGCAACCTTTTCCACCCTGACGACGCAGTTGACCGGTGCCAGCGGCGGAAACACCTTCACGATTCAATGTACAACCGCCAGCTACACGGTGGCGATAACCGGGAATACCAACTCCACTGCGCCGGGCACCGTCGTTGGCACGACGGGGACACCCGCCCGCTATCTGATCAACACCACCAACACGGCGCAGGGTGTGGCATACAGCCTGTATAGCGACAGCGGATTTAATAACGTTGTGGCGAATAACGCGGCATTGCCGATCGCGTCCACGGCCGGTGGGGTGGACAGTTACACCCTCTACGGGCGTATTACCGGCGGCGGAAACAGCGTTACGGTGGTACCGGGGACCTACACCGACACCATAAATGTCAGCGTAACCTATTAGCCCACTTAGCCCATGAAGACCGCTTTTTCAGGTCTGCGCCACTGCGCAGAGGGGATCGTGCATCTTTTTTTTACGCTGATCCTCGGGCTGGCGCTGGTGCCGGTCGCTATGGCCGTCACGTCGCAGTCATTTAAGGTCAGCGCGACCATTGTGCCGGGATGCGCGGTGAGCACCGGCAGTGGGGGGCTGTTAGGCACGCTGAACTTCGGTACCCATACCGGCGTGGAGAGTGCTCCGGTGAGCACCAGCTTCGTACCAAACGGGGCACTCTCGATCGCCTGTACGCCAGGCGTGGCGCTGAGTATGAGTATTAACGGCGGGCAGAATTACGCCTCCGTGCGGCGAATGACGCGCAACGGCGGGAACGACGTGGTGGGATACCGGCTTTACAGCAGCAGTTCACTTGCGGCGAACAGCGAAATAGGGGTCAACCAGGCGATTCCGGTCACCTATACCAACAGCAATAACATCGCGCTGCCGCTGTTTGGCGTGGCGCTATTGACCGGGTTCAGCCCGGCAGGAACCTATTCTGATCAACTTACCGTGACCTTGTCATGGTGATAAAGGGAGAGAGTCGATGACGGCATATTTCAGGCGCATATGTCTGGGAAGTTTGCTGGGGGTGATGGCCGTGGCGGCAGGCCAGGTGCAGGCCGCCGCCACCATTCTGTTATGGCCTATCGATCCGTGGCTGGCGGCTGATGCCAAAGCCACGGAGCTGTGGATCCAGAATCAAGGAAACAGCCCAACCACCATGCAGGTACGCATTGTGCGCTGGAAGCAGGAGGGCGGGTTCGAACGTTACAGTGCTCAGCAGGATGTGGTGGCCAGCCCGCCAATTGTCACCATCGCAGCGGGCAGCAAGCAGCTGATTCGTCTTATCAAACAGGGGACGGTTCCGGTAGGGGTCGAGCAGGCCTACCGCATTATTGTCGATGAAATTCCTCAGCCGGATAACAAAGCCGAACCGGCTATCGGCCTCAAACTGCAGATGCGTTATTCCATTCCCCTTTTTGTCTATGGGCAGGGGATCCCGACAAGCAAAGAGGGGGCGCACCATGCGTTTGTGGATACGCACAACCTCAGCTGGCGGGTAAAAAATGAGGGCGGACAGCCTCACCTGGAGGTTAACAACCGGGGAGATGTACACGTCAGGCTCAGTCAGGTTTCGCTGGTGCAGGGCGGGCAGAAACGTCCTGTTGCTGAGGGATTGCTGGGCTACGTGCTGGCGGGCAGTACCCGCAGCTGGGCCATCCCGGCCGGAATTCGGCAGCCAGACCAGATGCGCGCGCAGATTAACGCCAGGGATGAACAATGGCAGTCGACGCCCGTCAACTGAAACCGGCGATGATGATCTTGCTTTGCGTCACGACCAGCGCCTGGGCAGAACCCGGCGATGACAGTTTACCGCCGCCTCCCGAGGCCCGGGCGGTGAACGATGAGGTGGTTTTTCAGCTTGGCCTCATAGTGAACCACTACGATACCGGTCTGGTGGTGCCCGTGACGCAGCGTAAAGGCGCTTACTTTGTCTCGAGCGCCGATTTGCTGCGTGTCGGGCTGCCGCCGGAGCATGTGCCGACCGGCGAGGTGGATCTCTCATCGCTTGCTCAGGTTCGCGTGGAGTACGACAGCGCCGCACAGCGTCTGCTGCTCACTGTGCCCCGCGAATGGGTGGCCTCCCGGGTGACCTCCTTTGGCGGGCAAACCGCGCAAAGCAAACCTCACTTTGGGCGCGGGGCGCTGCTGAATTACGATCTTTATACCAACCACACGGAACACGTGGGCGGCCAGGCTTCTCTGTGGCATGAGTTCCGCTACTTCAATGAACGCGGCTCGCTCTCTTCTACCGGTTATGTGCGGAAAAATTTCGCTGGCGATGACGGCCAGCAGGCCGGATATGTGCGCTATGACACCACCCTGCTGGTCACCAACGAAGAGGACGCCACCACCTGGACGGCCGGGGATGTGATCAGCGATGCCCTGAGCTGGAGCTCCAGCGTGCGTATGGGTGGGATAAGCTACGGGCGTGACTTCTCCCTGCGCCCGGATCTGGTGACCTGGCCGCTACCGGAATTCTCCGGGGAAGCAGCGGTTCCCACCTCGGTCGATCTCTTTATTAATGGCTATCGGTCTGGCTCTACGCAGCTTCAGCCGGGCCCCTTTACCCTGACGAATCTGCCCTATATTAACGGGGCCGGGGACGCGGTGCTGATCACCACCGATGCGCTGGGACGGCAGGTGAGCACTACGCTGCCGTTCTATGTCACCAGCGAACTGCTTAAACGCGGCTTGAGCGATGGGGCGGTGACGCTGGGAAGCCTGCGGCGCAACTACGGGATCGACAATTTTGACTATGGTCCGGCGGCGGGCAGCGGTTCGTATCGCTACGGGGTAACGGACTGGCTGACCCTTGAAGCTCACGCGGAAGGGGCGGAGTCGCTGGTGCTGGGTGGGGCCGGGACGGTGGTGAAGCTCGGGCACTTTGGCGTTGTGAATACCGCGTATACCCAAAGCCGGATGCGCGGCGATGAGGGCGGGCAGATCGCCTGGGGCTATCAGTATAGCACCAGCGATTTTAGCCTTGCCACTCAACATACGCGACGCGATCGCGGCTTTGGCAACCTGGCCCTCTATGACCAGCCGACGATCTATGACGAAAACGACCGGCCTGTCGCCAGCTTCAGCCGCAATACCGATCAATATTCCCTGACTTTTAATCTTGGGCAGTACGGCAATATCGGGGCTGCCTGGATCGGTGTGGAGAGTTTTGACAGCCAGAAAACAGAACTGCTTAACCTCTCATGGAGCCGCAACCTGTGGGGCGCGAGCAGTCTTTACCTCGCCGCAAGCCGTGATCAGCAGCGGGGCGACTGGACGGTTGCACTCTCGCTACAGGTCCCGCTTGGGGAACGGGACAGCGCCGCAGTCACCTTCGAAAACACGCCGGAGGCAGGCAGCACGCAGCGCATCAACTACAACCACTCCATGCCTTCCGATGGCGGGTTAAGCTGGAACATGGCATGGGCGCATCAGTCGCGGGCGAACAATTATCAGCAGGGAACCTTGGGGTGGCGTAACAATAATATCGAAGTGCAGGGTGGGGCCTACGGTGAAAAGGACATGATGACCTGGTGGAGCGAGGCGCTGGGCTCCATTGTGCTGATGGACGGCGAGCTGTTTGCGGCGAATAAAATCAACGACGCCTTTGTGGTGATCAGCACTGATGGTCAACCGGATGTACCCGTCAGCTATGAGAATCAGCCGGTCGGCAAAACGAATCGCAACGGCTATCTGCTGGTGAGCGGCGTATCGGCCTATTACCCGGCCAGTTACCGCATTGACACCCTTAATCTGCCTGCCGATACGCGTCTGAAAGAGACCGAACGCCGGATTGCGATCCGCCGCCACAGCGGTTATCTGGTGGACTTCCCGATGGAGCAGGAGCGGGTGGCAAGCGTCATTCTGCATGATGCCGAGGGACAGGCCATTCCGGTGGGCAGCCAGGTCAGACGTGCCTCACGCAGCAACGCGGTGGTGGGTTATGACGGGATCGCCTGGCTGGAAAATCTTAGCGACGTCAATTCGCTGGAGGTGATCACCCCGACGGGCAAACGGTGCCAGGCGACGCTGACCGTTGGCGCGAACCCGGAACACAGGCTGCAAACCTACGGGCCGCTGGTATGTCGGGAGGCACGGTGACGCGTTATCTGCTGGTGATTTTGCTGCTCTTCTCCGGTGCCAGCGGCGCGGCCTGCACCGTCAGTACGGTGAATGCGTCGTTTGGCAGCGTGACCTCGTTCGCGCTGAGCGGAACCGGGGAAGTGGAAACCACCGGTACGCTGGTGGTGGCCTGCGATACGGTCCTCAACCTCCTTACCAACGACTCGGTGGCGCTGACTTACACCTCGGCATCGATATTCGCCAACAGTCGCGCCACCCTGAAGCGCACGGACAATGCGGCTATTACCGATGTCATACCCACGCGCCTGTGCGCTGCCTCCGGCTGTGGCGGTAGCAGCGAAGTGCAGATCGGTAATGCCTATACCTGGAGCGGGAACACGCTGCTCGGGCTGCTGGGGTCGAAGCGCTACAACATTCCGCTCTATTTCCGTACGGTGCCGGGGCAAAACGTCTCGGCCGGGCCGTATCAGGTGCTGCTGACATTCAGCATTAATTACAACGTCTGTGCCGTTGGCGCTGCCGGACTTTGCCTGACGCCGCAAACCGGCACGGCCACCACCACGATCCTTCTCAACATGACCGTCACTAACGACTGCAGCACCATGACCACCCCGGACGTGAATTTCAACAGCGCGCCGCTGGTACAAAGTTTTCCCACCGTCTCGCAGGCCATCGCCGTCACCTGCACCAAAGGCAGTACCTATACCATAGGGATTAACAATGGTGCCAATGCGCTGAACAACGTTCGTCGCATGGTGAGCGGCAGTAACTACATGAGTTACGACATCTATAAAGAAGCCACCACCAACCGCTGGGGCAGCAGCGGCACCGAACGCTGGACCAGTGCGACGTCGTCCCAGGTCAGTACCGACGGATTACTGCGTACCTACAATTACACCGCCAAAGTCCTGACCGGGCAGGCCACGCCCCCCGCCGGAACCTATACCGACACGCTGATTGTTGACGTGGCGTTCTAACCCCCGCGCTTTTCCCTTTCGCAAATGTAAAGTTCCTGTGGCCTGTGCCGATAACACCGTTAATAAATCTATGAGAAGGTGTTGTATGTTGAACCGTATCCGCGTTGTCACAATGCTCATGATGGTGCTGGTCATTTTCGCACTACTTCAGCTTATCTCCGGTGGGCTTTTTTTCTCGTCGTTAAAACAGAATCAGGACAGTTTCGCCGCCTCAAACGATCTGCGCCTGCAGCAGAGTGAACTCACGTCAACGTGGGATTTGATGCTGCAAACGCGTATCAACCTGAGCCGCTCCTCCGCCCGCATGATGATGGATCCCAATAACCAGCAGAGCAGCGCGAAAACCGATCTGCTGAAAAATGCCCGCGCGACCCTTGCGGATGCCGCAAAGCACTACGACGCCTTTAAGAAGATCGCCCCGCAGCCTGCCATGGAGCAGGTGAGTCAGAACATCGACGAAAAATATAACGCCTACTATGCCGGTCTGACGGAGCTTATCCAGTTCCTGGAGAGCGGCAACATGGACGCCTATTTCGCCCAGCCGACACAAGGAATGCAAAACGCGCTCGGCGCGGCGCTGAGTGAATACGCCAAAGCCAGCGCAGATCTCTACCACTCGGCCTTTACGGAAAGCCAGAATGATTACCGCTTTGCCAAATGGCAGATGGCGGTGATGGCGCTGGCGCTGGCCATTGTGCTGATCGCGGTATGGTACGGCATTCGCCATAGCCTGCTGAACCCACTGGGTCGCGTCATTGCCCATATCCGCGAGATTGCGAGCGGCGATTTGACCAAAACGCTGACCGTCTCCGGGCGGAATGAAATCACCGAACTGGCCAACAGCGTAGACCATATGCAGCGTTCGCTTATCGATACCGTTGCCAACGTGCGTAGCGGCACGGATGCCATCTATACCGGCACCAGCGAAATTGCGATGGGCAATAACGATCTCTCTTCCCGTACCGAACAACAGGCCTCCGCGCTGGAAGAGACCGCGGCCAGCATGGAACAGCTCACCGCCACCGTGAAGCAGAACGCGGATAACGCGCGTCAGGCTTCTCAGCTGGCAGAAAGCGCGTCCGAAACGGCGCAGCGTGGCGGTCGGGTGGTGGATGGTGTGGTGAAAACCATGCATGAAATTGCCGACAGCTCGAAGAAAATCGCTGACATCATCAGCGTGATCGACGGCATTGCCTTCCAGACCAATATCCTGGCGCTGAACGCCGCCGTTGAGGCTGCGCGTGCGGGTGAACAGGGGCGCGGGTTTGCGGTGGTGGCCGGTGAAGTGCGTAATCTCGCCAGCCGCAGCGCTAACGCGGCGAAAGAGATTAAAGCCCTGATTGAAGACTCGGTTTCCCGCGTCGATACCGGCTCCGTGCTGGTGGAAAGCGCAGGGGAGACCATGAATGACATCGTGAATGCCGTTACCCGCGTAACGGACATCATGGGTGAAATCGCCTCTGCCTCTGATGAGCAGAGTCGTGGTATCGACCAGGTTGCCCTGGCGGTATCGGAAATGGATCGCGTGACACAGCAAAACGCCGCTCTGGTGCAGGAGTCCGCCGCGGCGGCCGCTGCGCTGGAAGACCAGGCGAGCCGTCTGAAGATGGCCGTCTCGGCGTTTCGTCTCGCTTCACTCGCTGGAAATACGGTCATCCCGCAAGCCACGTATCGTGCGCCCGCCGCTGAGCCGGCGGCCACGCGTACCCGCGCCGCGACGAACGGACATGATGAAAACTGGGAAACATTTTGACTGACATTTAAACCGCGGCTGCTTGCCGCTTGATGGGAGCGTGGATGTTAAATCGTATTCGTATCTCGACCACACTGTTTTTGATTCTGATCCTTTGCGGTGTGTTGCAGGTTGGCAGTAACGGGTTGTCTTTTTGGGCGTTTCGCGATGGCTATCAGAATTTGCAGGAAGTTGAGGCGAGTAATCAGCAGCGCTCCGCACTGGCACAAACGCGTGCCGTGCTGTTGCAGGCAAGCACTGCGCTGAACAAGGCGGGAACCTTAACCGCGCTGAGTTATCCGCCGGATGATATCAAGGCGCTGATGGCGACGGCGCGCAACAGCCTTAAACAGGCCGACGCGCAGTTCAAAACGTTCACCGCGCAGGAGGACGTCAGCGAAAAAGGGAAAGCGCTGAAAGCTGCCATGAAGAAGAACTTTGAGCAGTGGCACAGCGATCTGGATCACCAGGCGACCTGGCTTGAGAACAACCAGCTCTCGGACTTTATGAGCGCGCCGGTGCAGGCCTCACAGGCGGCGTTTGATGACAGCTTTAACGCCTGGCAGCAGGACATTAACCAGTTTGTGCAGCGCGCAGGGGAGAGCAGCCGCATGAGCTACCACATGTCCGGCGTGATTTTTACCGTGGTGGTGATTCTGGCGGCACTGCTGACCGGTGCCGCGCTGCTCTGGTCGCGCAAGATGATTGTTCAGCCGCTGGCGATCATCAGCAGCCACTTCGACAGCATTGCGAAGGGGGATCTGGCGCGTCCGGTGGCAGTGTATGGCAAAAACGAAATTTCGGCGATCTTTGCCAGCCTGAAGGCGATGCAAGGATCGCTACGGGAAACGGTCTCCGATGTGCGCCAGGGCAGCTATGCCATGCACACCGGGATCTCAGAGATTGCGGCAGGCAATAACGATCTCTCTTCCCGTACCGAGCAACAGGCGGCCTCGCTGGCGCAAACGGCGGCCAGCATGGAACAGCTGACTGCAACGGTAAGCCAGAACGCCGACAACGCGCGCCAGGCGTCAGACCTGTCAAAACAGGCGGCGATGACGGCGAAGAAGGGGGGCGACCAGGCGTCTCATGTGGCCAGCACCATGCAGGATATTGCCGCCAGTTCGCAGAAAATTGGCGACATCATCAGCGTGATTGATGGCATTGCGTTCCAGACCAACATTCTGGCGCTGAACGCGGCTGTGGAAGCGGCGCGTGCGGGTGAGCAGGGGCGCGGGTTTGCTGTGGTGGCGGGTGAAGTCCGTAACCTGGCGAGCCGCAGCGCCAACGCGGCGAAAGAGATCAAAGGGCTGATTGAAGAGTCTGTCTCCCGCGTCCAGCAAGGCTCCGCGCTGGTGGATACGGCGGCGAAAACCATGCACGAGATTGTCACCTCCGTTACGCGGGTGAACGACATCATGGGCGAAATTGCCTCGGCGTCTGATGAGCAGCGTCGCGGGATTGAGCAGGTGGCCCAGGCGGTAAGCCAGATGGATCAGGTCACGCAGCAGAATGCCTCGTTAGTGGAGGAAGCGGCAGCGGCAACCGATCAGCTGGCCAGTCAGGCGGATCATCTGACCGGGCTGGTCGCGGTATTTAATGTCAAAGAGCACGTTGAAGCAGTAACAGAAGTCGGGCGGTCGCAGGCCGTGCCAGTTGTATCCTGAATGTAATTAAGAAGGCGCTATGACATCACCAATGCCTCCAGGGCAAACGTCATTATTGTTGCAGATGACACAGCGCCTCGCGCTGTCCGACGCGCATTTTCGTCGGATATGTCAGTTAATTTACCAGCGTGCGGGGATCGTGCTTGCTGACCATAAGCGAGACATGGTCTACAACCGTCTGGTGCGGCGCCTGCGTACGCTGGGGCTGGATGATTTTGGTCGCTACCTGAGCATGCTCGAAGCGAACCAGAACAGCGCCGAGTGGCAGGCTTTTATTAACTCTTTAACCACTAACCTGACGGCCTTTTTCCGCGAAGCTCATCACTTCCCGGTACTGGCAGAGCACGCCCGCCGTCGCACCGGGGAATATCGCGTCTGGAGTGCGGCGGCCTCGACCGGGGAAGAGCCTTACTCGCTGGCGATCACCCTTGCCGATACCCTGGGAATGGCGCCGGGTCGCTGGAAAGTGTACGCCAGCGATATCGACACCGAAGTGCTGGAGAAGGCGCGTAACGGCGTCTATCGCCAGGATGAGCTGAAGACGTTGTCGCCTCAGCAGCTTCAGCGTTACTTCATGCGCGGTACCGGCCCGCATGAAGGGCTGGTGCGCGTGCGCCAGGAGCTGGCGAACTGCGTGGAGTTTGCACCGGTTAACCTGCTGGATAAGCAGTACAACGTGCCGGGGCCTTTCGACGCCATTTTTTGCCGTAACGTCATGATCTATTTTGATAAAACGACGCAACAGGACATTCTGCGTCGGTTTGTTCCGTTGCTCAAGCCTGACGGTTTACTGTTTGCCGGGCACTCGGAAAACTTCAGCAACCTCGTGCGTGAGTTTAGCCTGCGTGGGCAAACGGTATATGCGCTGAGTAAGGAAAAAGCATGAGTAAAATCAGGGTATTGTCTGTCGATGATTCGGCGCTGATGCGCCAGATCATGACTGAAATTATCAATAGCCACAGCGACATGGAGATGGTCGCTACCGCGCCGGATCCGCTGGTAGCGCGGGATTTAATTAAAAAATATAACCCCGACGTGCTGACGCTGGATGTCGAGATGCCGCGCATGGATGGCATTGATTTTCTGGAAAAGTTGATGCGTCTGCGTCCGATGCCGGTGGTGATGGTCTCATCGCTGACTGGCAAAGGCTCGGAAATTACGCTGCGCGCGCTGGAGCTGGGGGCGGTGGATTTCGTCACCAAACCCCAGCTTGGCATTCGTGAAGGCATGCTGGCCTACAGCGAAATGATCGCTGAGAAGATCCGCACCGCCTCACGCGCGAAGCTCGCGGCCCATAAGCCAACGGCTGCCCCGGCAACCCTGAAGGCGGGTCCGTTACTCAGCTCGGAAAAACTGCTGGTGATTGGCGCATCAACCGGAGGAACAGAGGCAATTCGCCATGTACTCCAGCCATTGCCGCTTTCCAGTCCGGGTATTCTGATCACTCAACATATGCCGCCAGGCTTTACCCGCTCGTTCGCGGAGCGTCTGAACAAGCTGTGCCAGATCAGCGTGAAAGAGGCGGAAGATGGCGAGCGTGTGCTCCCGGGTCATGCTTACATCGCGCCGGGCGATAAGCATATGGAGCTGGCGCGCAGCGGCGCTAACTATCAAATCAAAATTCATGACGGGCCGCCGGTAAACCGGCACCGTCCGTCGGTGGATGTGCTGTTTCATTCGGTGGCGAAACATGCGGGGCGCAACGCCGTTGGGGTGATCCTGACGGGGATGGGCAACGATGGTGCCGCCGGAATGCTTGCAATGCACCAGGCTGGCGCCTGGACGATTGCGCAGAATGAAGCAAGTTGTGTGGTGTTCGGCATGCCGCGCGAGGCCATCAATATGGGTGGCGTGAGCGAAGTGGTCGATCTTAGCCAGGTAAGCCAGCAGATGCTGGCGAAAATCAGTGCCGGACAGGCAATACGTATTTGACTCAGGAGTATTATTTTATGGCGGATAAAGAGCTTAAGTTTTTGGTTGTGGATGACTTTTCCACCATGCGTCGCATTGTGCGTAACCTGCTGAAAGAGCTGGGCTTCAACAACGTTGAAGAAGCAGAAGACGGCGTGGATGCGCTGAACAAACTGCAGGCGGGCGGGTTTGGTTTTGTTATCTCTGACTGGAACATGCCGAATATGGATGGTCAGGAACTGCTGAAAACCATCCGCGCGGATGCAGGCATGGCCTCTATGCCGGTGCTGATGGTGACCGCAGAAGCGAAAAAAGAGAACATCATTGCCGCTGCACAGGCGGGCGCAAGCGGCTATGTGGTGAAGCCATTCACCGCGGCGACCCTGGAAGAGAAGCTCGGTAAGATCTTCGAGAAACTCGGCATGTGAGGTGTTGGTTATGATGCAACCTGCTATGAAACCCGTTGAAGAACATTCGCCCAGCGATATCATTGCCCGCATCGGCAGCCTGACACGCATGCTGCGTGACAGCCTGCGTGAACTGGGGCTGGACCAGGCAATCGCAGAAGCGGCGGAAGCGATTCCTGATGCGCGTGACCGTCTGGACTACGTTGTGCAGATGACCGCGCAAGCGGCTGAACGTGCGCTGAACAGCGTTGAAGCGTCACAACCGCACCAGGATGCGATGGAAAAGGGCGCAAAAGCGCTGACCAAACGCTGGGATGAGTGGTTTGAGAATCCTATCGAGCTGGCGGATGCCCGCGAGCTGGTGACGGATACCCGTCAGTTCCTGGGCGATGTACCGGGCCACACCAGCTTCACCAACGCTCAGCTGCTGGACATCATGATGGCGCAGGATTTCCAGGACCTGACCGGTCAGGTGATCAAGCGCATGATGGATGTGATTCAGGAGATTGAACGTCAGCTGCTGATGGTGCTGCTGGAAAACATCCCGGAACCGGCTGCACGTCCGAAACGCGAGAATGAAAGCCTGCTTAATGGCCCACAGCTCGACGCCACCAAAGCGGGCGTTGTGGCAAGCCAGGATCAGGTAGACGACCTGCTGGACAGTCTCGGCTTCTGATACGCCTTACCGCCTCAGGTGTGCATGCGCCTGAGGCGGTTAACGCAGAATCACCGAAAAGAGCCCGAATAAACGGGCTTTTCCCGCCATTGGATTTCCTCTGCGCTGGCATGATACCCGTGACGTAATGGGCTGAGCATGCACTGTGGCAGAAGAGAACGACGACAAGACAGAAGCCCCCACACCCCACCGACTTGAAAAAGCGCGTGAGGAAGGGCAGATCCCCCGATCCCGAGAGCTGACATCCTTGCTGATACTTATTGTGGGTGTGTGCATCATCTGGTGGGGTGGGGAGTCGCTCGCCCGAAAACTGGCGGGGATGCTCTCTGCCGGATTACGTTTCGACCACAGTATGGTCAACGACCCAAACCTTATCCTCAGCCAGATTATTCAGCTTATTAAAGGGGCCATGGTCGCACTGCTGCCACTGATTACCGGGGTGGTGCTGGTCGCGCTGATCTCGCCGGTGATGCTTGGCGGTCTGGTCTTTAGCACCAAATCGCTGCAACCAAAATTTTCCAAACTGAACCCGCTGTCCGGCATCGCGAAAATGTTCTCCGCACAGACCGGGGCAGAACTGCTTAAAGCCATCCTCAAAGCGGCGCTGATGGGCAGTGCCGCGGGGTTTTACCTGTGGCACAACTGGCCGGAAATGATGCGGCTTATCAGCGAGTCGCCTCTGACCGCGATGAGCAATGCATTGAATCTGGTCGGACTCTGCGCGCTGCTGGTGGTCCTCAGCATTATTCCGATGGTGGGGTTCGACGTCATCTTCCAGCTGTACAGCCATTTCAAAAAACTGCGCATGTCCCGTCAGGATATCCGTGACGAATATAAGCAGATGGAAGGTGACCCGCACGTGAAAGGGCGTATCCGCCAGATGCAGCGCGCCGCCGCCCGTCGACGGATGATGGAAGATGTACCGAAAGCCGACGTTATCGTCACCAACCCGACCCACTATTCCGTCGCGCTGCAGTACGACGAAAACAAAATGAGCGCGCCGAAAGTGGTGGCGAAGGGGGCGGGCTTAATCGCCCTGCGCATCCGCGAGATTGGCACGGAAAACCGGGTGCCAATACTGGAAGCGCCGCCGCTGGCGCGTGCGTTGTACCGCCACGCGGAAATTGGACAACAGATCCCAGGACAACTCTACGCCGCCGTGGCGGAAGTGCTGGCCTGGGTATGGCAGTTGAAACGCTGGCGTCTGGCTGGCGGTCAACGACCTGTCAAACCTGAGAACCTTCCGGTGCCTGCTGCGCTGGATTTTATGAACGAGAAGGACACTGATGGCTAATCTGGTGGCAATGTTGCGCCTGCCCGGCAACCTGAAATCGACCCAATGGCAAATCCTTGCCGGGCCGATCCTCATCCTGCTAATCCTGTCGATGATGGTATTGCCGCTGCCGGCATTCATCCTCGACCTGCTTTTCACTTTCAACATTGCGTTGTCCATCATGGTGCTGCTGGTGGCGATGTTCACCCAGCGTACCCTTGAGTTTGCGGCGTTCCCGACCATCCTGCTGTTTACCACCCTGTTACGACTGGCGCTGAACGTGGCGTCCACGCGTATCATCCTGATGGAAGGCCACACCGGCGCGGCAGCGGCGGGCAAAGTGGTTGAGGCCTTTGGCCACTTCCTCGTGGGCGGTAACTTTGCCATCGGCATCGTGGTGTTTGTCATCCTCGTTATCATCAACTTTATGGTTATCACCAAAGGTGCAGGGCGTATTGCGGAAGTGGGTGCGCGCTTTGTGCTGGACGGGATGCCGGGTAAGCAGATGGCGATCGACGCTGACCTTAACGCCGGGCTTATCGCGGAAGATGAAGCGAAAAAACGCCGTGCGGAAGTGACCCAGGAAGCGGACTTCTACGGCTCAATGGACGGTGCGAGTAAGTTTGTGCGCGGTGACGCCATCGCGGGCATTCTCATCATGGTGATTAACGTGGTGGGTGGCCTGCTTGTTGGGGTGCTGCAGCATGGCATGGGCATGGGCCAGGCGGCTGAAAGCTATACGCTGCTGACCATTGGTGACGGTCTGGTTGCGCAGATCCCGGCGCTGGTCATTTCTACCGCCGCGGGCGTTATTGTTACCCGCGTCAGTACCGATCAGGACGTTGGCGAGCAGATGGTTGGCCAGCTGTTCAGCAACCCGCGCGTCATGCTGCTGGCGGCGGCGGTGCTGGGCCTGCTCGGCCTGGTGCCGGGCATGCCGAACCTGGTTTTCCTGCTGTTCACGGCAGCATTACTGGGCCTTGCCTGGTGGATGCGTGGCCGTGAAATGAAACCCGCGGCAGAACCTGTACCGGTAAAAATGCCGGAGAACACGCAGGCCGTGGAAGCCACCTGGAACGACGTTCAGCTGGAAGATTCGCTGGGGATGGAAGTGGGTTACCGTCTGATCCCGATGGTCGATTTCCAGCAGGATGGCGAACTGCTTGGCCGCATCCGCAGTATCCGGAAAAAGTTCGCCCAGGATATGGGCTTCCTGCCGCCGGTTGTGCACATCCGCGACAACATGGATCTTCCGCCTGCCCGCTACCGTATTCTGATGAAAGGGGTTGAGATTGGCAGCGGTGATGCGTATCCAGGCCGCTGGCTGGCGATTAACCCGGGCACAGCCGCCGGTACGCTGCCGGGTGAACAGACCATCGATCCCGCGTTTGGTCTGGCCGCTATCTGGATTGAAAGCGCGCTCAAAGAGCAGGCGCAAATTCAGGGGTATACCGTGGTGGAGGCCAGTACCGTGGTGGCTACCCATCTTAACCACCTGATTGGACAGTTCTCAGCAGAGCTGTTTGGCCGTCAGGAAGCACAGCAGTTACTCGACCGCGTGAGCCAGGAGATGCCGAAGCTGACGGAGGATCTGGTACCGGGCGTGCTGACGTTGACCACCCTGCATAAGGTGCTGCAGAACCTGCTTGATGAAAAAGTGCCGATCCGCGATATGCGCACCATTCTGGAAACCCTCGCCGAGCACGCGCCGCTGCAAAGCGATCCGCATGAGTTGACGGCGGTGGTGCGCGTGGCGCTGGGCCGCGCGATCACCCAGCAGTGGTTCCCGGGCACCGGTGAAGTGCAGGTGATTGGCCTGGATACGCCGCTGGAACGTCTGCTGTTGCAGGCCCTGCAGGGCGGTGGCGGGCTGGAGCCGGGTCTGGCTGACCGTCTGCTGGCGCAAACACAGGAGGCGCTGGCGCGTCAGGAGATGCTGGGTGCACCGCCGGTGCTGCTGGTGAACCATGCGCTGCGTCCGCTGCTGTCACGCTTCCTGCGCCGTAGCCTGAACCAGCTGGTGGTGCTGTCGAATCTGGAGCTGTCTGATAATCGCCATATTCGTATGACGGCGACGATTGGAGGTAAATAATGCGTAAGTGGTTAGGGCTATTACTCTTCCCGCTGGTGGCGCAGGCCGCGGGCGAAGGGAGCTGGCAGGCCAGCAGCATCGGCGTGACCCTCAGCAACCGTGGCGTGGCGATGTCGTCGCGCCCGCTGGCACCTTCTGAACCGGTATCCGGTCAGATGAGCCTGGTGGTGTGGAACTACTCGCTGATTGGCCCGACGCCTGCCGGGCTGCAGGTGCGTCTGTGCTCCCAGAGCCGTTGCACGGAAATTGACGGAGAGAGCGGCACTACCCAGGCGTTTAACGGCGTACCTGCGGTAGAACCTTTACGCTTTATCTGGGAAGTGCCGGGCGGCGGGCGGTTGATCCCGGCGCTCAAGGTGCAGAGTAATTCCGTTATCGTTAACTACCGCTAGTTGCCTGCCTCAACGCCCGTTATCAACGTTTATGATAGCGGGCTCGCAAAAATGACCTCGCCTTTTGAAGTAATAGAAACGCTGTTTTATAAATCAGTGATGCACGTAATGACACTCTTTGCATTTTTGCCAGCCTTTGCGGTGTGATGGCAGAAACAGAAAGGTTTCCACAGTGCGTTAATTCTACTGTAGCCGTGTAAAAACTCCCGGACGAGGTTTGCTTACAGGGGGTCTCCTAAAACTGATTAGGGTTGACGGCAATGAAAACACGAAAAATTGGACTCGCAAACTATCTTGCATACGGGGCAGGGGATTTCCTCGGCGCGGGAACGACCGCGCTGACGGCGGCCTGGCTTTTGTATTTTTATACGACCTTCTGTGGACTCACACCGATTGAAGCGACCTTTATTTTTGCTGCTGCAAGGGTGCTGGACGCGGTGGTCAGCCCGCTGATGGGCTTTTTAACCGATAACTTTGGCACCACCTGGCTGGGCAAACGCTTTGGCCGTCGCAAATTCTTTATTCTGCTCGGCATTCCCTGCGTCTTCAGCTACTCCCTGATGTGGGTTGGGGAGATGAATTTCTGGTACTACCTGCTGACCTATCTGGTCTTCGATATCGTCTACACCATGATTCTGGTGCCGTATGAAACGCTGGTCCCGGAGATGACCGATGACTTTAAACAGAAAACGAAATTCTCCGGTGCGCGTATTTCGATGGCGCAGATGTCCGCTATCCTGGCTTCGTTCCTGCCGGGGATCCTGCTGACCCACTTTGGTAAAGACAACGCGATTTCATTCTTCTACGCAAGCCTGGTCTTCTCGGTGCTGTGCGCGCTGATGCTGACCTTTGTCTGGTTCTTCACCTGGGAGCGCCCGCGCGAGGAGTGGTCCGAAGCGGCCCTGCGCGCGGAAGAAGAGAAGAAAAAACTGACCCTGGGCCAGAGCCTGAATCGCCTGTTTGTGGAGTTAAGCTCGACGCTGCGCATCAAGATTTTCCGTCAGCACCTGGGCATGTACCTCGGCGGCTACATTGCGCAGGACGTCTTCAACGCCGTCTTTACCTATTACGTGGTGTTTGTGCTAATGCAGGAGGCGTCAATGGCATCGAACCTGCTGGGCACGATGGCCATCTTCCAGTTCCTTGCCGTGATTGGGATGATCCCGCTGTGCATTCGCTTTGGGCCTGCGCCGTCTTACCGCATGGTGGTGGTGCTGTTTGGCCTGGCCTCTCTCTCCTACGCCGTGCTGTATTATGCCGGGCTGAGCGACGTTTACGCTTTGCTGCTGCTTATCTCCGCGGTTGCCGGTCTTGGTCGCGGCGGTATCAACTATGTGCCGTGGAACACCTATACCTACATTGCTGACGTGGACGAAGTGATCACCGGCCAGCGTCGTGAGGGCATCTTCGCCGGTATCATGACACTGACCCGAAAAGCGTCTCAGGCCGGTGCGGTAATGCTGGTGGGCATCGTGATGCAGATGTCCGGCTTTGTCAGCGGTCAGAAAACCCAGCCTGCTGAAGTCAGCCACACCATTCTGCTGATTTTGAGCGTGGGAACCCTTCTGGTGCTGTTCTGTGGCTTCCTGGTCTCCCTGCGCTTCAGGCTCAATCTACAAACCCACAGCACGCTGCGCGAAGAGACCGCGAAAATGCGCGAATCGGGCCGCGCCATGCCTGAAGCGGCCACCCCGCACGCCCGCGCCACCGTGGAAATGCTGGCCGGTATGCCGTTCGAATCCTTGTGGGGGAATAACAACATTGGTTATCTCAATCGCAATAAACCAGCGGCTCCTTCGCTGAAGGGACGTGCGGTACTGAATTCGACATACAACAGAGGTTAAGATGATGAAAATTTGGCCTGTCAAACATAGCCCCTTGCTGCGTCAGCCAGAGCGTTTTATCGCCAGGGACGAGCTGAAATCGCTGATTCAGAAGGTGACGCATAACCTGGTCAATATCCACGACAAAACGGGTGAATTTTTGCTGCGGCTGGACGACGGGCGCGTCATAGATACCAAAGGCTGGGCAGGGTGGGAGTGGACGCACGGCGTCGCGTTGTACGGTATCTGGCAGTACTACTGCCAGACCGGCGACGACGGGATGCGCGACATTATCGACAGCTGGTTTGCGGACCGTTTTGCACAAGGGGCAACCACCAAAAACGTGAATACCATGTCGCCGTTCCTGACGCTGGCGTACCGCTATGAAGAGACCCGAAATCCGGCCTGGCTGCCGTGGCTGGAGAGCTGGGCGGAGTGGGCGATGCATGAGATGCCGCGTACCGAACACGGCGGCATGCAGCACATTACCCTGGCGGAAGAGAACGCGCAGCAGATGTGGGATGACACGCTGATGATGACGGTCCTGCCGCTGGCCAAAATTGGCAAGCTGCTGAACAAACCGGAATACGTTGAGGAGGCGGTGTACCAGTTCCTGCTGCACGTGCAGAACCTGATGGACCGGGAGACCGGGCTGTGGTTCCACGGCTGGAACTATGACGGCAACCATAACTTTGCCCATGCCCGCTGGGCGCGTGGCAACAGCTGGCTCACCATTGTGATCCCGGACTTCCTCGAACTGGTCGATCTGCCGGAAAACAACGCCGTGCGCCGTTATCTGACGCAGGTGCTCAATGCGCAGATTGCCGCGCTGGCGACATGTCAGGACGACAGTGGCCTGTGGCATACGCTGCTCGACGACCCAGACTCATACCTGGAGGCGTCGGCCACGGCAGGCTTTGCCTACGGTATTCTTAAGGCCGTGCGTAAACGCTATGTGGCGGCGGAATACGCTGATGTCGCGGAGAAAGCCATCAGAGGGATTGTGAAAAACATCTCGCCGGAAGGGGAGCTGCTGCAAACGTCGTTCGGAACCGGGATGGGGAGCGATCTGGAGTTTTACCGCCAGATCCCGCTGACGTCGATGCCGTACGGTCAGGCAATGGCAATCCTCTGTTTGACGGAGTATTTGCGGAAGTACTTCTGATCATAAAAAAACCCGGCGATGATAGCCGGGTTTTTTGTATTACATACGTTCTACGGTTTCGATACCCAGGGTATCCAGACCCAGCTTCAGGGTCTTCGCCGTCAGCTGCGCCAGCTTCAGGCGGCTGTTGCGGACCGATTCATTTTCCGCAGACAGAATAGGGCAGTGCTCGTAGAAGCCGGAGAACAGACCGGCCAGATCGTACAGGTAAGCACACATCACGTGCGGCGTACCGTCGCGCGCAACCACGGACAGCGTCTCTTCAAACTGCAGCAGACGGGCCGCCAGCTGGGCTTCGCGATCTTCGGTAATGGTGACGGTCGCATTCGCCAGCACGCTTTCATCGATATTCGCTTTACGGAACACCGAGAGCACGCGGGTGTAGGCATACTGCATGTACGGCGCGGTGTTACCTTCAAACGCCAGCATGTTGTCCCAGTCGAAGATATAGTCGGTGGTACGGTTCTTGGAGAGATCCGCGTATTTCACCGCACCGATACCCACGGCGTTCGCCAGTTTTTCCAGCTCCTCGGCCGGCATATCCGGGTTCTTCTCTGCCACCAGGCGACGGGCGCGTTCCAGCGCTTCGTCCAGCAGGTCGGACAGCTTCACCGTACCGCCCGCACGGGTTTTGAACGGCTTGCCGTCTTTACCCAGCATCATGCCGAACATGTGGTGTTCCAGCGGTACGCAATCGGGAACATAACCGGCTTTACGCACGATAGTCCACGCCTGCATCAGGTGCTGGTGCTGACGGGAGTCGATGTAGTACAGCACGCGGTCAGCATGCAGCGTTTCGTAACGGTACTTCGCACAGGCGATATCGGTGGTGGTGTAGAGGTAGCCGCCATCCTTTTTCTGGATGATCACGCCCATCGGTTCGCCTTCCTTGTTTTTGTACTCATCAAGGAATACGACCGTTGCGCCTTCGCTCTCAACCGCCAGATGTTTGGCCTTCAGGTCAGCCACAATGCCCGGCAGCATTGGGTTATAGAGGCTTTCACCCATCACGTCGTCGCGGGTCAGGGTGACGTTCAGACGGTTATAGGTGAGCTGGTTCTGGGACATGGTGATGTCCACCAGCTTGCGCCACATCTCCAGGAAATACGGGTCGCCGCCCTGCAGTTTCACCACATAGCTACGCGCGCGCTCGGCGAAGGCTTCATCTTCGTCGTAGTGTTTTTTGGCTTCACGGTAGAACCCTTCCAGGTCCGCCAGCGCCATTTCACCCGCGTTTTCCTGCTGCTGTTTTTCCAGGTAAGCAATCAGCATACCGAACTGGGTACCCCAGTCACCCACGTGGTTCGCGCGGATCACCTTGTGACCGAGGAACTCAAGGGTGCGTACTGCCGCGTCACCGATGATGGTGGAGCGCAGGTGGCCAACGTGCATCTCTTTCGCGACGTTTGGCGCGGAGTAGTCAATCACCACGGTCTGTGGCTCTGGCTGGGTTACGCCCAGACGGTCAGATTTCAGCGCTGCGTCAACGTGGCTTGCCAGGAAGGCCGGCTCAAGGAAAATGTTGATAAAGCCCGGACCAGCGATTTCGGTTTTGCTGGCAATGCCGGTGAGATCCAGATGAGTCAGCACCTGCTCAGCCAGTTGTCGCGGCGGCATGCCCAGTTTTTTAGCCACTGCCATCACGCCATTAGCCTGATAGTCGCCAAACTGTACTTTCGCTGACTGACGAACCTGCGGTTCGCAATCCGCAGGCGCACCTGCGGCAATCAGTGCCTGACTGACTTTTTCTGAGAGAAGAGCCTGAATATTCACCTGGATACCTTACGTTTTTGATGCGGGCTGACTGCCACCCGCGCCAGTTAAAGAATGAGGGCGGGAGTATACTGCAAATGCCTTCTGGCGTCAGCATTGCGGGGGGCGAAGATTGCGCAGAATCCAGGCTAAGAAAGCATGCATAATCATGCAGTGATAAAAAGCGTCATTCCGCGGTTGGTCAAAAGGGGGCAACAGAGTAAATTAGCGGCTTTGCGACACGATAAGAGACTGACTTATGGCGAACTGGCAATCCATTGACGAACTGCATGATATTTCCGCAGATTTACCGCGCTTCACCCAGGCGTTCACAGAACTTGCCACCCGTCTTGGTCTGGACATCGCACCGCTTGAGGCCGATCACATCTCCTTGCGCTGTCATCAGAACGCCACCGCCGAGCGCTGGCGTCGCGGGTTTGAACAGTGCGGGGAACTGCTCTCTGAGAACATCATCAACGGCCGTCCTATCTGTCTGTTTAAACTGCATGAGCCGGTCTGCGTAGCGCACTGGCAGTTTAGCGTTGTTGAACTGCCGTGGCCGGGAGAAAAACGTTACCCGCATGAAGGCTGGGAGCACATCGAAATCGTGCTGCCAGGCGAGCCCGAAACGCTGAATGCGCGCGCGCTGGCGCTGCTGTCTGATGAGGGGTTGAGCAAGCCGGGTATCTTTGTGAAAACGAGTTCACCAAAAGGCGAGCGCGAGCGTTTACCGAACCCGACGCTGGCCGTGACTGACGGACAGGTGACGGTGAAGTTCCATACCTGGACGATAGAACAGATTGTTGCCAGCGAAGAGTAAGCGTTGTGACGACACGCGAAGACCGACCGGGAGCGGCGTGTCATGATGGTGCATTACGCGAAATTAAAGGAGGAGTGGATGGCGCTGCTGGAGATTTGCTGTTACAGCGTGGAGTGTGCCGTGACGGCGCAACAGCGGGGGGCTGACCGCATTGAACTGTGCGCGGCACCGAAAGAAGGGGGGTTAACGCCCTCGTACGGTGTGTTGAAGTCTGCCCGTCAGGCTGTCACCGTTCCGGTACACCCTATCATTCGTCCTCGGGGCGGTGATTTTTGTTACACGGCAGGTGAGTTCAATGCCATGCTTGACGATATCGCCCTTGTTCGCGATCTGGGTTTTCCGGGGCTGGTGACGGGACTGCTCAATGAAGAAGGTAACGTCGATGTACCGCGGATGCGCCAGGTAATGGCGGCCGCAAAGGGGATGGCGGTAACATTTCATCGCGCGTTCGATATGTGTAAAAACCCATTGCAAGCCTTTGATACCCTTGCGGAACTTGGCGTGGCGCGTGTGCTGACATCGGGTCAGCAGTCGTCGGCTGAAAAAGGACTGCAATTAATTACGGAACTAAAAGCACATTCCGGTGTTCCAATAATAATGGCGGGTGCGGGAGTCCGTGCCAGCAATCTGGAACTGTTTTTAAACGCCGGGGTGGAAGAGCTTCACAGCTCTGCCGGGAAATGGATACCGTCGCCCATGCGTTATCGCAATACAGGGTTGTCTATGTCGACGGATGCTGAAGCGGATGAGTACTCACGCTACGGTGTAGATGGAGAGTCGGTTGCGGAAATGAAATCGCTGATTGAACGTCATCACGTGTAGCAACGTACCGATTTTTACCGCGCATCATGTCGCCCAATATGATGCTTGCTTGTACCAGGCCCCTGCCAATTACACAGGGGCCTTTTTTTCTCCTTCATATTTCAAGCCGCAGCTGCGTTGGCTGCCTCGCTCCCCCCAGTCACTTACTGATGTAAGCTCCTGGGGATTCGCTGCGTTGCCGCCTTGCTGCAACTTGAAATATTTTGGAGAAAACCTGCGATGACCAGGCCGGGTATGGCGCAGCCGCCACCCGGCTAAAAGGCTACGGCTTCGTGGCAATCAACACCGCACGCATTGGCGCCGGATAGCCTTCAACGGTTTTGCTGTGGTCGGTTGGGTCAAGGAACTGCTCCAGCGATTCGGTCACCATCCACTCCGTGCGGCGTTGCTCCTCGATGGAGGTCACGCAGACGTCGGCGATGCGCACATCCACAAATCCGCACTTCTCCAGCCAGTTTTTCAGCGCCAGCGCGGAAGGAATGAAGTAGACGTTGCGCATTTGCGCGTAACGATCGCCGGGAACCAGAACGGTATTTTCATCGCCTTCGACCACCAGCGTTTCCAGCACCAGTTCGCCGCCGCTGACCAGCTGATCTTTCAGCTGCCATAAATGCTCCAGCGGGGAACGGCGGTGGTAAAGCACGCCCATGGAGAAGACGGTATCAAACGCTTTCAGCGCGGGCAGTTGCTCAATGCCCAGAGGCAGCAAATGCGCGCGCTGGTCGTTACCCAGCAGCTTACGCACGGCTTCGAACTGGCACAGGAACAACTGCATCGGGTCGATGCCAACGGCTAAATGCGCGCCCGCGCCAATCATGCGCCACATGTGGTAACCGCTACCGCAGCCGACGTCCAGAATGGTACGCCCGGTCAGGTCGGAGAGGTGCGGCAGCACGCGATCCCATTTCCAGTCGGAGCGCCATTCAGTATTGATATTCACCCCGTAGAGCGAAAACGGTCCTTTGCGCCACGGCATCAGGTTACGCATCAGCGTTTCGATGCGATTAATCTGCCCGGCGGGCAGCGGCTCTGCGCTTTCGGCCGTGACGCTGTGCAGCAGATCCAGACGGTGAGGCGTCAGCTCCGGCAGAAACTCCACCGCATTTGACCACTGCTTCAACAGCCCATGCTGCTGATCGCGCTGCCAGGTGGCAATCTGCGCAGGCAGCGTCTCCAGCCAGTGGGAGAGATGGTTTTTTGCAATCAACTGATAGAAGTTACCGAACTCAATCATGCCGCGTCCTCAGCTTTCAGCGCCACCAGGGAGCCAAAGTTAAAGCACTGGAACCACAGTTCGCTGTGCTCAAAGCCTGCCTGGCGCAGACGCGCTTTATGGGTTTCCACGGAGTCCGTCAGCATCACGTTTTCCAGCATGCTGCGTTTCTGGCTAATCTCCAGCTCGCTGTAGCCGTTTGCACGTTTGAAATCGTGGTGCATGTTGAACAGCAGTTCGCCGACGGTCGCGTCTTCAAAGCTGAATTTCTCAGACAGCACAAGCGCGCCACCGGGGTTAAGGCCCTGATAAATTTTGTCCAGCAGCCGCTGGCGGTCATCGGGCACCAGGAACTGCAGGGTAAAATTCAGCACGACCATCGAGGCGTTGTGGATTTCGATGTCACGAATGTCGCCTTCAACGACCTCGACCGGAGTTGCCGCTTTCCAGGCATCAATATGACGGCGGCAGCGTTCAACCATCGCCGGGGAGTTATCGACGGCAATGATTTTACAGCCTTCGTGATGAACGTTACGACGTACCGACAACGTTGCCGCGCCGAGCGAGCAGCCCAGGTCATACACCTGCGTGCCGGGTTGAACGAAGCGCTCAGCCAGCATGCCGATCATGGAGATAATATTGGAATAACCGGGAACAGAGCGCTGGATCATATCCGGGAAGACTTCGGCTACCCGTTCATCGAAGGTCCAGTCGCCCAGGCTGGCGATAGGCGCGGAAAAAAGCGTGTCGCGATCTGACATAACGTAAAAATCCGGGAAAAATAAAGTGGCGTATTGTGCGCTAACGGAAGGAGAAAACCAACTCCCACGGCATATACCAAAGGTTAGCCAGCACCATCAGCAAAAGCGAACACCATGTCGCGCTCATGCCGGAACGACGCCAGCGGAATAAGCGGTGGTGAAAGCCGTAATAATGCATTAACCGACCCGCAATCAGCAGCAGGCCACAAATGTGTACCATCCAGGTTTCGGCGCCATTCATCTCCATAAACAGCAGCAAAATGAGTGCCACCGGAATGTACTCAACCGCGTTGCCGTGGATACGGATAGCGCTTTGCAGTTCGGAAAACCCCCCGTCGCCGTATGAGACGCGGTACTGCATTCTGAGTCGCACAACATCAAATGAAAATTTAATCAGCAGTAATGCACCTAGCACCGCATACAACGCGCTGACCATACAAACTCCCTGTGTTTTGGCAGATGGCGTCTCTATGATATGGCGTGATCTCAGAAAAGAGAAGATTGTTGTGGGATGGACGGCGCGCTGCCGAGCGACGGAACCGCGGTTTGCAGGGCCTGCCAGAGCGTATCGACCAGTTCGGGTGCCTGGGCGATATCCGGCGTATGTAAAAAGAGATACGGCGTGGTGGTCTGTTCCCATTTCGCTAACGTGTGCAGCCAGACGGCGAACATCTCCTGATTTTGCTGCATATTGTCGCTGCCGATAAACCGGACCATCGGATTGTGCGCGGTTACGATAGCGTGGACCGGGACTTTGGGCTTCTTGCGCTGGGCATCAATAATGGCTTCGTTATGCGCAATTGCGCTGTGAACAGGACGACTGTCAAGGATAACGCGGTTGACTGAGCGCTCATGCAATCCCCGGTTGAGTGCTTTTTCCACCTCGCCTTTGGCAAAAAATTCAGGATGTCTCACTTCAACGCCGTAGGTAAAGTCCCGGGGCAGGCCATCAAGGAATGGCCAGAGCGCGGGCAGATCGCGCGGACCAAAGGTGGCGGGAAGCTGCAGCCAGTACTGGCCGATACGGTTTGCCAGTGGCGACATTCGGCCAAAAAACTCTTCGGTTAAATCACCGCAGTTACGCAGGGCGGCGTTATGGGAGATGGTTGCCGGAAATTTAAAGCAGAAGCGGAAATCATCCGTGGTTTGATCCCGCCAGCGCTCGACAATCTCTGCCCGGGGAAGGGCATACAGCGTGGTGTTACCCTCCACGCAGTTAAAGTGCCGGGCGTACTCTTCAAGGCTGGTTATGCCAAGGCGCACCCATTTCGGGTGCGACCACTGGGGCAGGCCCACATACATCATAACGCGCTTAAAATCTCATCCGTGCTGCGCACGCGACCGATGCGCGGGAAAATATGGGTCATGCTGCCCTGGTGTTGTTCCGCAGAAGCCGCGCTGCATGCGTCTTCGGCAATCACCAGGTTAAAGCCCAACTCCCAGGCGTTACGGGCGGTGGATTCCACGCCAATGTTGGTGGAGATCCCGCACAGGATAATGGTGTCGATACCGCGGCGGCGCAGCTGCAGCTCCAGGTCGGTGCCATAGAAGGCGCCCCACTGGCGTTTGGTCACTTCGATATCGCTGTCGCGTTTACCGAGCGAGACCGGATACGTCCACCAGTTGTCCGGCAGGGCGTGCGCGGGCGCCTGGGCGTCAACCGGCTGTTTTAACGCTTCGGCAAAATCGGTCGACCAGCCAACGCGCACCATGACAACCGGTGCGCCGCTGGCGCGGCATTTTTCCGCCAGACGGGCGGTACGGCTGACGACATCATCAGCGGTGTGCGGGCCGCCGGCAAAGGGAAGGATCCCTTCCTGTAGATCAATCACCACCAGGGCGGTTTTGCGGGCATCAAGTGTCAGCATGGTAACTCCAGTTAAATGAATCGCTTCCGTTACACCTTACGACGTTATGGCCTGTTATCGGTCGGATAATTTTGTTAATTTTTGTGAGAATGCGCAATAAGAGCGCAGCAAACGTGCGTCTGGCCGTGCTTCGCTCTTATCGTCCGGCGGAATTTCCAGTATAATAGCCGCCTTTTTTCATCCAGTTGTGACATACAGAAAGCTGCGACATAGTAGCCTGCATACCAGGCGACATTTAGCCTGCGGCTAATTAAGGGATATCTCATGCGTACAGAATATTGCGGGCAGCTGCGTCAGTCCCACGTCGGACAGCAGGTGACCCTGTGTGGTTGGGTCAACCGTCGTCGTGATCTTGGTAGCCTTATCTTCATCGATATGCGCGACCGCGAAGGTATCGTTCAGGTGTTCTTCGATCCGGATCGCGCGGACGCGTTGAAGCTGGCTTCTGAGCTGCGTAATGAGTTCTGCATTCAGGTCACCGGCACCGTACGTGCGCGTGACGAGAAAAACGTCAACGCAGATATGGCGACCGGTGCCATTGAAGTGCTGGCCTCCGATCTGACGATCATCAACCGTGCTGAAGCGCTGCCGCTGGACTCCAACCACGTCAACACTGAAGAAGCGCGTCTGAAATACCGCTACCTGGATCTGCGTCGCCCGGAAATGGCACAGCGCCTGAAAACCCGTGCGAAAATCACCAGCCTGGTGCGTCGCTTTATGGATGACCACGGTTTCCTCGATATCGAAACCCCGATGCTGACCAAAGCCACGCCGGAAGGCGCGCGCGATTACCTGGTGCCATCCCGCGTTCATAAAGGCAAATTCTACGCGCTGCCGCAGTCTCCACAGCTGTTTAAACAGCTGCTGATGATGTCCGGCTTCGATCGCTACTATCAGATCGTAAAATGCTTCCGTGACGAAGACCTGCGCGCTGACCGTCAGCCAGAATTTACCCAGATCGATGTGGAAACCTCCTTCATGACCGCTGAGCAGGTGCGTGAAGTGATGGAAGCGCTGGTGCGCAGCCTGTGGAATGACGTGAAGGGCGTGGAGCTGGGCGACTTCCCCATTATGACCTTCGCCGAAGCCGAGCGTCGTTACGGCTCCGACAAACCAGACCTGCGTAACCCTATGGAGCTGGTGGACGTTGCTGACCTGGTGAAATCCGTTGAGTTTGCGGTGTTTGCCGGCCCGGCTAACGATCCGAAAGGCCGCGTAGCAGCCCTGCGTGTACCGGGCGGTGCAGCGCTTAGCCGTAAGCAGATTGACGACTACGGCAACTTCATCAAGATCTACGGCGCGAAAGGTCTGGCCTATATTAAAGTAACTGAGCGTGCGAAAGGTCTGGAAGGTATCACCAGCCCGGTGGCGAAGTTCCTGAACGCGGAGATTGTAGAAGCGATCCTTGAGCGCACCGGCGCACAGGATGGCGACATGATCTTCTTCGGCGCTGACAACAAGAAAATTGTTGCCGATGCAATGGGCGCGCTGCGTCTGAAATTGGGCAAAGATTTGAACCTCACCGACGAGAGCAAATGGGCGCCGTTGTGGGTTATCGACTTCCCGATGTTTGAAGACGACGGTGAAGGCGGCCTGACTGCCATGCACCACCCGTTCACCTCGCCAAAAGACATGACGGCGGCAGAGCTGAAAGCGGCACCGGAAGAGGCAGTCGCGAACGCCTACGATATGGTTATCAACGGCTATGAAGTGGGCGGCGGCTCCGTGCGTATTCACAGCGGTGAGATGCAGCAGACGGTGTTCGGCATTCTGGGCATCAACGAACAGGAACAGCGCGAGAAGTTCGGCTTCCTGCTGGATGCGCTGAAGTACGGTACGCCGCCTCACGCAGGCCTGGCATTCGGTCTCGACCGTCTGACTATGCTGCTGACCGGCACCGACAACATCCGTGACGTTATTGCCTTCCCGAAAACCACCGCAGCGGCGTGTCTGATGACCGAAGCGCCAAGCTTCGCTAACCCGGCCGCGCTGGCTGAGCTGGGTATCGACGTGGTGAAAAAGGAAGAGAAAAACTGATATGGCATATAAGCGTCCCGTTTCTGTCTTAGTTGTAATTTACGCTCAGGACACGAAGCGGGTGCTGATGTTGCAGCGGCGCGATGACCCTGAATTCTGGCAGTCGGTTACCGGCAGTCTGGAAGAGGGCGAAACCGCGCCGCAGGCCGCCGCGCGTGAAGTAAAGGAAGAGGTCACCATTGACGTTGCTTGCGAGCAACTGACCCTGAAGGACTGTCAGCGCACGGTGGAGTTCGAAATTTTTAGCCATTTACGTCATCGCTATGCACCGGGTATCGAGCGCAACACGGAATCGTGGTTCTGTCTCGCGCTCCCTCACGAACGGGAGATCGTGTTCACTGAACATCTGACCTACCGCTGGGTGGATGCGGCGGATGCCGCCGCACTGACCAAATCGTGGAGCAACCGGCAGGCGATTGAAGAATTTGTAATTAACGCAGCCTGAAAAGGCGCGATTTTTGGAGAACTTTTTATGGCAGGTCATAGTAAGTGGGCCAACACCAAACACCGCAAAGCGGCACAGGATGCCAAGCGCGGTAAGATCTTTACCAAAATCATTCGCGAGCTGGTGACAGCAGCGCGTCTGGGCGGCGGCGATCCGGCGTCTAACCCACGTCTGCGTGCGGCAGTAGATAAAGCGCTGTCCAACAACATGACGCGTGACACCCTGAACCGTGCTATCGCTCGTGGCGTGGGCGGTGATGAAGACACGAACATGGAAACCATCATTTATGAAGGTTACGGTCCTGGCGGCACCGCGGTAATGGTTGAATGTCTGTCCGACAACCGTAACCGTACCGTTGCAGAAGTGCGCCATGCGTTCACCAAAACCGGGGGGAACCTGGGGACTGACGGTTCTGTAGCGTACCTGTTCAGCAAAAAAGGCGTCATCTCCTTCGAGAAAGGCGACGAAGATGTCATCATGGAAGCGGCGCTGGAAGCGGGTGCGGAAGACGTAGTGACCTTCGACGATGGCGCTATCGATGTCTACACCGCGTGGGAAGAGATGGGCGCAGTACGTGATGCGCTGGAAGCGGCGGGCCTGAAAGCCGACAACGCTGAAGTCTCCATGATCCCGTCCACCAAAGCGGATATGGATGCTGAAACGGCACCAAAACTGCTGCGTCTGATCGACATGCTTGAAGACTGCGACGACGTGCAGGAAGTGTATCACAACGGTGAGATCTCTGATGAGGTTGCAGCGACTCTCTGATGAGAGCGTTTAAACCGTTTACGGGAGACGCGTGATGTCGATTATCCTTGGGATTGACCCCGGCTCACGCGTCACCGGTTACGGCGTTATCCGTCAGGTTGGACGCCAGTTAACCTACCTTGGCAGTGGCTGTATTCGCACTAAAGTTGAAGATCTGCCGTCGCGACTGAAGCTCATTTATGCAGGTGTGACGGAGATTATCACCCAGTTTCAGCCTGACTATTTCGCCATCGAGCAGGTCTTCATGGCGAAAAACGCCGATTCGGCGTTAAAGCTCGGTCAGGCGCGGGGCGTGGCAATTGTTGCTGCCGTGAACCAGGATCTTCCGGTATTTGAATACGCGGCAAGACAGGTCAAGCAGACGGTGGTGGGGATTGGTAGCGCGGAGAAAAGCCAGGTGCAGCACATGGTGCGTACCCTGTTGAAGCTCCCCGCGAACCCGCAGGCCGATGCCGCCGATGCGCTGGCAATTGCGATCACCCACTGTCATGTCAGCCAGAACGCGATGCAAATGAGCGAGTCGCGGCTCAATCTGGCGCGAGGCAGGTTACGATAATGAGAAATCAGGCTGGATGTTTATCCAGCCTTTTTTTATTATGTCGCAAATCAATAATTTTCCAGAACGCAGGAGCGTCACGTGATAGGCAGACTCAGAGGCATCATCATTGAAAAACAACCCCCGTTAGTGCTGCTGGAAGTGGGCGGCGTGGGCTATGAAGTCCATATGCCAATGACCTGCTTCTACGAGCTGCCGGACGCGGGCAAAGAGGCGATTGTCTTTACCCAGTTTGTGGTGCGTGAAGATGCTCAACTGCTCTATGGCTTCAACAACAAACAGGAACGCACCCTGTTCCGCGAGCTGATTAAAACCAACGGCGTCGGGCCGAAGCTGGCGCTGGCCATTCTCTCCGGTATGTCCGCCCAGCAGTTCGTCAATGCCGTTGAGCGCGAAGATCCTGCCGCGCTGGTTAAGCTCCCGGGCATTGGTAAGAAAACGGCAGAGCGCCTGATTGTTGAGATGAAAGACCGCTTTAAAGGTCTGCATGGCGATCTCTTTACCCCTGCTGCCGATCTGGTGCTGACTTCGCCGGGTGCGCCTGTGTCGGATGATGATGCCGAGCAGGAAGCGGTTGCCGCGCTGGTGGCGCTGGGCTATAAACCTCAGGAGGCCAGCCGAATGGTGAGCAAAATTGCCAAACCGGATGCCAGCAGTGAAACTCTGATTCGTGAAGCGCTGCGCGCTGCATTGTGAGGTAAAGGATGATTGAAGCAGATCGCCTGGTATCGGCAGGCACTATTCAGGCAGACGACGTGGTGGATCGTGCGATCCGTCCGAAGTTGCTTGATGAGTATATTGGCCAGCCGCAGGTGCGTTCCCAGATGGAGATCTTCATCCAGGCGGCAAAGCTGCGCGGCGATGCGCTCGATCACCTGCTGATTTTCGGTCCTCCGGGTTTGGGGAAAACCACCCTGGCGAATATCGTTGCCAATGAAATGGGCGTGAACCTGCGTACCACGTCTGGCCCGGTGCTGGAAAAAGCAGGCGATCTGGCGGCGATGCTGACCAATCTTGAACCGCACGACGTGCTGTTTATCGATGAGATCCACCGCCTGTCACCGGTGGTGGAAGAGGTTCTCTATCCGGCAATGGAAGACTACCAGCTGGATATCATGATCGGCGAAGGCCCTGCCGCGCGTTCGATCAAAATCGATCTGCCGCCGTTTACCCTGATTGGCGCCACCACCCGTGCCGGGTCTTTAACCTCTCCACTGCGCGACCGCTTTGGTATTGTGCAGCGCCTCGAGTTCTATCAGGTCGCCGACCTCCAGCATATCGTGGGCCGCAGTGCCCGCTATATGGGGCTGGATATGAGCGAAGAGGGGGCATTTGAAGTGGCGAAGCGTTCGCGCGGAACACCGCGTATCGCTAACCGCCTGCTGCGCCGCGTCCGTGACTTTGCAGAAGTGAAGCACGATGGTTCTATTTCTGCCGAAATTGCTGCTCAGGCGCTGGATATGCTGAATGTCGATGCTGAGGGTTTTGACTACATGGACCGCAAGCTGCTGCTGGCGGTACTGGACAAATTCTTTGGCGGGCCGGTCGGGCTGGATAACCTGGCGGCGGCAATCGGGGAAGAGCGCGAGACAATTGAAGATGTACTCGAACCGTATCTGATCCAGCAGGGCTTCCTGCAACGTACCCCGCGTGGGCGTATGGCCACGGTGCGGGCGTGGAATCATTTTGGTATCACGCCACCGGCAATGCCGTAATGCTTAATTCCCTCTCCCAAAGGGCTGAGGGATCCCCATAAATAATGCCTGCACAGACGGCCCCCCTCTCCCTTTGGGAGAGGGTTGGGGTGAGGGGGAACATACGGCTATGGAGGTCATTCCGTTCACTTCATGTTCCTTGCTACTCTGCAACAACATGATCCGTGAACGTGCCAGGGCGGCTCAATCGCCGCCGCCCTGGCGACCCGGGCTCCCGGCGGTAAATCGCCGCTTCGCGGTGCCCTCGGCTTATTCCTTCCGGCTTATCGGGGACGGGCGGATGTAACGTCCCTGTAAAGCCGCCCTCTCGGCGCATCCCTGCGCCTCGCCCCGGCCTGCAGGAAACGCCTCAGCGATTTACAGCCGGACTAGGGCGTCGCTGTAAGTCATTCATTTTCCTGAAGCAACATTCATCGCTTTCGGTAAAAAATTACTGGGGATTCCTCAGCCCAAAGGGAGAGGGTTAGGATGAGGGCATCAGCGCCCTCGATATCAACTAGCGGTTTTCTTCATCATACTGAAAATAAACAGCACCGCCGCACACAGCACCACTGACGGCCCCGCAGGCGTGTCATAGAACGCCGAGAAGGTTAACCCGCCCGTGACCGCAATCATCCCGATAATCACCGCCACGCCTGCCATCTGCTCCGGCGTACGGGCAAAACGACGCGCGGTGGCCGCAGGAATAATCAGTAGCGACGTAATAATCAGCGCACCGACGAACTTCATCGCCACGCCGATGGTTAACGCCGTCACCAGCATCAGCAGCAGTTTCACCCGCTGCAACTTCACGCCGTCTACAAACGCCAGATCCGGGCTGACGGTCATCGCCAGCAAATTACGCCACTGCCACAGCAGAATACCCAGCACCACCACCACGCCAATGGCAATAGCAATGAGATCTTCAGGCGTCACGGCGAGCAGGTCGCCAAACAGATAGGCCATCAGGTCAACGCGGATATTGGACATCAGGCTCACTACCACCAGGCCCAGCGACAGGGCGCTGTGCGCCATAATGCCGAGCAGGGTATCAATGGCGAGGTGAGGGCGTTTTTCCAGCCAGACCAGACCGGCGGCGAGGAGCAGCGTAACGACAATCACCGCATAGAACGGGTTGACGTCCAGCAGCAAACCAAAGGCCACGCCCAGCAGTGAAGCATGGGCCAGGGTATCGCCGAAATAGGACATTCTGCGCCAGACCACAAACGAGCCAAGCGGACCCGCGGCGCAGGCGAGCATAATCCCGGCCAGCCAGCCGGGCAGTAACAGTTCAATCATGAGTGTCCATTTCCCCGGCGCAGGACAATTCGTCCCTGTAAATCATGGCGGTGGTTATGATGATGGCGATAAATACCCAGTTGTTCAGCGCCGCGAGGGCCAAACATAGAGATAAATTCGGGGTGCATTGACACCACTTCAGGCGTGCCGGAACAGCAGATATGATGGTTCAGACAGAGCACTTCGTCGGTTTTCGCCATCACCAGATGCAGGTCGTGGGAGACCATCAGCACCGCGCAGTTCAGTTCGTGGCGCAGCTGGTCAATTAAATCGTAAAGCGCGACCTGACCATTGACGTCCACACCTTGCGTTGGCTCATCCAGTACCAGCAGCTGGGGGCTGCTGAGCAGCGCCCGGGCAAGTAACACGCGCTGGGTTTCCCCGCCGGACAGTTTTTGCAGTGGCGCGTCCACCAGGTGGCCCGCCTGGACACGTTTCAGCGCCGGAAGAATATCGGCTTTACGCGTACCAGGGCGCAGGCGCAGGAAGCGGCTGACGGTCAGCGGCAGCGTGGCATCAAGATGTAATTTTTGCGGCACGTAGCCGATACGCAATTTTTCTTCACGCTTGATGACACCTTCATCAGGGGCTACCAGACCCAGCACCACGCGCACAAGGGTGGATTTACCCGCGCCGTTCGGACCGAGCAGCGTCAGAATTTTACCGGGCTTCAGATCCAGCGACACGTCAGAAAGGACGCGGCGCTGACCGAACGAGACCGAAACATTTTCAAGAGAAACCAAAGTTGTCATGTCAATTTAAGCTTGCAGAAGTCAACGAATGTTATAATATCACATTCCACGCATTCATTACGATGATTAGTCGCATTATGTTACATAAAAATACGCTTCTTTTCGCAGCATTATCCGCTGCCCTTTGGGGCACAACAGCACAAGATGTTAACGCTGCCGTTGTCGCTTCGCTCAAACCGCTGGGATTCATTGCATCGGCCATTGCAGATGGGGTGACTGAAACCCAGGTTCTGCTGCCCGATGGTGCCTCTGAGCATGATTATTCCCTGCGTCCATCTGATGTAAAACGCTTACAAAACGCGGACTTAGTTGTCTGGATTGGGCCGGAGATGGAAGCCTTCATGCAGAAGTCTGCGAACCAGATCGCGGACACGAAAAAGGTCACCATTGCCGAACTTTCTGGCGTGAAGCCGTTGCTCATGAAGGGGAGTGATGACGACGGTGACGAACACGAAGGTCATCATGCTCATGATGAAAAAGGTGACGGGGATCACCATCACGGCGAGTACAATATGCATCTTTGGCTCTCCCCAGAGATAGCGCGGCTTTCGGCGGTTGCAATCCATGACAAATTAGTGGAACTTATGCCGCAAAGTCGAGCCAAACTAGACGCCAACCTGAAAGATTTTGAGGCACAATTAGCCGCAACCGATAAGCAGGTGGGTAACGAGCTGGCACCGCTGAAAGGAAAAGGGTATTTCGTTTTTCATGACGCCTATGGCTATTACGAAAAACACTACGGCCTGACCCCGCGTGGGCATTTTACCGTCAACCCTGAAATTCAGCCTGGTGCGCAGCGTTTACATGAGATCAGAACACAGTTGGTTGAGCAAAAAGCGTCCTGCGTTTTTGCTGAGCCACAGTTCAGGCCAGCGGTCGTAGAAGCCGTGGCCAGGGGAACATCCGTGCGCATGGGAACCCTTGACCCGCTAGGAACGAACATCCAGTTGAGTAAAGCGAGCTATTCGCAGTTCCTCACTCAACTGGCGAACCAGTATGCGAGCTGCCTGAAAGGAGATTAACGAGGAAGTGAATACGTGCAACAGATAGCCCGCTCTGTCGCCCTGGCATTTAACAATCTGCCCCGACCCCATCGCGTTATGCTGGGGTCGCTTACAGTTCTCACCTTAGCGGTCGCCGTCTGGCGGCCCTATGTTTACCACCCGAGTTCTGCCCCTATCATCAAAACCATCGAGCTTGAGAAGAACGAAATCCGTTCTCTGCTGCCGGAGGCCAGTGAGCCTATCGACCAGGCGGCTCAGGAAGATGAAGCCATTCCGCAGGATGAGCTGGACGATAAAACCGAGAATGAAGCCGGGATCCATGAATATGTGGTCTCCACTGGCGATACGCTGAGCAGCGTACTGAACCAGTACGGCATTGACATGGGGAATATCAGCCAGCTGGCTGCCGCAGATAAAGACCTGCGTAACCTGAAAATTGGCCAGCAGCTCTCGTGGACGTTAACGCCAGAGGGCGATCTGCAGCGCCTGACCTGGGAAATGTCCCGTCGCGAAACGCGCACCTACGACCGCACTGCAAACGGTTTCAAGATGACCAGCGAGTTGCAGAAGGGCGACTGGGTTAACAGCGTGATGAAAGGGACCGTAGGCGCAAGCTTTGTCTCCAGCGCGCGTGATGCGGGCCTGACCAGCGCTGAAATCAGCTCGGTTATCAAAGCCATGCAGTGGCAGATGGATTTCCGTAAGCTGAAAAAAGGTGATGAGTTCTCCGTACTGATGTCCCGCGAAATGCTGGACGGCAAGCGTGAGCAGAGCCAACTGGTGGGTGTACGTTTGCGCTCTGATGGTAAAGATTACTACGCCATTCGCGCTGAAGACGGCAAATTCTATGACCGCAGCGGTACCGGGCTTGCGAAAGGCTTCCTGCGCTTCCCAACGGCGAAACAGTTCCGCATCTCATCCAATTTTAACCCGCGTCGTCTGAACCCGGTCACCGGGCGCGTGGCGCCGCACCGTGGCGTGGACTTCGCCATGCCACAGGGCACACCGGTGCTGGCGGTGGGAGATGGTGAAGTGGTTGTCGCAAAACGCAGCGGGGCTGCCGGGTACTATGTTGCGGTCCGTCATGGTCGCACTTATACCACCCGTTATATGCACCTGCGTAAGCTGCTGGTGAAACCAGGCCAGAAAGTGAAACGTGGCGACCGTATCGCCCTCTCAGGCAATACCGGACGTTCTACAGGGCCACACCTGCATTATGAAGTGTGGATCAACCAGCAGGCGGTAAACCCGCTGACGGCGAAACTGCCGCGCACCGAAGGGCTGACGGGTAAAGATCGTAAAGATTACCTGGCGCAGGTGAAAGAGGTTGTGCCGCAACTGCGTTTCGACTAAACCCTTCCGTTTTGTCTAAAGCCGGCGTCAGTAAGCGCCGGCTTTTTCTTTTGTGCGTGGGGCGCTGCCTCGCTACACTATCGTCATTATATTTTGCGTCACCAGACCCTGGAACCAGCATGGAAACCAAAAAAAACAATATAGAGTTCATTCCTGAGTTTGAAAAATCCTTTCGCCACCCGCGTAACTGGGGCGCCTGGCTTGGCGTTTACGCGTTTGCTGGCATTGCCATGTTACCTGCCTCTGTGCGCGATCCCGTTCTGGGTAAAATTGGCCGTCTCGCAGGACGAATGGGCAAAAGTGCCCGCCGTCGCGCGCAAATCAATCTCTTCTACTGCTTCCCGGAAAAGAGCGAAGCCGAGCGCGAAGCGATTATTGATGACATGTATACCACCGCGCCACAGGCCATGGCGATGATGGCAGAGCTGGCGCTAAAAGGGCCAGAAAAGGTCCTTAAGCGTGTTGACTGGAAAGGGCTGGAGATCATTGACGAGATGCGCCGCAACGATGAAAAAGTGATTTTTCTCGTTCCGCACGGCTGGGGAGTGGATATTCCGGCCATGCTGATGGCATCTCAGGGCCAGAAGATGGCGGCCATGTTCCATAACCAGGGTAATAAAGTCTTTGATTTCGTCTGGAACACCGTGCGTCGTCGTTTTGGTGGACGCCTGCACGCCCGTAACGATGGTATCAAGCCGTTTATTCAGTCCGTGCGACAGGGGTACTGGGGTTACTATCTGCCGGATCAGGATCACGGCCCTGAGCACAGCGAGTTTGTCGATTTCTTTGCCACCTACAAGGCGACGCTTCCGGCGATTGGCCGTCTGATGAAAGTCTGCCGCGCCCGGGTTATTCCGCTGTTCCCGGTCTACGATGGCAACACGCACCGTCTGAGCATTGAGGTTCGCCCGCCGATGGACGACTTACTGACCGCGGACGATAACACCATCGCGCGTCGCATGAACGAAGAGGTGGAGGTGTTGGTGGGACCGCATCTTGAGCAATACACGTGGATCCTGAAGCTGCTCAAAACGCGTAAGCCTGGCGAGAAAGAGCCGTATCAGCGCAAAGAACTTTACCCAAAGAAATAAAACCCCTCACGCTGACCCTCTCCCCGTGGGGGAGAGGGAAACATCTGTTTATTCGACGGTTAATACGCGGGTGGTGTTGGTTGAGCCGATGGTGCTCATGACATCACCCTGGGTCACGATGACAATATCACCGGATACCAGGTAGCCTTTGTCGCGCAGCAGATTAACGGCATCGTGCGCCGCTGCCACACCGTCATTGGTGCTGTCGAAGTAAACCGGGGTTACGCCGCGGTACAGCGCCGTCAGGTTCAGCGTGCGCTCGTGGCGGGACATCGCGAAGATCGGCAGACCGGAGCTGATACGGGACGTCATTAGCGCGGTACGGCCTGATTCGGTCATGGTGATGATCGCCGTGACGCCCTTCAGATGGTTAGCCGCATACATGGCGGACATCGCAATCGCTTCTTCCACGTTGTCGAACTGCACGTCCAGACGGTGTTTAGAGACGTTGATGCTTGGGATCTTCTCCGCGCCCAGACAGACGCGCGCCATCGCGGCAACGGTCTCTGCCGGGTACTGACCGGCTGCGGTTTCAGCGGAAAGCATGACCGCATCGGTACCGTCCAGCACGGCGTTAGCCACGTCCATCACCTCTGCACGGGTCGGCATTGGGTTGGTGATCATGGATTCCATCATCTGGGTTGCGGTGATCACCGCGCGGTTCAACTGACGCGCGCGACGGATCAGCGCTTTCTGGATGCCGACCAGTTCCGGGTCGCCAATTTCCACACCCAGATCGCCACGGGCAACCATCACCACGTCAGACGCCAGAATCACGTCGTCCATGGCATCCTGATCGCAAACGGCTTCCGCACGTTCAACTTTTGCTACGATTTTCGCGTCGCAGCCGGCATCACGCGCCAGACGACGGGCATAGTTCAGGTCTTCGCCGCAGCGCGGGAAGGAGACGGCCAGATAGTCCACGCCGATCAGCGCCGCGGTAACGATATCCGCTTTGTCTTTATCGGTCAGCGCTTCGGCAGACAGGCCACCGCCGAGCTTGTTAATGCCTTTGTTGTTAGAGAGTGGGCCGCCGACGGTGACTTCGGTGAACACCTTCATCCCCTGAACTTCCAGCACTTTCAGCTGAACACGACCGTCGTCGAGCAGCAGGATATCGCCAGGCACAACGTCAGCCGGCAGACCTTTATAGTCGATACCCACTTTCTCTTTATCGCCTTCACCTTTACCCAGGTTGGCATCAAGCAGGAATTTATCGCCGATATTGAGGAAAACTTTGCCTTCTTTGAAGGTCGAGACACGAATTTTTGGACCCTGCAGGTCACCGAGGATAGCAACATGGCGGCCCAGTTTAGCCGCGATCTCACGCACTTTGTCGGCACGTAATTTATGGTCTTCTGGCGTACCGTGAGAGAAGTTCATACGCACCACGTTGGCACCCGCGGCGATAATCTTTTCGAGGTTATTATCGCGATCGGTGGCCGGGCCTAAGGTGGTGACGATCTTGGTTCTGCGAAGCCTTCTGGACATGTAATACTCCGTTGACTGAAACAACTTTGGTGTTGCGTGAAGATTGAATCGGCCTTCATCTGCTGCAAAGCAACCGCGAGGGGACCGAATGCCGTAAATCGTTACATCGTAATTATTCGTTACGTCTTAGTTATCTACTATCAGGGAACATCGCTCTTTATAAGCAATTCTTTATCAAAACGCGATTCCTTGAGCGCTTCCTTGACACGCTTCAAGTTATCTCTGAATTTAGCGCCGCGGCGTAAGGTAAAACCGGTTGCCAGGACGTCAATCACCGTCAGCTGCGCCAGACGGGAGACCATTGGCATATAGATATCCGTATCTTCCGGAACGTCCAGAGTGATGGCGAGCGTGGCTTCTCTTGCCAGCGGCGTGCCTGCCGTCGTGAGGGCGATAACCATGGCATCGTTTTCACGCGCCAGCTGCGCCAGCTCAACCTGACTTTTGGTGCGCCCGGTATGGGAAATCAGGACCACCACGTCATCCTCGCTACAATTCATACAGCTCATGCGTTGCAACACGATGTCATCGGAATAAATGACCGGGACGTTAAAGCGGAAGAATTTATTCATGGCGTCATGCGCCACGGCCGCCGACGAACCGAGTCCGAAGAATGCAATTCGCTTGGCCTGGGTCAGTAAATCGACCGCCCGGTTAACGGAACTCATATCCAGCGACTGACGCACGTGGTCAAGCGTGGCCATGGCCGATTCAAATATTTTCGCCGTGTATGCATCTACGCTGTCGTCTTCATCCACATTGCGATTAACATAGGGCGTACCATTTGCCAGACTTTGTGCCAGATGCAGTTTAAAATCAGGAAAGCCACGCGTTTCCAGGCTCCGGCAGAACCGATTCACCGTCGGCTCGCTGACGCCTGCATCCTGTGCCAGAGCGGCGATGCTTGAATGAATCGCCTGAGCAGGCGAGGCGAGAATAACTTCAGCCACTTTTCGCTCGGATTTGCTAAGGTGTTCCAGTTGAAACTGGATTTTTTCCAGCATGTTCATGTTAACAGGACGCTCATGGGTGTAAACGATTTCATCTATAGATGAAATTGAGATTCGATTTAGCCGATATTACCCTCGTGGCTTCCATAAAGGGTAACAGTCGACAAGATAATGTTGTTGTTTTTTTTCATTACTTGATCGGTGTCGGGTTTTACTGTGACCGTGTTGCGCAAAGAATCGACGCTTGTTGCGTCATCAGGCCAGCGTAATCCTCTTAAGGGTGAAAAATCGCCGTATCGCACGCGACGTTAAGCGCTAATGGTTTCGGGAATGACGTAAAAGCAGTACAGTGCATTGTAATAAAATTACAACGATACCTGGCAGAAGCACCAGGTGATCCAACTGAGGAGAATGACATGGCGGTAACGCAAACAGCCCAGGCATGTGACCTGGTCATTTTCGGCGCGAAAGGCGATCTTGCACGCCGAAAATTGCTGCCTTCCCTGTATCAACTGGAGAAAGCGGGCCAACTTCATCCGGATACCCGTATCCTGGGTGTAGGGCGCGCCGACTGGGACAAAGACGCATACACCAAAGTCGTGCGTGAAGCGCTCGAAACTTTCATGAAAGAGAAAATTGATGAAAGTTTGTGGGATACCCTGAGCGGACGTCTCGATTTCTGCAATCTGGATGTGAACGACGTGAGCGCGTTTACCCGTCTGGGTGAGATGCTGGATCAGAAAAACCGGGTCACCATTAACTATTTCGCCATGCCACCAAGCACCTTCGGCGCCATCTGTAAAGGTCTGGGCGAAGCGAATCTGAACGCCAAACCTGCGCGTGTGGTAATGGAAAAACCGCTGGGTACCTCACTGTCTACCTCCCGCGAAATCAACGACCAGGTGGGCGAATACTTCGAAGAGTGCCAGGTCTACCGCATCGACCACTATCTGGGCAAAGAGACGGTACTGAACCTGCTGGCGCTGCGTTTTGCCAACTCCCTGTTTGTGAACAACTGGGACAACCGCACCATCGACCACGTGGAAATCACCGTGGCCGAAGAGGTGGGTATCGAAGGCCGCTGGGGTTACTTTGACCAGGCCGGTCAGATGCGTGACATGATCCAGAACCACCTGCTGCAGGTACTCTGCATGATTGCCATGTCTCCGCCATCAGACCTGACCGCTGACAGCATCCGCGACGCGAAGGTGAAAGTGCTGAAGTCACTGCGTCGTATCGACCGTTCTAACGTGCGCGAGAAGACGGTGCGTGGTCAGTACACATCCGGCTTTGCGCAGGGCAAAAAAGTCCCTGGTTATCTGGAAGAAGAGGGCGCGAACAAGTCCAGCAACACTGAGACGTTCGTGGCGATCCGCGTGGATATCGATGACTGGCGTTGGGCGGGGGTGCCGTTCTACCTGCGTACCGGTAAACGTCTGCCAGCCAAATGCTCTGAAGTTGTCGTTTACTTCAAAAACCCTGAGCTGAACCTGTTCAAAGAGTCGTGGCAGGAGCTGCCGCAGAACAAACTGACTATCCGTCTGCAGCCGGATGAAGGTGTGGATATCCAGATCCTGAACAAAGTGCCGGGGCTGGATCACAAACATAACCTGCAGACCACCAAACTGGATCTGAGCTACTCCGAGACCTTCAATCAAACGCACCTGGCGGATGCTTACGAGCGCCTGCTGCTGGAAACCATGCGCGGTATCCAGGCGCTGTTTGTGCGTCGCGACGAAGTGGAAGAGGCGTGGAAATGGGTCGACTCCATCACCGAAGCCTGGGCTGCCGATCAGGATCCGCCAAAACCGTATCAGGCGGGCACCTGGGGACCTGTCGCCTCCGTGGCGATGATCACCCGTGATGGCCGCTCCTGGAACGAGTTTGAGTAAGATAATCCTCTAGCCCGAAGGTGTTATTTTACCGGTAACATTATCTAACACAGCTAGTGGCACAATTTTTATACTTTTAAGCTCCGCGTGGATTCACCCGCGGGGCTTTTTTTATTACACTGCCGGAAGCGATTTTGCCCCTGAGCTCCGGACAGCAAGCGTTTCAGCGTTGTTAACAACTGCCAGCGACTTTGTAAACTCCCGAGCCCGGACAGATAAATTAGAGGAGCTTTTATGAATCCGAAATTGTTACGCGTAACACAACGCATTATCGAGCGCTCGAAAGAGACCCGTTCGGCCTACCTCGCCCGCATTGAACAGGCTAAGACCAATACCGTACACCGCTCGCAGCTGGCCTGCGGTAACCTGGCGCACGGTTTCGCCGCCTGTCAGCCTGAAGACAAAGCCTCATTAAAGAGCATGCTGCGTAACAATATCGCCATCATTACCTCCTATAACGACATGCTCTCCGCGCATCAGCCGTACGAAGTGTACCCGGACATCATCCGTAAAGCGCTGCACAGCGTGAATGCGGTGGGCCAGGTGGCGGGGGGCGTGCCGGCCATGTGTGACGGTGTGACCCAGGGGCAGGACGGGATGGAGCTGTCGCTGCTGAGCCGCGAAGTCATTGCCATGTCTGCAGCGGTCGGTCTGTCTCACAATATGTTTGATGGCGCGCTGTACCTCGGTGTGTGCGACAAGATTGTCCCCGGGCTCGCCATGGCGGCGCTGTCGTTTGGTCATCTTCCGGCCATTTTTGTGCCGTCAGGTCCGATGGCCAGCGGTTTGCCAAACAAAGAAAAAGTGCGTATCCGCCAGCTGTATGCCGAAGGTAAAGCAGACCGCCAGGCGCTGCTGGAAGCGGAAGCCGCCTCTTACCATGCGCCGGGTACCTGTACCTTCTACGGTACGGCCAACACCAACCAGATGGTGGTGGAATTTATGGGGATGCAGCTTCCGGGCTCCTCCTTCATTCAACCCGATGCGCCGCTGCGCAAGGCTCTGACCGAAGCCGCCGCCCGTCAGGTGACGCGTCTGACCGGGAACGGCAACGAGTGGATGCCGCTGGGTAAAATGGTCGACGAGAAAGTGATCGTCAACGGCATCGTGGCCCTGCTGGCAACGGGGGGCTCAACCAACCACACCATGCACCTTGTGGCAATGGCACGTGCGGCTGGCATCCTGATCAACTGGGATGATTTCTCAGACATCTCTTCCGTGGTGCCGCTGATGGCGCGCCTGTATCCGAACGGTCCGGCAGACATTAACCACTTCCAGGCCGCCGGTGGCGTACCGGTGTTGATGCGTGAGCTGCTCAAGGGCGGTCTGCTGCACGAAGACGTGAACACGGTGGCGGGTTATGGTCTGCATCGCTATACCCTTGAGCCGTGGCTGAACAACGGTGAGCTGGACTGGCGTGATGGGGCGAGCGCCTCTCTTGATCCGCAGGTCATTGCTACCTTCGAACAGCCGTTCTCACGCCACGGCGGCACGAAAGTGCTGAGCGGCAACCTGGGACGGGCGGTGATGAAAACCTCTGCCGTGCCGGAAGAGAACCAGGTGATTGAAGCCCCGGCAGTGGTCTTTGAGAGCCAGCATGATGTTTTACCTGCCTTTGATGCGGGCCTTCTCGACAAGGATTGCGTGGTGGTGGTGCGTCATCAGGGACCCAAAGCGAACGGGATGCCAGAATTACATAAACTTATGCCACCACTTGGTGTATTATTGGACCGCCGTTTCAAAATTGCACTGGTCACCGATGGACGCCTCTCGGGTGCCTCAGGTAAAGTGCCTTCAGCCATCCACGTAACGCCTGAAGCGTATGATGGTGGTTTGCTGGCTAAGGTGCGTGACGGCGACATCATCCGCGTCAATGGCCAGACAGGTGAGTTAACCCTGCTGGTGGACGAAGCCGAGCTGGCGGCCCGTCAGCCGCATATTCCAGACCTGAGCGCATCGCGCGTGGGAACCGGACGCGAAATGTTTGGCGCGCTGCGTGAGAAACTCTCCGGGGCGGAGCAGGGCGCAACCTGTATTACGTTTTAAGACGACTTGATTTTATCGATCTGGCGAGAGAAAACTCTGATGAAAAACTGGAAAACAAGTGCAGAAGCAATCCTGACCACTGGCCCCGTTGTGCCGGTTATCGTGGTGAACAAACTGGAGCACGCGGTACCGATGGCGAAAGCGCTGGTTGCGGGTGGCGTTCGCGTTCTGGAAGTGACCCTGCGTACCGCCTGCGCGATGGACGCGATTCGCGCAATCGCTAAAGAAGTGCCGGATGCCATCATTGGTGCGGGTACCGTTACGAACGCAAAACAGCTGGCTGAAGTGACCGAAGCGGGCGCGCAGTTTGCCATCAGCCCGGGTCTGACCGAGCCGCTGTTAAAAGCGGCAACCGAGGGCACCATCCCGCTGATCCCGGGGATCAGCACCGTTTCTGAACTGATGCTGGGCATGGACTACGGTCTGAAAGAGTTCAAATTCTTCCCGGCAGAAGCCAACGGCGGCACCAAAGCGCTGCAGGCGATTGCGGGTCCCTTCTCTCAGGTGCGCTTCTGCCCGACGGGTGGCATCTCTCCGGCCAACTACCGTGATTACCTGGCGCTGAAGAGCGTGCTGTGCATCGGCGGCTCCTGGCTGGTACCGGCGGATGCCCTGGAAGCAGGCGACTGGGATCGCATCACCAGACTGGCTCGCGAAGCGGTTGAAGGCGCGAAGCAGTAAGCACCTCGCATCATGAAAAACGGGCCATCAGGCCCGTTTTTTTTATCCGTTAACGCTAACCGCGGCAGCGGCAGCTTTCGCCCTTGCCACGGCATCATCCACGCTATCGCCAGTGGCTAATGCCACGCCCAGTCGACGCGTACCGTCGATCTCCGGTTTCCCGAACAGGCGAACCTGCAGACCTGCCCCAACCGCGCCTTCAACGTTGTCAAAGGTGATGTTCTGGCTGGTCAGTTGCGGGAGGATCACCGCCGAGGCGGTCGGACCATACTGGCGAATACCGCCAACCGGCAGGCCGAGGAACGCGCGCACGTGCAGGGCGAACTCGGAGAGATCCTGGGAAATCAGGGTCACCATCCCGGTATCGTGCGGGCGAGGGGACACTTCGCTGAATATCACCTCATCACCGCAGACAAACAGTTCCACACCGAACAGGCCGTAACCGCCCAGCGCCAGCACCGTTTTACGGGCGATCTCCTGCGCGCGCGCCAGCGCCAGGGCACTCATCTGCTGCGGCTGCCAGGATTCACGGTAATCGCCATCCTCCTGACGGTGTCCAATCGGATCGCAGAAATGGACACCATCAACGGCACTGACGGTCAGGAGGGTAATTTCGAAATCAAACTTCACCACGCCTTCAACAATCACGCGACCGGCTCCGGCGCGACCGCCCTGTTGGGCATAATCCCATGCCTTGTCCAGCGTGCTGCTGTCGCGGATGAAGCTCTGCCCTTTACCGGAGGAACTCATCACCGGCTTAATGATGCACGGATAGCCAATCTCCTCAACGGCCTGCAGGAAAGCAGCTTTATCGCCGGCAAAACGATAGCCAGAGGTGGGTAATCCCAGCTCTTCCGCCGCCAGGCGACGAATGCCTTCGCGATTCATGGTCAGCTTCGCGGCCTTTGCACAGGGCACCACGCGCTGGCCTTCCTGTTCAAGGGCAAGCAGCGTATCGGTGGCGATGGCTTCGATTTCCGGTACGACAAAATCCGGTTTCTCACGCGTAATCAGCTCGCGCAGGGCATCGCCATCCAGCATGTTAATCACATAAGAACGGTGGGCAACGTGCATGGCGGGTGCATCGGCGTACCGGTCTACGGCAATGACTTCCACGCCTAAACGCTGACACTCAATGGCGACCTCTTTGCCCAGTTCACCCGATCCCAACAGCATTACACGCGTCGCCGCAGGTCGCAGCGCGGTTCCTAAACGAGTCATAACAATCCCCCTGAAAAAGTTGCGCGCAGTATAAACGAAAACGTTTGCGTGTGTCTTGATCGGGGCCCGTGCGCGGGGAAGAAATTTGCGCTTCTTTAGCCCCGCCAGACATTTCCTGACGCCTGCTCGCTTACGCTGTGGAATATGTACACCGTTAAGTGAGGGAAACCATGTCTGGCTGGTTAAATCAATTGCAATCACTGTTAGGGCAGAAAACGTCGCCATCCGGCGAGCAGGGGCTGAGCAAACTGGTCCCCGGGGCGCTCGGCGGGCTGGCGGGCCTGCTGGTGGCGAATAAATCCTCGCGCAAGTTGCTGGCAAAATATGGCACCGGCGCGTTACTGGCCGGTGGCGGAGCCATTGCGGGCACGGTTCTGTGGAATAAATACAAGGACAGAGTACGAACCGCACATAGCGATGAACCCGATTATGGTCAGCACACATCACCGTTGGATCTGCGCACTGAACGGCTGATCCTTGCGCTGGTTTTTGCCGCGAAAAGTGACGGGCATATCGACGATAAAGAACGGTCGGCGATTGAGCAGCAGCTGCGGGAGGCCGGTGTGGAAGAGCAGGGCAGAACGCTGGTGGCTCAGGCCATCGAACAGCCGCTGGATCCGCAGCGCCTTGCGCAAAGCGTAAAGAATGAGGAGGAGGCGCTTGAACTTTATTTCTTAAGCTGTGCCGCCATTGATATTGACCACTTTATGGAGCGCAGCTACCTCAATGCCCTCGGCGACGCGTTGAAGATCCCTCAGGACGTGCGCGACGGCATTGAGAAGGATATCAGGGAGCAAAAACAGGCGTTAGCGGGTTAACTGTCACCGTCGCGGTCATGTTTCGCTTGCATCATGCGCGTGTTTTGCCAACCTTATAGGGTGTAAAACTCAAAAGAAACATGACATGCCACCAAAAGCCCGACGTACTCCTTATGCGATCACCACGCATGGCGATACGCGCATTGACAACTATTACTGGCTCCGGGACGATTCGCGTTCCCGGCCAGAGGTGCTCGACTATTTGCACGCGGAAAATGACTATGGCCGCAAGGTCATGGCCAGCCAGCAGGCGCTTCAGGATCAGTTGCTGAATGAAATGGTGCAGCGTATTCCCCAGCGCGATGTCTCCGCACCCTGGACCAAAAACGGCTATCGTTATCGCCATATCTACGAGCCCGGTAACGAATATCCCATCTACCAGCGTCAGTCGGTGTTAAGCGCCGAGTGGGATGAATGGGATATTTTGCTGGATGCCAACCAGCGTGCTGCCCACAGCGAGTTTTATACGCTGGGCGGCATGTCGGTCTCGCCCGATAACGCCATTATGGCGCTGGCGGAAGATTACCTCTCCCGGCGTCAGTACGGCCTGCGTTTTCGCAATCTGGAAACCGGTAACTGGTACCCGGAGATGATTGCGAACGTTTCGCCGGATTTTGTCTGGGCGAATGATTCTGAAACCGTCTATTACGTGAAGAAACATGCCTCCACGCTGCTGCCTTATCAGGTATGGCGTCATACCGTCGGCACCAGTGCGGATGATGACGAGCTGGTCTACGAAGAGAAAGATGAAACGTTCTATGTCAGTCTGCATAAAACGTCGTCACGCCACTATGTGATTATCTTCCTCGCCAGCGCAACCACCTCTGAAGTTCTGCTCCTGGATGCCGAGCTGCCTGATGCGCAGCCGCTCTGCTTCCTGCCGCGTCGTAAAGATCATGAGTACAGCCTGGATCACTTCCAGCACAGCTTTTACCTGCGCTCTAACCGCGAGGGCAAAAACTTTGGCCTCTATAAAACCAAAGTACGCGATGAACGGAAATGGGAAGTGCTCATTCCTGCGCGGGAACAGGTGATGCTCGAAGGATTTACCCTCTTTACCGACTGGCTGGTGGTGGAAGAGCGCCAGCGGGGGCTGACCAGCCTGCGGCAAATTAACCGCAAAACGCGGGAGGTCATCGGGATTGCGTTTGACGATCCGGCCTATGTTACGTGGATTGGGTTTAATCCCGAGCCGGAATCGTCCCGCTTGCGCTATGGCTACTCGTCAATGACCACGCCGGATACGCTGTTTGAGCTGGACATGGAGACCGGACAACGTCAGGTGCTTAAGCAGTCTGAGGTAAAAGGGTTTGATTCCGATAACTACCGAAGCGAACACCTGTGGGTCACCGCCCGGGATGGCGTTGAGGTGCCCGTCTCGCTCGTCTATCACAAGGCGCATTTCCAGAAAGGGAAAAACCCGATCCTGGTCTACGGGTATGGATCCTACGGCTCAAGCATGGATGCCGATTTCAGCAGCAGCAGATTAAGCCTGCTCGATCGTGGCTTTGTTTTCGCCATCGCCCACGTGCGCGGTGGCGGCGAGCTGGGCCAGCACTGGTACGAAGACGGGAAATTCCTGAAGAAGAAAAACACCTTTAACGACTACCTCGACGTCTGCGATGCGCTAATAGAGCAGGGTTATGGCGATCCGCAGCTCTGCTTTGGCATGGGCGGCAGTGCGGGAGGGCTGCTGATGGGGGCGGCCATTAACCAGCGTCCTGACCGCTTCAAAGGGGTCATCGCGCAGGTTCCGTTTGTCGACGTGGTGACCACAATGCTGGATGAGTCTATTCCGCTGACGACTGGTGAGTTTGAAGAGTGGGGGAATCCTCAGGACGAGATCTATTACCGCTATATGAAAGAGTACAGCCCGTACGATAACGTGGAAGCCAAAGCCTATCCGCACATGCTGGTGACCACCGGTCTGCACGATTCACAGGTGCAATACTGGGAGCCCGCAAAGTGGGTGGCGAAGCTGCGTGAGCTGAAAACTGATAATAACCTGCTGCTACTCTGTACCGACATGGACTCCGGACACGGCGGGAAATCGGGACGATTCAAATCGTATGAAGGGGTCGCGCTGGAGTATGCCTTTTTGATTGGCCTGGCGCAGGAAACGCTGCCAGGCCGTGCCGGAAGTTAAGCTTCACCCAGATAGTGCTTGAGCGTTAAGCGAAGCTCCGGGCTCATTTTGTCGAGGTTGTTATACAGCCAGCGCAGGTAGCCCGGATCTTTATCGGCGATATCGGACACCGCTTTGCCGCGGTATTTGCCAAAGGTGAAGGTGGTCAGCAGCGCCGGTCGCCCGGTGATCGTCGCCATATCATCCGGCGTCCAGCCAGAGGTATTCATAATATCTATGAGTAGCGCCGCGGTAATATAGCAGTCGTACAGGGCGCGGTGATGATGCAGCCCCTCGGGCGTTCTGACGCTGAGCTTACGCGATTTATACAGCGCCATATTGCTGTATTTGATCCCCGGCCACAGACGACGCGCCAGCTTCATGGTGCAAATCCATTCGCCGGGCATCTCGGGCAGTACCCGGCGGTCAAAGCTGGCGTTGTGCGCGACATACCACGGGCTACCGTAATAGTGCGGAATGACCTCTTCAATCCAGGGTTTATCCGCCACCATCGATTCAGTAATGCGATGAATGGCCATCGCCTGCGGGCTAATCGGGCGGTCGGGACGCACCAGATGGCTCATGGGATTGACGATTTTACCGTCAATGACGTCAACAGACGCCACTTCCACTATTCCGCCCTGAAGATCGCAAGTTTCGGTATCGATGACGCGCAGCATTGAACGCTCCTGAGCTAAAACGCTTAGCCTAAAGGAATGATATCGCCTTGCCAACCCTGTCGGCCCAGAGATCCGGTCAATAATAGTTCGCCCTTATCCGCACGGACAATCAGCTGGCCTTTTTCATCCCACAGCGCGCTACCGCCACGGGCGTTCGCCATTAACACGGCAATGGCATACCTGTGCGCGAAGCGCTGCAACGTGTTGATGGACTGGCGCCAGCGGGTATCGCCCACCGACTGACAGCTGGTGAATAGCGTCGCCTGCGGATCCAGATTGGGGGAATCGGCATGCGTATCAACAATCGTCAGCTGTTTATCACCCGGCACCAGGCTGGCTCCACTTCCCTGGGGGTAGCGCAGGATGCTGTGCCGGGACGGCGAAAACAGGGCGAGGCCCTTAACGCGCTGACCATTCAGATCAAGGGGCAGACCGGCAATGATGGTGATCCGGTAACGCTTTGCGGCGGCAAGCAAAGGGGCGAGCTGTGCGTCATCGGGTGGGGGAAGTAGGTCCGTCTTTCCCGGTCCTGTTAACGAGAGTTCAGGAAAGACCAGGAGATCGCACCGCTGTTGTGCCGCTTTCGCAACGAAACGGAGATGGTGCGCTACGTGGTCATCTACACTGTGATGCTGCCCGGCATACTGGGCGGCGGCAATATTCCATTGTGACATCGTGACTTCCTTATACACAGAGTCGCAGGATTTAAGAATACACCTAAACTAATCAGGGTTTTCTTATCCTGGCATATTCCGCGTAAGGAAGTGTAACGAGTCGTTAAGCTTATTTAACTTTAGGTTCGTACGGCAAACGAGAGAGATTGACCGACGCGAGTCGGTGCGCAATCAAACGTTCGCGGAACCAGTCACGCAGATGGGCGGGTTGTTCACGTTCCACCACCTCAGCCACGATTGGCATGTTGTAACGCTCTTTAAACGCGACACCTGCGGCAGCGAGATCGACATTCACTTTATCCATCTCGTCCTGAGGAAGGGCAGCCAGATTGATCTTCATTACCTTCTCCTTTTTATGCGGCGGCAACGTTACCGCGATTGCACGATGATGACAAGCGGAGGTGGGATGATCCTCGACTCGACTATTATACAGCGTTATTCTTTAGCATACAGGCATAACAAAAAGGAATGATTGCGATGGGTTTATCCGCTTCCCGCGCGGTATGCGCGCTGGCTTTTCTCTTCTCTTCCGTTACAGCGACCCCGGTGCTGGCGCATGCGCACCTCCAGCAGCAGATCCCGGCAGCCGATAGCCAGGTAGCAGCTCCTCAGGCGCTTACCCTGAATTTTTCCGAAGGCATTGAACCCGGATTCAGCGGTGTCGTGGTGAAGGATGCACAGGGGAACGTGGTTAAAACCGGTGATATACAGCGTGACGAGCAGAATAAGGCCCAGTTCCATGTTCCGCTGGAGCAGACGCTGGTGCCCGGCACGTACCAGGTTGACTGGCATGTGGTCTCGGTAGATGGTCACAAAACCAAAGGCAGCTATCGCTTCAGCGTGAAATAATATGCTGGCCTTCATCTACGTGGGGTTGCGCTTTATCCATTTCGGCGCGCTGATGCTGATTTTTGGTAATGCGCTGTATAGCGTCTGGTTCGCGCCGTCTTCTTTGTACCGTCTGATGTCCTGTCGTTTTCAGGCGCAGCAGCAGATTGCGTCTCTGGTCAGTCTGTTGTCGGCGCTCCTGATGTTCATGACCCAGGCGGGGCTCATGGGCAACGGCTGGGGAGACGTGTTTAACCCGAACGTCTGGCAGAGTGTGCTGGTAACGCAGTTTGGTAGCGTGTGGCTGTGGCAAATTATCCTGGGCGCAATTGCGGCCTGTGTCGCCTGGCTTGCGCCTCAGAAAGGATCGCGACTCTTGCTGCTCGCCATGGGGCAATTTGTCCTGCTGGCAGGTGTAGGGCATGCGGCAATGAACGACGGTGCAGCGGGGGCGTTGCAGCGTATCAATCACGCTCTGCATCTGCTCTGTGCCGCCACCTGGGTTGGCGGCCTCCTGCCGCTGCTGTATTGCATGCATCTGGCGAAAGGGCGCTGGCGGGTTGCGGCAATTTACACCATGATGCGCTTCTCTCGCGTGGGGCATTATGCCGTAGCGGGGGTCGTGCTTACCGGCGCGATCAATGGGCTCTTTATTCTGGGCATTACGCTGCCCTGGCACGCGGGCTACGTGCAACTTTTGTTGTTCAAATGTGCGCTGGTGGCATTGATGGTGGTAATTGCGCTGGTGAATCGGTATTTTCTGGTGCCACGGTTTGGTGCCCACATCGGGCGCGAACAAGAGATTTTTATCAGGATGACACAGGCAGAGGTGGTGCTGGGGGCGTTGGTGCTGGCAACGGTCAGCCTGTTCGCGACCTGGGAACCCTTTTGACAAGGTTAAAAAGCATATGAAAAAGACAGTACTTTCTCTCTTATTGTTGGCCTGCACGGGTAGCGCGCTGGCGGCACCACAGGTTATCACCGTCAGCCGTTTTGAAGTGGGTAAGGATAAGTGGGCGTTCAATCGTGAAGAGGTGATGCTGACCTGCCGTCCGGGTCATGCGCTGTATGCCATCAACCCAAGCACGCTGGTGCAATACCCGTTAAACGACGCGGCCGAACAGCAGGTCGCCAGCGGTAAGAGCAGCGGACAGCCTATCAGCGTTATCCAGATTGACGACCCGTCCAGCCCGGGGCAGAAAATGAGCCTGGCGCCGTTTATCGAACGCGCTGACAAGCTCTGCTAGCTTTCGGTTTCCAGTAAAAAAAACCGCAGTGGCTTGCGAAAGCACTGCGGTTTTTCATATTTATTGATGTTTTGACGCTTTTTTTCCGGCCGCTTTAGCTGTGGACTGGAAAACCTGGCGTCGTCATCTATTCTTAAAAGGCAAGGCGACTTAGCCTGCATTAATGCCAACTTTTAGCGCACGGCTCTCTCCCAAGAGCCATTTCCCTGGACCGAATACAGGAATCGTATTCGGTCTCTTTTTATCTGATTGAAAGTAGCGACAAAATCCACTTATCGACTCTCTCAGAAGGGACAGTTCCAGTGAACCGCCTTCAACCATACCACACTACGGCAGGCGGAAGTCCAGCCCTTTTTGACGGTTTTGTTAAATTTTTGTATGTGGTTGGCAAAAGCAAGACGCAGGGTTAAAAGCGGGCGTTGATGGCCGTTTTAATTTCATCAAGCAGCTCAAAGCGGCGGCGATATTCTGCCCGTTTCTTACTGGCAATCTCGTCCAGGGATTTGCGCGCCATCTCAAGTGGCAACTGCCAGCAGAAGGTCGAGCGTTTCTTACCGTCCAGGGTTTCCCAAAACTCATCGTAGCTGGCGTGGAAATGACGGCCTTTGCTCAGGCGATAACGCAGCGCGCGGAAAACATGGCCCTCATCACTGACGGCATAAATGGCGCGGATGTTTGACTGTGCGACCAGCTGGAAAATCACTTCCATCAGTACGCGTTTTGGGAACAGGCCGTGGCAGGCGCGGGTAGCCTGTTTTATCACATCGCGCGTGACGCCACGGCGAGGCCCCTGAAGACCGCCGATCACCAGTACCCGTTGTCCCGCGCTGTGCGCAACAGTGAAGGTCAGGCTTGCGAGTAAGGTATTCTCGTCATCGCGCAGCCACAGTGTGCTTTCACCTTCGCGCTCGGCTTTGTGAGCGGAGGAGGCGTTGACGGTATAGAGCACCTCATTTTTAGCCCTGAACTGCACGACAGGTTGCTCCTGAGAGCTGGTCAGCGCATGGGCGAGTAGGGGGGCTTTCAGACCATCAATCCAGTGGTAGTGGCTGACGATCGCGTCAGCACGGTCGCCGGCATTCAGGCCGCGCATCAAGTACTGGCGGTGGGTTTTACTGGGTAACGTGATTTGCGCGGCCAGTAACCGATCGAAGTCATCCCGGCCAGAGAGTGCCTCAAGCATGCGTCGGGTAGAAGACCAGAACAGAAGCGAGCGTAACAGGAATTTCAGCCGATACTCACGCTTTTTCCAGATGGGGCCCGGAACGCATCTTCCGTTGACCAGGTCGGAAATAATATGTGTACGATGCGGATAGAGCACATCGTTATGCAGGTGAGTATTGGACACGTTGAAACCTCTCTTTTATTTAGCGCTTATTTTAAAGGCCCGATAAAAAGGGATTAATAGCGCGGGAAGGTTTATTTCCGTTTGGTTTAGCGTTTGTTTGGCTTTGTGATGCCCGGCGCTGATATTTGCATTTTCTGATGCGGCTATACTTATTCAGGGAGGCCTTATGTATCAGCGAATCGATGGTGGAAAGTGGCGTCACGTCTGGGTTGTGAGCGATATACACGGTTGCTATCAGTGGCTGTTGGACGAACTGAAACGCCGCCGTTTTAATCCTTATGAGGATTTGCTGATCTCCGTTGGGGATTTGATTGATCGTGGCCCTGACAGCGTTAAGTGCCTGCAACTGATCAATGAAAAATGGTTTCGCGCAGTCCGGGGGAACCATGAGCAAATGGCAATCGACAGCGTGGAAAATAATGACTTTGCGCTCTGGTTGATGAATGGTGGAAGCTGGTTTTCGCAGCTTGGTGATTCGCAACAGCAGCAGGCGCTGACCCTGTTAGAAGCGTGCCGACAGTTGCCGCTGATTATTGAGATAACCTGCACAAACGGCCTGAATGTTATTGCTCATGCTGACTATCCGGCAGCGGAATATCGCTGGCAGCAGCCGGTGAGCGCTGAGCGGGTGCTGTGGGATCGGGATCGGCTAATGGGGTTTATGGCAGGAAAAGGGCAGGGAATTCGCGGGGCGGATCACTTCTGGTTTGGTCATACGCCGCTGGATAAGCGATATGATTTTGACAACCTGCACTACATTGATACCGGCGCGGTGTTTGACGGCTATTTCACGCTGGCGCAGTTGCAGTAATAAATAACCCGCCTTCGGGCGGGTTCTCTCTGGTCAGGCAAGACGCATGACCCAGGCATCGGTTTTACTATCGTAATGCTCGCGGTAAAGGACGGAATGTTCGCCATCAAGGATTGCCGGAACGCTGGTGTCGGCATCCCAGGCATCCAGTTGCATACACAAATCCGGGTCGGATTTGCAGGGAATACTTAACGTTCGTTCGCCCTGTGTTTCGCCGCGCAATTCTGCGTCGTCGATTTCAAAAGCGCCAATTCGCACGCTGGTTTTCGTCATAATGCTCTCCGGGTGTGTTGTCAAAATCTGGTATGACCAGTACAGCCATCCATTTTTGATCGTAGACAAGGAGAGCAAAATCGCCAGTAAAAAAGTGCGCTTTTTTTAGTCGGCGCGATCGTTACCGGTAAACAGGCGACCATCGCGCACCAGTTCGCGTGGATAGCTGTTTTTCAGACGCGAACCCACTTTCTTTGCCAGTCCCAGCGGGTATCCCTGGTACGTCACCACAACGTCATCCTGAGAAGGGGCCGTTTCCGGATACACATCGCGCCCCCGGTACCACTCTTCAGCTTCCTGATGCGTCAGCGCGAAGGTGTTAACCGTGCCGGCAAGGGCAATGACCGCCTCGTGCTGCCAGCGATAGCCCTTGTTATGCACTTCCGCCAGGCGGATCCCGATTCGGGAAAAACGAACTTTGCCGATAAGCGGTTCGATGTTCGCCGGGAAAAGCCAAATCTCTTTATCGCGCTGCCAGAGGTGAAGATCGTCATTCCAGTTCAGTCCGGCTTTGCGGGCTGCGGTGGTGACCTGCTCTGCTTCACGGCTCTTCAGCGGTGTGAAGGGGAAATTACCGACCTTAAATTTTGGCGCGGGCAGTGGTGCGATGGCGGCAGTTTTACGCAGTCGGGCGACAAAAAAACCTTCGCAGTCATAAATCTGCGGGAATACGTGGAGGAAACCTTCCGGGGTGATGGCGTCTTCAGCAGAGGCAAATAAGTCATTCAGTGGCAGAAACTCAACCGCATCGGGGTATTGCGCTTTCAGCCACAGGCAGACGTCTTCGTTTTCATCACGGTTTAACGTGCAGGTGGAATAAACCAGCGTTCCGCCTGGACGAAGGGCATGAAACGCGCTGTCGATCAGTTCGCGCTGCGTTGCGGCAATGTCGAGGTTGCTTTCAACTGACCAGTTTTTTAGCGCATCGGGATCTTTGCGTACCACGCCTTCACCGGAGCAGGGGGCGTCCAGCAGGATGGCGTCAAACGCTTCCGGCAGGGCGGCGCCAAACACGCGTCCGTCGAAATGCGTCAGGGCAACATTCTGAATGCCGCAGCGGCTGATGTTGGCATGCAGCACCTTCACGCGGCTGGCTGAAAACTCATTGGCGAGAATGGCCCCGCGGTTAGCCATGCGGGCGGCAATCTGCGTGGTTTTTGAACCGGGGGCGGCAGCCACATCCATGACCCGTTCAGGCGCGTTGCCATCGGCAAACAGCGCAGCAACCGGCAGCATTGAGCTGGCTTCCTGAATATAAAACAGACCGCTCAAATGCTCGGCGGTACTGCCCAGCGGCAGTGACGCTTCGTCCTCCCGTTCGATCCAGAAACCCTCTTCACACCACGGCACGGGCGTGAGCTGCCAGTGGTAAGGTGATACCAGCGCAAGGAAATCCGCGACGCTGATTTTCAGCGTGTTGACGCGAATACTCCGGCGTAACGGTCGCTGACAGGCGGCGATAAAATCGTCTAACGAGAGGTGAGAAGGAAGCGCCTCGCGCATCTGCGCCAGGAATTGTTCAGGAAGATATACGGAGTTTTGAGCCACGGGCACACCACAGGGAAAAGTTCAGGTACGCAGTGTAACATAAAGGCTCCGGCGCGTTGACACCGGAGCCCTGAGATTAACGCGGCAGGGCGGTTCCCCACTCACGCCACTCTTTAGGTTCGCTTTCGAGCAGCAGGAAGTGTTTGCCCGGCTGTGCTTTCGGCGCCAGCGGTGTACCCGGCGGCGTGGCGAAAGCAATACCGCCGCGAATAAACTGGTTGAACGTACCGGTTTTCACCACGCCGCCCGTCAGGCCGAAGTCCAGCGAATATCCGGAGGCCAGCCAGAACACCGAGTTATTCCGTACCAGATGCTGGTAACGATCGCTGATGCGTAACGCCACCATCACGCGGTCGGAGAGCGTCCCGAGCGTCAGGCCGGTCACCGTTCCCACTTCAATACCGCGGAACAGGACTGGCGTGCCGATGCTAAGCGAGCCGGCTTCCGGTACCTCCACCACAATGCTCAGACCATCAAGATAGCGCGAGTCGGTGATGGTGGCTTCCTGCAGTTCAAAATCACGACGCGCGTTGCCACGGCCAGGCTCGACGTTGATATACGGCTGCAGGATGGTGTCGAGATGCTCAACGCCCGCGGCCGAGATCTGCGGCGTCACCACGGAGAAACGCGTGCCTGAACGGGCAAACGTCTGCACATATTCCGGATAAAGCACCGCGGTGGCCTGCACTTCATTGCGGGCGGTGATCAGCGTCAGCTTCTGGATCTGTCCGATATCAATGCCCAGGTAGCGGATAGGCATTCCTTCCGCCAGCTTTCCGGCATCGAAGGCGTGCAGGGTAATCTGCCCGCCAACCGCACGTGCAGCGGTTTCAGACGGGAAGAGGATACGCTTGTCACCCTTGCGCATATTGCCGCCCGCGCCGGGCAGGTTATCGAAGCTGATCGCCCCGCGCAGCGCGCGAGAGAGCGGGGAGGCCTGCACGGTCAGCCCGCTACCGTTAAGCTGAACTTTTGCACCACCTTCCGCCCAGAAGACGCTGTTCGGGGTAAGCAGTTTGCGATACTCCGGCTTGATGTGCAGTTCAATATCAAAGGCGTCTGCACGAGGGCGAACGGTGATGACCTCCCCAACTTCAAACTTGCGATACAGCACGACTGAGCCTGCCTGAACGTCCGGCAGCGTTTCCGCACTCAGCGTCAGCGTGGTGGTCGGCAGATCGCTCATGCTGTTTTCAATCGCTTTATCCAGATTGGCATACAGCGGATAGCTGTCGCGGACAGGACCTTTGCTGCCCGGCAGGATGCGGATCCCGCCGTTCACCCACTCGCTCGCACTGGCTCCGAGGAATTCAACGCCGTCCAGCCCGACCTTCACGTCTACGCGGCTGTTAACCACGAATTTGCTGTCGCCATGCACCAGATTGCTGTATTGCGGATCGATTGCGGCGGAGAAGCTCACACCGTTTTCCGACAACGACCGCTCCAGCACCTGGCCTACCTGCACGCCGTGTAAGATCAGCGGCTGACCGGCTTCGATACCGTAACTTTCCGGCGCGTTCAGCGTAATGGTCACCACGCCGGGTTTTTGCAGCAGGGCTTTATCCGCCGGGGCAACCACAAAGGTGTTGCTGGGCTGGCCTTCGCCGGGGATCAACTCGAAGGTACTGCCTGTCAGGAGGCTGCTGATGCTGGCATCACTCAGGGACAGTTTCGGGCTGCGCATTTCGATACGCGTTTTCTCGCGCAGAAGATCTACCACGCTTGGGTCAACCGTCATCTCCCCGGTTACGGAACCGCCCGGATTGAGCGTCATTTTGGTGAGCTGACCGACCTCCAGACCCTGGTACATCAGCGGCGTAGAACCGGCTTTTAACCCTTTGGCATCGGGCAGGGCAAGTTTGACGATCACGCCACGCTGGCTGTGCGCCAGGTCGGCATACAGACCGAACGTGTCATCTGCGGCGGCAGGGCTGGAATTTTCCGGGGAGTCAAAGGCAATGGCACCATTGACCAGCGCGGCCAGACTTTCAAGCTTCACTTTCGCACCGCTAAGGCTTAGGTCAGCGTCCACGCCGGAAACGTTCCAGAAACGGCTGCCTTTTTTCACCAGATTGGTAAAGCGACGCTCAATTAACACATCGATAGTCACCCCCTGCTTGTTGGGGTTGATGGCGTAATCGTACACCCGGCCCACCGGGATTTTACGGAAGTACACCAGCGAGCCACTGTTGAGTGACCCTAAGTCCGGCGCCTGCAGGTGGATCATCAGATCCCCGTTATTGAGACGATATTTGGGCTGCGTATCAAGCGCCACAAAGTGATCCTGTGGCTCACCTTTACCCGGCATCATGCCGATATAGTTCCCGCCAACCAGCGCATCCAGACCGGACACCCCGGCCAGAGAGGCCTTTGGCGTGACCAGCCAGAACTGTGTTTCGCTACGCAGCGCGTCCTGCATATCAGATTTGATGCTGGCCCGCACCTGAATCTTATTCAGCCCTTTTCCAAGGGAGATATCCTGGACGGTACCGACTTCCACCCCCTGGAAACGCACCGGGGTACGTCCGGCCACAATGCCGTCGGCAGACTGGAAATCAATGGTGATGGTACTTCCGCGATCTTCATAGCTCGTCCAGATAAGCCAGCCTGCAATCATCAGGGCGATGACAGGCAGCAACCAGAATGGCGAAATGCGGCGTTTTGTTTTAATTCTCGCTTCAGTCGGCGAAGCGGGGGTTTCCTGACTCATGTGCATCCCAAAGTAAGCGGCTATCCAGCCATTCCACAGCAAGAATAGTCAATATCACCGCAGAGCCGAAATAAAAAGCTGCGGGTCCCATTGTAAAAGCAAGTAGCTGGTCGCGGTTAATCAGCGACATCATCAACGAAATCACGAACAGATCCAACATCGACCAGCGGCCAATCCAGGTAACGAAGCGCAGGAGCAGGATACGGGTACGTAAGCCTTGCTCACATTTAAAGTGAATGCTGATGAGCAGGGTAAACATCACCACCACTTTGGTAAACGGCACCAGAATACTGGCGATAAACACAATTGCCGCCACGCCAATATTACTGTGCGCAAGGGAGATAATGCCCGAGAGGATGGTATCCTCCTGCCGCCCGCCATTCACGTAAATAATGGATATCGGCAACATGTTGGCAGGAAGCAGGAATATCAACGAGGCGATGAGGGCGGCCCAGCATTTTTGCAGGCTATTGTTGCGCCGCAGTCGCAAGGGAATATGGCAGCGTGGGCAGCGGCCGCGCGCATCGGGCAGCCCGGTGTAATGGCAGCCCAGACAGACCCGGAGATTCTCGTCCGGGCGCGTGGCGGGGCGCTGCGGGTAAAATCGCTCCCAGAGCTGCTCAACGTTAAGGTGGATCAGCGTCAGGATACTGAGTAATACCAGACAGATAAAAGCAAAGAGGCCGACACCCGGTTGCAGAAACGCGTAGTCCTGCACTTTTATGGAGGCCACGCCAACGCCCACCAGATAGATATCCAGCATCACCCACTCTTTGAGCTTATCGAGCATCAGCAACACCGGACGCAGGTTCATGCCGAGAATATTACCGAACCAGAGATACGCAATGGCGGCGACCAGCACCAGCGGTGCACCAACGGTGCAGAAAAGCACCATGGCTGCAGTCACCGGATCGCCCTGGCGCGTCATCTGCCAGATCCCCTGCAGCACGTTGGCATCAATGCGCACGCCGAGCAGGTAGAGCTTCAGCAGCGGCTCGCTCCAGGCAAAGGGCATCAACAGCAGCATGGTAATCGCCATGGCGGCGAGACGGGTTAATGACCAGTCGCGGCCGTCACGAATTTTGGCGTCGCAGCGGGGACAAAAGGCGCTTTGGTGCGATTTCATCTTCGGCAACATAAAAAGCGTATCGCACTGGGGGCAACGCTGATAATGTGCACGAGGCAAAGCTGCGCTTACCGTATGGACAGTTATCTTTTTTGTCGGCGTGATTTTGGTTGTTTTTAAGGCCATCAGTTGCGCACAAATAGGTATTGTTGAAAGTTATAATAACTCATGAATGGATTCATCTTGAGCATGAGCGCATTTAATGCTTATTTTAATAGGCTATGCGGTAATTTTGTAAGACAACTAAGTGATTGAAGAATGAACAAAACAGAATTCTACGCGGACCTGAACCGCGATTTTAAGGCATTGATGGCGGGTGAGACCAGCTTCTTAGCCACTCTGGCAAATACTAGCGCATTGCTGTTTGAACGTCTCTCTGACGTGAACTGGGCCGGTTTTTATCTTCTGGAAGGTGAAACACTGGTGCTGGGGCCGTTCCAGGGCAAACTGGCCTGCGTGCGCATTCCGGTAGGCCGGGGTGTCTGCGGCACGGCAGTCGCTGAGAATCAGATACAGCGTGTGGAAGATGTGCATGCGTTTGACGGGCACATTGCCTGTGATGCCGCCAGTAATTCTGAAATCGTGCTGCCGCTGGTGGTAAAAAATCAGATTATTGGCGTTCTGGACATCGACAGTACGGTCTTCAGTCGCTTTACAATCGAGGACGAACAGGGGCTGCGCGAGCTGGTGGCGAATCTGGAAAACGTTCTTGCAGCAACCGATTATCAAAAATTCTTTGCGAGCGTCGCAGGATAATCAACGGATAACGTAGCATTTACTGATAGCGTCATTATAATGACGCCTGTTCATGCCTGCGCTTGTTGGCAACGTCCGTTGTAATCAGGAAATTTCATGGAAAATCAACCTAAGTTGAATAGCAGTAAAGAAGTTATCGCATTTCTGGCCGAGCGTTTCCCACAGTGCTTCAGCGCTGAAGGCGAAGCTCGTCCCCTGAAAGTCGGTATTTTTCAGGATCTGGTAGCACGCGTTGAGGGGGAAATGAACCTCAGCAAAACTCAGCTGCGTTCCGCCTTACGTCTTTATACTTCGAGCTGGCGTTACCTGTACGGTATCAAACCGGGCGCGACTCGCGTGGATCTTGACGGCAACCCATGTGGTGAGCTGGACGAGCAGCACGTCGAGCATGCACGTAAGCAGCTTGAAGAAGCCAAAGCACGCGTTCAGGCACAACGTGCAGAACAGCAGGCGAAAAAACGTGAAGCCGCTGCGGCAAACGGCCAGGAAGAAGCGCCTCGTCGTGAGCGTAAACCGCGTCCTGCACCGCGTCGCAACGAAAATAACGATCGCAAACCGCGTGCTGACAAACCAGCAGCTAAAGCCCCGCGCGCGCCTCGTGAAGAGCAGCGCCACACTCCGGTTTCAGACATCAACGCCCTGAGCGTCGGTCAGGCACTGAAGGTAAAAGCGGGTAACAATGCAATGGACGCCACCGTTATGGAAATCACCAAAGATGGCGTTCGTGTACAGCTGACTTCTGGTATGTCAATGATTGTACGCGCAGAACACTTGTTGTTCTGAAACGGAGGCCAAGCCTGGCATGAACACTTTTTTTAAGCTCACCGCGCTGGCGGGCCTGTTTGCCATAACAGGCCATGCTTTCGCAGTGGACGATATTACGCGTGTTGATCAAATTCCGGTTCTCAAGGAAGAGACGCAGCACGCGACGGTGAGCGAGCGTGTGACGTCACGCTTCACCCGTTCGCACTATCGTCAGTTCGATCTCGATCAGGCCTTTTCGGCCAAAATCTTCGACCGCTATCTGAACTTGCTGGATTACAGCCATAACGTACTGCTCGCCAGTGATGTCGAGCAGTTCGCCAAACGTAAATCCGACGTCGGTGATGAGCTGCGTTCCGGCAAGCTGGATCTGTTCTACGATCTGTATAACCTGGCACAAAAGCGCCGCTTTGAACGTTATCAATATGCGCTGAAAGTGCTGGAACGTCCGATGGACTTCACCGGCAACGACACCTTTAATCTGGACCGCAGTAAAGCGCCCTGGCCGAAAGACGAAGCCGAGTTGAACGCCCTGTGGGACAGCAAAGTGAAGTACGACGAACTGAGTCTCAAGCTCACTGGCAAAGATGAGAAAGAGATCCGTGACACGCTGACGCGCCGTTACAAGTTTGCCATTCGTCGTCTGGCACAAACCAACAGCGAAGATGTTTTCTCGCTGGCAATGACTGCCTTTGCCCACGAAATCGACCCGCACACGAACTATCTCTCCCCGCGTAACACCGAACAGTTCAATACCGAAATGAGCCTGTCTCTGGAAGGTATCGGCGCGGTGCTGCAGATGGACGACGATTACACGGTGATCAACTCCATGGTTGCGGGTGGCCCGGCATCAAAAAGCAAAGCGATAAGCGTAGGCGATCGCATTGTCGGTGTAGGCCAAACCGGGCAGAACATGGTTGATGTCATCGGCTGGCGTCTGGACGATGTGGTTGCGCTGATCAAAGGTCCGAAAGGCAGCAAAGTTCGTCTTGAAATTCTGCCTGCCGGGAAAGGCACCAAAACCCGTATCGTTACCCTGACCCGCGAGCGTATTCGCCTTGAAGACCGCGCGGTGAAAATGTCGGTGAAAACCGTCGGTAAAGAGAAGGTGGGTGTACTTGATATCCCTGGCTTCTACGTAGGGCTGACCGATGACGTAAAAGTGCAGCTGCAGAAGCTTGAGAAGCAGAACGTCAGCAGCGTGATCATCGATCTGCGCAGCAACGGCGGTGGTGCACTGACAGAAGCCGTTTCTCTGTCTGGCCTGTTTATCCCGTCTGGCCCGGTCGTGCAGGTGCGCGATAACAACGGTAAAGTGCGTGAAGATGCCGACAATGATGGCGTGGTTTACTACAAAGGCCCGCTGGTGGTGCTGGTCGATCGCTTCAGTGCGTCAGCGTCAGAAATCTTTGCCGCTGCAATGCAGGACTATGGTCGCGCGCTGATCGTGGGTGAGCCGACGTTCGGTAAAGGTACCGTCCAGCAGTATCGTTCCCTGAATCGTATTTACGATCAGATGCTGCGTCCGGAATGGCCTGCGCTGGGGTCTGTTCAGTACACCATTCAGAAATTCTATCGTGTGAACGGCGGCAGTACGCAGCGTAAGGGCGTGACGCCAGACATCATGATGCCGACAGGCACGGAAGAGACGGAAACCGGTGAGAAGTTTGAAGATAACGCGTTGCCGTGGGATAGCATCAATGCCGCGACTTACGTGAAAGCCGGTGATATGACCCAGTTTGGTCCGGAGCTACTGAAAGACCACAACGAACGCATCGCGAAAGATCCTGAATTCCAGTACATCATGAAGGACATTGCCCGCTTTAATGCCCTGAAAGAAAAACGGAATATTGTTTCTCTGAACTACGCTCAGCGTGAGAAAGAGAACAATGAGGATGATGCAACGCGTCTGGCGCGTATCAACGATCGCTTCAAACGTGAAGGTAAACCGTTGCTCAAGAAACTGGACGATCTGCCAAAAGATTACCAGGAGCCGGATCCGTACCTGGACGAGACGGTACATATCGCTCTTGACCTGGCGAAACTCGAAAAAGCCAGGCCCGCCGAGCAACCCGCTCCGGCAAAATAATCCCCAACAGGCACAAGAAATTGTGCCTGTTTCTTTTTGTTCTGCATCCTTCCGTCAGGCAGATTTCCAATTGTGTAAAGTTGTGTCTTTCTGGTGACTTACGCCCTTCGTATGCTTGAAAATAGCCACAATACCCATACGATGTGGGTAATCGCATAGTGCGTTTTGTTAAACTGAGGTTAAAAGAAAATTATGATGCGAATCGCGCTCTTCCTGCTCACCAACCTGGCGGTAATGGTGGTATTCGGGCTGGTGCTAAGCCTGACAGGAATTCAGTCGAGAAGCGTTCAGGGTCTGTTGATTATGGCGCTGCTGTTTGGTTTTGGTGGCTCTTTTATTTCACTTCTGATGTCGAAGTGGATGGCGCTGAAATCGGTAGGTGGTGAGGTCATTGAACAGCCGCGCAACGATATGGAGCAGTGGCTGATGAATACGGTGGCGCAGCAAGCTAAGCAGGCGGGGATCGCCATGCCACAGGTTGCCATTTACCATGCGCCGGACATCAATGCCTTTGCTACGGGTGCCCGTCGCGATGCGTCGCTGGTTGCCGTAAGTACCGGGCTGCTGCAGAACATGAGCCGTGACGAAGCCGAAGCGGTTATCGCGCACGAAATCAGCCATATTGCGAACGGTGACATGGTAACCATGACGCTGATTCAGGGCGTGGTGAACACCTTTGTGATTTTTATTTCCCGTATTCTGGCGCAGATCGCCGCTGGCTTTATGGGGGGAAACCGCGATGAAGGTGAAGAGAGCAACGGTAACCCGCTGATCTACTTCGCGGTATCGATGGTTCTGGAACTGGTGTTCGGCATTCTGGCCAGCATCATCACCATGTGGTTCTCCCGTCACCGCGAATTCCATGCGGATGCCGGCTCTGCGAAACTGGTTGGTCGTGAGAAGATGATTGCTGCCCTGCAGCGTCTGAAAACCAGCTACGAGCCGCAGGAAGCTAACAGCATGATGGCATTCTGCATCAACGGTAAATCAAAATCGTTGAGCGAGCTGTTTATGTCTCACCCGCCGCTGGATAAACGTATTGAAGCGCTGCGCAGTGGGGAATACCTGAAGTAACGCTGAAGATGCAGTCTGAGCCGGGCGGAGGAAACTCCGCCCGGCTTTTTTTATGCCTGTACGCTGGGCTGCGTGACGCGCAGGCCGCTGACGATCGCGGCAAGGGTAGCAAGTGCACCTGCGGTGAGGAGCGCAAGGTGATTACCATTCTGCCCGGCGAGGTTGAACATCAGGGCGACCAGTGCCGCACCGGTGCTTTGCCCCAGCAGGCGCGCGGTACCCAACATGCCACTGGCTCCTCCACTGCGGTGGCGCGGTGCGGAGGTGATAATGGTGTGGTTGTTCGGTGACTGGAACAGGCCAAAACCGGCACCGCAGAGGATCATACGCCAGATAATATCCAGATCCGTAGGTTGCGAGGGAAGCAGCGCCAGCGCAAACAGACCCGCCGCCATGACTGCCAGCCCCAGCGCGCCCAGTAATCCGGCATGCACGCGCTCTATGAGATAACCTGCCAGCGGTGCCATCACCATCGTTGCCAGCGGCCATGGGGTCAGCAGCAGTCCAGTCTCCACTTCCGAACGTCCTATTACGCTCTGCAGGAAAAAGGGCAGAGAGACGAGGGCGAGCATCTGGGCGCAGAACGAACAGATGGAGGTGCATATTGAGAGCGAAAAAAGCGGAATACGCAGCAGATCCACCGGCAGTAACGGCACAGGCAAAGCGAGCTGGCGGCGAACAAAGAAGTAGCCAATGATCAGCAGAGCAGCAACCTCTGCAACGGTCAGCAGGAGTGATTGACCCTGCGCAAAGCCGCTCAGGGCCGTAATCAGCAGGCCAAAGGTCAGCGCATTCATCACCGCACTGGCGATATCAAAACGAGGCATGGTGCTTTTGGGGCCGTTCCCCGGCAGATAGCGCAGGGCAAAGAAAATGGCCACCATACCCAGCGGCACATTGATGGCGAACAACCATTGCCATGAGGCGACAGACAGTATAGCCGCCGCAATGGTGGGCCCGGCGGCCGAGGATACCGCCACAATAAAGGAGTTTATTCCCATTCCGCGCCCTAAATGGCGCTGAGGATAAATTAAGCGAATCAACGCGGTATTAACGCTCATCAACGCCGCGCCGCCAAAACCCTGCGCAATGCGGGCCAGCGTCAGCATATGCAGCGAATCAGAGAGGGCGCAGAACAGGGAGGTTAAGGTAAACACAGCCAGACCGCACTGATACACCCGCCGGTAGCCGAACATATCACCCAGAAACGAGAACGAGAGCAGTGAGATCACGATCGCTATCTGATAAGCGTTAACAATCCAGATTGAGCTGGCGGGTGAGGCATGCAGATCGCTGGCAATGGTAGGCAGGGCAACATTGGCAATCGCGCCGTCGAGTACGGCCATTGAAATACCGATGATAATCGTAGCGATAGCGCCATACCGCTGGGGTAAAGGCAGGCCATCGGACAGTTTTTTTTCCATGTGGGATGAATAGCTCAGTGTGAAATTATTCTCAGGGTAACTATTTTAGCACTGTTACAACCGCTTTATGTCGCAGATTTGTAACGAAGTAAACGCGGATTGATTGCAGCAGGCATGACGGGAATTTATAATAAAAACCGGTTCTGATTTTTATAAAACACTCTCTATGAGGTGATGAATGGCAATTGCAGATTTGGATAAACAACCCGATTCTGTTTCTTCCGTGCTGAAGGTGTTTGGCATCCTGCAGGCGCTCGGAGAAGAGCGTGAAATTGGTATTACAGAATTGTCGCAGCGTGTGATGATGTCGAAAAGCACCGTTTATCGCTTTTTGCAAACCATGAAGTCACTGGGGTATGTCGCGCAGGAAGGCGAGTCTGAAAAATATTCTCTGACGCTGAAACTGTTCGAATTAGGTGCCCGTGCGCTGCAAAACGTTGACCTGGTGCGTAGTGCAGATATCCAGATGCGTGAGCTCTCTCGTCTGACCAAAGAAACCATTCACCTGGGTGCTCTGGATGAAGACAGCATTGTTTACATCCATAAAATTGACTCAATGTATAACCTGCGCATGTACTCTCGCATTGGGCGTCGCAATCCGTTATACAGCACGGCTATCGGCAAAGTTCTGCTGGCCTGGCGCGACCGTGAAGAAGTGAAGCAGATTCTGGATGGGGTGGAGTACAAACGCAGTACCCAGCGTACCATCACCAGCACGGACGAACTGCTGACGGTGCTTGATAAGGTACGTGAGCAGGGCTATGGCGAAGATAACGAAGAGCAGGAAGAAGGGCTGCGCTGCATTGGTGTGCCGGTATTTGACCGCTTTGGTGTGGTGATTGCGGGCTTGAGTATCTCCTTCCCGACGCTGCGCTTCTCAGAAGAGCGTCTGCATGAGTATGTTGCTATTCTTCATACCGCCGCGCGTAAGATTTCTGAGCAGATGGGCTATAACGCGTATCCGTTTTAACCCCTCTCAGCATAAAAAAACGCCGCAGACATTGCGGCGTTTTTTATCGGTCGTAAAAAAGGGTAATTAACCGTTATCAATGACGACAGAAGTTTTACGCAGAACCGGGCAGTTGGTTAACCCGATGATCCCGCTATCAGAATGCAGGTACTGGGCGGTGCTCATTCCCTGGGCGGTCAGGTATTTACACTGGATACCTAATCCAGCTGCGTTTTCGGTGCTCCCCACAAGCACGCCATATCCGGTTAATAAAAGGCCAATCCATACTACGGCCAGTGCAATAATTGTTCGAATGATTAAATGCATCATTGCCTCTTTATCTTTGTTGTCATGCCTCAAGACTAAACGGTTTACTCTATGAAACAAGTGCATGATTCTGAAAAGGGCTTACAGGCGTTACAGTTAGTCCTTGTTTAAGATAACCGTGATAACCTGTATGCAACAGGTGTTAAGACGGAGTGTGGAGTGAAAAAAATACGCTGGGTAATTCTGGTTATCGTGCTGATTGCATGCGTGGTGTTGTGGACGCAGACGATCAATGTGATGTGCGATCAGGATGTACAGTTTTTTAGCGGCGTTTGCGCAATCAATAAGTTTATTCCGTGGTAACAGGCATTTTTTCTTAAGGTGATTTCCTTCCTTCGCGCCAGTGGTAAAATGCGTGTTTTTATTGAGGTGGTGAAATGGGTGAGTTACTGAATTCAGGGCTACTGAATATGGCATCCCTGATGGTTTCTGTCGTTGTTTTGCTGGTGGGACTTGTCATCTGGTTTTTCGTAAACCGTGCGAGCTCCCGGACGAACGAGCAGATCGAACTGCTGGAAGCGCTGCTCGATCAGCAAAAGCGTCAGAATGCGCTGTTACGCCGTCTGTGTGAGGCTAACGAACCGGAAGAGAAAGAAACGGCGAAAGAGGCTGCTGAAGAGAACGACGACAAAGACGAATTTATCCGTCTGGTGGCAGAGCGTTAATCTTTCTGGCCTGGGAGGTGGTTGTGGTCTGGAAAAATCCCTGGTATGACGCCTCCCTGAAGCATCACACGCCGAACGGTTTTCAGAATACCTGTCCCGTTGGGCATCAGCCCGGCGACCTTGAGCGCTGGCGTAAAGCGCGTAAAGAAGCCGGTTTGCCCAAACCTCCTGCGCTCGGTTATGACGACTTTATCCGCCAGTGGTGGCAGCCCGTGTCGCTTAATCAACCTCATGAAGATGGGGTATGGTGGCTGGGGCATGCGAGTATGCTGCTGCAAATGGACGGCAATACTCTTCTCACCGACCCGGTGTTTTCCCGACGCGCCTCTCCCGTACCGTTCCTGGGGCCCCTGCGCAGAACGCCTCCCGCTCTCTCTGTGGAACAACTCACGCAGCTTGATGCAGTGGTTATCTCTCACAATCATTACGATCACCTTGATGACGCGACCATTCGCCGTATCCTGAAGCGCTTTCCCGATGTCAGTTTCTTCGTGCCGTTAGGACTTGCACAGTGGTTTCGCCGCCGGGGAGCAAGGCGCATCGTTGAGCTCGACTGGTGGCAGAGTATCACCTGGCAGGGGATAACCCTGACCGCCGTTCCGGCACAGCACTGGAGCATGCGAACATTCTGGAACCGCAATCGCTCTCTGTGGTGTGGCTGGGTCTTTGAGGGGCGACACCGCCGTTTCTGGTTTAGCGGCGATACGGGCTACTCTCCGGAGCTGCTTTTGATCCCGGAACGATTGGGCAAAATCGACGCCGCCGCGTTGCCCATTGGCGCCTATGCACCAAGATGGTTCATGGCGGTACACCATATGGATCCGCAATCTGCCGTCGCACTGTGGCAGCAGCTGGGGAGTCCCTTAGCCTTTCCCATTCACTGGGGGGTGTTTGAACTGGCGGATGAATCACTGGATGAACCTGTCAGAGAGTTAACTGACGCGCTTGTTAATTTAGCACCGGTTAATAATTCCTTCAGGATACTGAAAATTGGTGAATATTTATCCTTGTAAGCGAAGCGATGATTTGTTGCATATATTCTGCTATTAAAGCCACTATCTAATGTTTTATTTTTATCGAAACGTTTTGCTTGCCTTCTTTTGAGGCAGAGTCATAAAAATTTCATTATTTTGGTGCATAACGTTTTTATTATCTGGTGATTTTTAACACAGTTTGGCCGGGCTTATTAGCTGTGTATTTTCTTTGTAACAATACAGTTGCGTTACAATGATTTGAGCATAACTTTTCACAAAATGTTCTAAATCAATCACTGTTTCCGGCTTTCTTTCGTAGGTTGCTGGACGCATTGTAATGATTGAGCTATGTTAAAAAAGTCTTTGATTACAGCGGGTGTGAAAGCAACGTTGAGTCTGTATAAGGACGAGGACTGGTTTGTATGCGGTAAGCATAAATGTGCAAATCCTTACAGGCTGTGTTCGAATTTGTGCGGCGGATCGAGACATGTTTAAAAATGGCTTGCCATATTAAACATAGTGTGTGATAACACGTTTTGGGTCAAACGAGGTACAGTTCTGTTTATGTGTGGCATTTTCAGTAAAGAAGTCCTGAGTAAACACGTTGTCGTTGAATACCGCTTCTCTGCCGAACCTTATATTAGTGCCTCAAGCAGTAATGTCTCAGTTTTATCTCAGTCAATGCCTGCGGGCTAAGAAAACACTCTAAGGAATTTTGCAAATGGCAAAGATTAAAGGTCAAGTTAAGTGGTTCAACGAGTCTAAAGGTTTTGGTTTCATTACTCCTGCTGACGGCAGCAAAGATGTGTTCGTACACTTCTCTGCAATCCAGGGTAACGGCTTCAAAACTCTGGCTGAAGGCCAGAACGTTGAGTTCGAAATTCAGGACGGCCAGAAAGGCCCAGCTGCAGTTAACGTAACTGCTATCTGATCGAACCGCTGCTGACTGAAGCGCGTAGCACTTCAATCTCAGACATAAAGCCTCGCGTACGCGGGGCTTTTTTATATGCCTTATCTTTCAAAATATTACCATCCCTGTCTCTGTTAGTAACTTGTTGCAAAGCTACGAGATTATTAGCACTGTTTTCCCCCCTCCACAGCGGCTTTTCCCGTTAAATCAGGGCGTTGTTCAACAGCCCTGGGGTTCAGGTGAAGAAGAAAATGATACCGAGTGCCGGCAGTTTCACCCCGGCACGTTTTGCTCTGCTCTGTTTTGCTATTTTTTGCAGCCTGGCATTTTTACTGGGACGCGTTGCCTGGCTGCAGATTATTAAACCTGACAATCTGGTAAAACAGGAAGATATGCGATCGCTGCGTGAGGTGGCGATTGATGCACCGCGTGGCATGATCATGGACCGTGAAGGCCGTCCGCTGGCGGTGAGTGTGCCCGTCAGGGCCGTGTGGGCCGATCCCAAAACGGTACTGGCAAAAGGTGGGGTAGGGTTTGATGACCGCTGGCAGGCGCTGGCCAGTGCGCTGCATCTCTCCCTCAGCACGCTGGCATCGCGTATTAACAGTAATCCACAGGGGCGCTTCATTTACCTTGCCCGTCAGGTGGATCCTGCTCAGGCGCAGTGGATCGATAAACTCAATTTGCCGGGCATCAACCTGCGCGATGAGTCCCGGCGTTTTTATCCGGCAGGTCATGTGGCCGCAAACCTTATTGGTTTTACCAATATTGATGGTCAGGGGATTGAAGGCGTAGAGAAGAGCTTCAACGCGCAGCTGATGGGGAAGGCCGGGGTCCGGCAGGTGAGGGAGGACCGCTATGGACGCGTGGTGGAAAACCTGACCGAAGTGGCGCCCGTTCCTGCGCATAATATCCAGTTGAGCATTGACGAGCGTCTGCAAACCATCACCGAGGACGCGCTTGATAATGCGGTTGCCTGGAATAAAGCCGAGTCGGGTGCATCGGTCCTGATCAATATCCCCACAGGGGAAATACTCGCCATGGCGAGCTATCCCGATTTCAACCCAAACAACCGTGAAGGTGCAACGTTAAACGATTTTCGTAATCGTGCCATTAGCGATACCTTCGAACCCGGCTCCACCGTTAAGCCGCTGGTTCTGATGACGGCATTGCAGCAGGGGCTGGTGCAACCGGACAGCGTCATTGATACCCATCCGTATACCCTTGACGGTCACCGTATCCGTGATGTGGGTTACTACCCGGAACTGACGATGACCGGGATCCTGCAAAAATCGAGCGACACCGGTGTTTCCCGTCTCTCTCTGGCGATGCCCATCCAGCATCTTATCGATACCTACCGGAACTTTGGCTTTGGCACCAATACCGGGCTGGGTTTAACGGGCGAAAGCTCAGGGTTACTGCCGCAGCGTAAATTCTGGAGTCAACTCGACAGGGCAACCTTTGCCTTCGGCTACGGCCTGATGGTGACGCCCCTTCAACTGGCCCATGTCTACGCCACCATTGGCGGGTATGGGCTTGAGCGCCCGCTCTCGATCACCCGTATCGACCCGCCGGTGATAGGCCACAGAGTCATGCCAGAAAAGATTGCCCATGAAGTGGAACACATGATGGAAAGCGTGGCGCTTCCGGGCGGTGGAGGAGTGAAGGCCGCGGTACGGGATTACCGGGTGGCGGTCAAAACCGGTACGGCGAAAAAGATTGATGACAGTGGCAAGTACGTCGATAAGTATGTCGCCTATACCGCAGGCGTTGCGCCTGCCAGCGACCCGCGTTTTGCGCTGGTGGTGGTCATAAACGATCCGCAGAACGGTGCCTATTATGGTGGTGCCGTTTCAGCGCCAGTTTTCAGTGAGATCATGGGGAATGTGCTGCGCCTGGAGAACGTGAAACCGGATGGCTTGCCGGCTGATTCCGGCCACCTTATCGTCATGCGTTAACCCTGGCGTTTTATAACGGGGCGAATAGCGGTACACTTCGCCCTTTGATTTATGCCCCGGAGTTGTCATGCCCTTCAGTTGCCCCCTTTGTCACGCGCGCCTGACGCGTTCTGAGAAAAGTTATGCGTGTCCGCAGGGACATCAGTTTGATATGGCGAAAGAGGGGTATGTGAATCTTCTGCCGGTACAGCATAAACGCTCCCGCGATCCGGGCGACAGCGCAGAGATGATGCAGGCGCGACGTGCCTTTCTGGATGCCGGACATTACAAGCCGCTAAGGGAGAGTGTCGCGCAGCTGCTGGACCACACGCTGACGCAGAGTGCCTCCGCTCTGCTGGATATCGGCTGTGGTGAAGGGTATTACACCGCAAGGTTTGCCGAGATTGCCGCCGGGAAGGGCGCGCAGACGACGGGTCTGGACGTGTCGAAAGCGGCGATTCGCGCAGCGGCAAAACGCTACGCGGGGGTGATGTTCTGCGTGGCCTCAAGCCACCGGCTGCCGTTTGAAGATGCCAGCATGGATGCCGTTGTGCGTATTTATGCTCCCTGTAAGGCAGAAGAGCTGGCCCGGGTGGTGAAACCCGGCGGGTGGTTGATAACCGTCACGCCTGGACCACGTCATCTGATGGAGCTGAAAGGGCTGATTTATGACGAGGTTCGCCTGCATGCTCCCCATTCAGAACAACTGGCTGGTTTTGTGCTCAGGCAGGAAGAAACCGTAGCGTATGAGATGGATCTGACAGGGGATGAAGCCGTGGCGTTACTGCAAATGACGCCGTTTGCCTGGCGGGCAAAACCGGCTGTCCGGGAGACGCTGGCTGCACAGGCCACGTTTCGCTGCCAGACGGATTTCAGCATCCACTGCTGGCAGCGCGAAGGTTAACCCGCGAAGTGTGCCCAGAGTATCTGGGCACCAATACCGATTAACACGATCCCGCCCAGGATCTCGGCTCGCTTACCCAGCAGCGGGCCGATAAAACGGCCAACCATCATGCCCAGGGTGGACATAATCAGTGTGGCGCAACCAATGGCCAGCGCGGTGGCAATGATATTCACCTGCAGGAAGGCCAGACCAACACCGACGGCCATCGCGTCAAGGCTGGTGGCAATTGCGGTGGTGACCAGCAGCCAGAAACCGTGGCGGTGCTGAGGCTCTTCATCTTCATCGCTGTTGCCACGGAATCCTTCAATCACCATTCGTCCGCCGAGAAACACCAGCAGCACAAACGCAATCCAGTGGTTCCACTCCAGTACAAACTGGCTGGCCAGCATACCCAGGCCCCAGCCGATAAGCGGCGTCAGGGTTTCGATAGCACCGAAAATCAGACCTGTGCGCAGCGCTTCAGAAAATTTTGGTTTATGGAGTGTGGCACCTTTTCCGATGGAAGCAGCAAAAGCATCCATGGACATGCCGAAAGCGAGAAGAATGGTGGCGGAGATGTTCATACAAGCGTCCAGACCGGGAGATATCCATATGACACATCACTGCCCCCAGTAAACAGCAGTTGATGTATCTATGGTCTCGCCTGACCGTCGCACAATGATGTGCAGAAAACGATCCGTACGCGCCACGTTTTTCAACGAGTATGTTGACACGTACATTTCCTGAGTACAGGAAATTAGCTACTCCCCAACGACGGGCGCAACCTTAACATATTTTGAGAATATAAAACAACAACAGTGGGGTATTATTTTATTATCTTGTTGATAACGATTTTCATTTAGATTTATTCGTAAAAATAGCGTTAAAAAATAGGAAGGATAAAAACAATGGAATATAGCTATGGCTATATTTCGTGAGCAACGTTAACACGGAATATAGCCGATGCTATAAATATAACTCATTGAGTTTTAATGAGTAATTTGTATATCTTTTCCAGGTCATCTATATTTTTGACCCGAATGAGCAAGCGGCGCTGTTCTAATTGCATTACCAGCACCCCGTCTTCAGATAAATTCATCTCTTTAATGCGGTTATATTCTATCCAGACATTGGCAAAGAAGAATCCGTGTTTTTTAAAAATGAGTTTTGGCGAACGGATCCAGAACAGGTAAATCGCCATTAATGCCAGCGCACATAATAACCATGTGGTTAATATTGCACCATGGCTGGTCACGTTATTGTAAATCAGGATGACCACCAGACCGGCGAAGATAAACGCATCAATGCGTCCACGGCGTAAGAGGGGAAGGGTCAGCAGCGTCTCGCCGTGGCGGCGAGGCATAATGAACTCGTCATAGATCGCGTAAGCCAGAAGGGCAACAATAAACAAAACCAGTACGGTGTCCGTGACAGTCATTCATCCTCCAGATAAAAAAAACGGGGGCAAGCCCCCGGCGTATAACATAAAGCTTTACAGGCCCAACAGACCAACAGCGTAGCCCGCGATACCGATGACGAAGAAGCCAACGATGATCCACAGCGGGTTCACTTTCTTACGCAGCAGCCACATACAGGCGAAGGTCAACAGCAGCGGCACCAGGCCAGGCATCAGCTGGTCAAGGATGGTCTGCACGGTGGTCACACGGGTTTGCCCATCCTGTCCGGTGATGGTTGAAACCACCAGCGGGATGTTCACGTGCGTCCACTTGTTAACCAGCGCCCCCATCACAAACAGGCCGAGGATTGACGCCCCCTCTGTCAGTTTTTGCAGGAAGCCGCCGCCCATATCTTTAACGATATCCACCCCTTTACGGTAACCGTACGCCACGCCGTAGTAACGGGTCAGCAGACGCACCGCATTGAACAGGATGAAAAACAGCAGTGGACCGAGCAGGCTGCCGCTCATCGCGATACCCGCGCCCAGCGCTGCAAAGACCGGACGAACGGTACCCCAGAAGATCGGGTCACCTACGCCTGCCAGCGGACCCATCAGACCGACTTTAATACCGTTGATGGCACCATCGTCGATCTCTGCGCCGTTTGCACGCTGCTCTTCCATCGCCAGGGTAACGCCCAGTACCGGTGCCGCTACGTAAGGATGGGTGTTAAAGAATTCCAGGTGACGCTTAATCGCCTGGCGACGTGCTTCGTTGTTCTCCGGGTAGAGGCGTTTGATCGCCGGTACCATGGAGAAGCAGAAGCCCAGGGCCTGCATACGTTCGAAGTTCCATGAACCCTGAAACAGGTTAGAACGGATGAACACGCCACGAATATCACCCGGAGTGAGTTTCTTCTCAGGGGTAGTTTTAGTCATATCAACCATTTCGCTCACCTGTTAGTCCAGTTCGTTATCGAGATCGTTATTACCAGCAGCCTGCGCTGGGGCACCCGCAACGCGGTTATATTTCGGGCTGAGCTGGATGTAGAGAATTGCCATTACCGCACCAATCACACCCAGAGCAACCAGGTTGAAGTTGGTGAACGCCGCGGTTACGAAGCCCAGGTAGAAGAATGGCATCAGGTAGCCTGCGCGCATCATGTTGATGACCATCGCATAACCAACCACCACGATCATACCACCGGCGATGTTCAGACCGCTGGTGACCACTTCAGGGATGGCGTTGAGCATGCCCTGAACTTCGCTGGTCCCTACGGAGATAGCGACGATAACGGCAGGAATAGCGATACGCATCGCCTGCAGGAACAGGGACGAGACGTGGATCCAGGAGAGCGCCGTGAGGTTGCCGTTTTCGGCCGCCTTATCCGCCGCGTGCTGGAAAGCCACGGTGATAGTACGAACGATAATGGTCAGTACCTGGCCTGCGGCGGCCAGCGGAATTGCCAGAGCGATACCGGCACCGATGCTTTGATGACCGGCAATAACCAACACGGTTGAAATAATGGACGCCAGCGCGGCATCGGGCGCAACCGCCGCACCGATGTTCATCCAGCCAAGGGCGATCATTTCCAGGGTACCACCGATGATGATACCGGTTTTCATATCACCGAGAACGGCGCCAATCAACGTACAGGCCACCAGAGGGCGGTGGAACTGAAATTCATCAAGTACGGATTCCATACCCGCAATACACGCGACGATGAACACCAGCACAATCTGAAGAGTGGTAATCTCCATTGTACTTCTCCTATTGCATAATCTTTATGTGAAAAACCGGCGCGGGCTTATTTCCCAACTTTGCCGATCAAATCCATCATTTTCAGTTTCGGGTCCGTGGAAACCTTACGGGCTTCCAGTTCAATACCGCGAGCATTCAACTTGTTAAATGCCTCGATATCCTTCGCATCGACTGAAATCGCGTTGTTGACCTGCGTTTTGCCCTGACGGAAAGCCATACCACCAATGTTCACGGAGGTGATTTTCACGCCGCCTTCAACAATGCGCTCGACGTCTGTCGGGTTAGTGAACAGAAGCATCACGCGTTCACCGGCATATTTCGGGTTGTTATAGACGCGAATCATCTTGGCGACATCCACCACGTGCGCGGTAACGCCCGGAGGAGCAACCTGGGTGAGGAGGGTTTTACGCACCGTGTCGGCGGCCACTTCGTCGCTGACCACGATAATACGTTGAACGTTGGTCTCTTTGGTCCAGCGCGTTGCCACCTGGCCGTGAATTAAACGGTCATCGATGCGCGCAAGGCCAATCACCATATAATCGTTCGGGCCCATCGGTTTTGCGGGGGCAGCGGCTTTCGGTGCCGCGGCAGCCGCCGGTGCGGGTTTTTCAACCGGCTGTGCCTTCAGCGCTTTCACGCCTTCGCGACCGGTTTCGACCGCCAGGGCAACCAGCTCATCAAAAGCCGGATTGTCGTCGCGTGCCATGAAGGTTTCCACCAGCATCGGAATATTGACCCCGGCGACAACTTCATAGTGCTCTTTATCGACGACAATGCGGCTGGCAGCGTTGAACGGGCTGCCGCCCCATGTATCAACGAGAAACAGCACGCCTTTGCTGGTATCCAGCTTCGACAGTTGAGCCGTGTATTTCTCAATCAGCGTCTCGGCGTTTTCACCGGGAACGAAATCGATCCAGCCGACGTTTTCCTGCTCGCCCAACAGCATCTCTGCTGTTTTGAGTAGCTGCTCTGCAGCCCAACCATGTGTGCCTATGACAATAGCAATGGTCACTTGCTACCTCCTTTTATTATCATTAATACCTCTGCCAGGCAGACGTACTGAGAATCGTATTGGCGAACCGAATCGATTCAGATAAGGGTTAGAGTTAAAAAAGCTCAGACTTACGCGAATTATTTTAGATAGTGAAAAAATAATTTATGTGATGAAGATCCGTAATTTAGGTTTCGAAAATCAGAAATTACTCAACACAAATTCTGCCTTTTCACGTTTTTGCAAAGGAACGTAAATCTTTGCTAAAAACGTAATGTCTCTGATATGTTTAGCCTCCGTTTAATTGATCAGGAGTATAGGGCTACAGCCCACTATATGGACCGTCACCGACGTCAGTCATCTATCAGGCCACTTCGCGCCTTGTTCACCGGCGATCCTCGCCACGTATCGACTCTGTTTACCGCTGTTTTGCCCACATTGAGTGGGGCACCGTTTCGTCATTCCTTTAGCAGGAGCTTGTCATGGAATTCTTAATGGACCCGTCAATCTGGGTGGGATTGCTCACGCTGGTGGTGCTGGAGATCGTTCTCGGCATTGATAACCTGGTGTTTATTGCCATCCTCGCGGACAAACTGCCGCCAAAACAGCGTGATAAAGCGCGTCTGATCGGCCTCTCGCTGGCGCTGGTTATGCGTCTGGCGCTGCTGTCCGTGATCTCGTGGATGGTCACCCTGACAAAACCGCTCTTTACCGTCATGGATTTCACCTTTTCTGGCCGCGATTTGATCATGCTGCTCGGGGGGATATTCCTGCTCTTTAAAGCAACGACAGAACTGCACGAGCGGCTGGAGAACCGTCAGCACGACGATGGTCATGGCAAAGGCTATGCCAGCTTCTGGGTTGTGGTGCTGCAGATCGTGGTGCTGGATGCCGTCTTCTCGCTTGATGCGGTGATCACAGCGGTGGGTATGGTGAACCATCTCCCGGTGATGATGGCGGCGGTGGTTATCGCCATGGCGGTTATGCTGCTGGCGTCTAAACCGCTGACCCGCTTTGTGAACCAACATCCGACGGTCGTGGTGCTGTGTCTGAGCTTCCTGCTGATGATCGGTCTGAGCCTCGTTGCGGAAGGTTTCGGTTTCCATATTCCGAAAGGTTATCTGTATGCCGCGATTGGCTTCTCGATCCTGATCGAACTGTTTAACCAGATTGCACGCCGTAACTTTATTAAGCAGCAGTCCAATCAGCCGCTGCGTGCCCGCACCGCGGATGCCATCCTGCGCCTGATGGGCGGTCGCCGTCAGGTGAATGTGCAGAGTGACACCGAGAACCGTAACCCGGTTCCGGTGCCGGAAGGGGCATTTGTGGAAGAAGAGCGTTATATGATTAACGGCGTTCTCTCCCTGGCCTCCCGTTCACTACGCGGCATCATGACCCCACGCGGCGAGATCAGCTGGGTAGATTCCCGGTTGAGCGTTGATGAAATTCGTCAGCAGCTGCTCTCTTCACCGCACAGCCTGTTCCCGGTGTGTCGTGGTGAGCTGGATGAGATCATCGGTGTCGTGCGTGCCAAAGAGATGCTGGTCGCGCTGGAAGAGGGCGTTGACGTCGAAGCCATCGCCGCCGCCTCACCGGCTATCGTGGTACCGGAAACGCTGGACCCCATCAACCTGCTTGGCGTTCTGCGCCGTGCCCGCGGCAGCTTCGTGATTGTCACCAACGAGTTCGGTGTGGTGCAGGGGCTGGTCACGCCGCTGGACGTGCTTGAAGCCATTGCCGGTGAGTTCCCGGATGAGGACGAAACACCGGAAATCGTGGCCGATGGTGAAGGCTGGCTGGTGAAAGGTACCACTGACCTGCACGCGCTTTCGCATACGCTGGGGCTGGAAAACGTGGTCAACGATGAAGAAGACATTGCCACCGTGGCCGGTCTGGTCATCGCCGTGAACGGGCAGATCCCGCGCGTGGGGGATGTGATCGAACTGCCCCCGTTGAGCATTACCATTGTTGAAGCCAACGACTATCGCGTTGATATGGTGCGTATTGTTAAAGAGCAATCCGTGCACGACGAAGATGAGTAACGCTTCTTAACGCAACGGCATTAAGGGCACGATGTGCCCGTTATGATGCGCTGGCGGAGGTGAACTCTCCGCCAGCCATTGTGGAAAATCCCGCAGCGGCATCGGCCGCGCATAGAAATACCCCTGCAGAGTATGAACACCGTGTCGGCGTAAGTAGCGCGCCTGCTCCTCCGTTTCGACCCCTTCCGCAACCAGCTCAATATTCAGCCGCTGACCCAGCGCAATAATGATATCTGTCACCGTTGAGTTCACGGCATCGGTTCCAATGGCGGTGGTAAAGGACTGGTCGATTTTCAGTACGTCAGGATGAAGCTTTTCAAGCCAGGAGAGCGAACTGTTCCCGGTACCAAAATCGTCGATAGCCAGTTTGACCCCTTTGCGATGCAGCTCGCGCACGATGCGATAATCTGCATCGACCAGCGCGTCACGCTCGGTAAGTTCGATAACCAGCCGCTGGCTCGGGTTTGCACTGAACCAGTAACGGTTCAAATCCTGAAGTAGCACGGCGTGACGGAAGTGGCTGGCCGCCACGTTAATACCGATGTGAAAGCCCGGGTGGGAGGGGAAGTAGCCTATCTGGCGTACCGTCTCGGCAATCACGTAGCGCGTCAGGGGAACAATCAGGTTATGTTCTTCTGCCAGGGGGATGAACACTTCCGGGGAGATCCAACCCTGACGCGGGTTGTTCCAGCGCAGAAGAATTTCCACGCCGATACACTCCTGCGTACGGGCATTCACCAGCGGCTGACAGAACAGCTCAAATTCCCGCGCCGCAATCCCCATATCGATCTCCCACGTGAAGCTCATCCGGTTCGCAGTGGCCAGCCAGGCCAGATACCCCAGAACCAGGCTCAGCATTAACCCCAGCGGCAGCTGTGCCGGCAGGCTTTTAAGTGCCAGCGCGCCAGGACCCGGCCCACTGACCGTGATGGTAAATGGAAAGCGTGTAGAGACTTCTTCTATTCGCGAGTCAGGCTCATTAAACTTCAGCGCGTCGGTAATACCTTGACCGTAGCGTAAAGAGCGATCTCCCACGGTTAACGCCACGTCAGTGATAAGCGGGCGGGGCGGCTCAAGGATCATTCTGGTGATGAGATCGATATTGATCACCTCCATCACCCCCTCTTCACCGCGTTGTGACGTCGGGTGCCACTGGATAAGAATAGGGCTGCCTTTAAGCAGCCACTTATCGGTCGATAAAATCAGTTTTGGCAGACCTGACGGCAGTTCGGGAAATAATTCATGAACCGGGACGGCGCGACTGCCAAAAATACTGGAGCAGTAGAGGATCCCCTCTTTAATCAGGGTAATCGAGCGGACGGTCTGTAAAATGGCGGCCTGCTTACGCAGAGTCAGATGCGCCTGCGGGCACGGCTGGCCGACAAGACCCAACAACTCCGGTCGGCGGTTATCCAGAGAAAGCAGGACGTTTTCAAGTGAGCGAACGGTATGGCTGGCGAAATCGACAATGCGTTGTTGATTAACATTGCGCTGTGAAATAAATCGAATGCCCAACGTCAGGATGAGCGTAAGGAGCGCAACCGTCACGCAGACGATAACGCGTTTTCGGCGATAGTTTTTAATGATCGTTTGTGCGGTTTGCATGAACGGTCGCCTGATACACCTCCAGCCCCAAAAGCCAGACGCAACAGTGAAAGTGTAGTGGGGAAAGTGAAAGGCGACGAGAATCAGAAGGAAATTTCGCCCATCCGTTGCAGATGGGCGAGGGGAGGTATTAGTCGCACTGTACCTTAATGGCCAGACCACCACGGGAAGTCTCACGGTACTTCGCGTTCATGTCTTTACCGGTTTCGTACATGGTCTCAATAACTTTATCCAGCGACACGCGAGGCTCGCTGGTACGGCGCATTGCCATACGGGAGGCGTTAATCGCTTTCACCGACGCAATGGCGTTACGCTCAATGCACGGTACCTGCACCTGCCCGGCAACCGGGTCACAGGTCAGGCCCAGGTTATGTTCCATACCGATTTCCGCCGCCACGCAAACTTGCTCAGGGCTTGCGCCCAGCAGTTCAGCCAGACCAGCGGCCGCCATGGAACAGGCCACACCCACTTCACCCTGGCATCCTACTTCAGCGCCAGAGATAGAAGCGTTCATTTTGTACAGCGCACCGATGGCACCTGCCGCCAGGAAGTAACGGATGTAGATATCTGGCGTAACAGGTTCAATAAAGTGATCGTAATAAGCCAGCACCGCCGGAACAATACCGCACGCACCGTTGGTGGGCGCCGTCACTACGCGGCCACCGGCAGCGTTTTCTTCGTTAACCGCCAGAGCGAACATATTCACCCAGTCGACCACGTTCATCGGGTCGTTGGAGAATTTATCGGTGGTCACCAACATGCGACGCAGGGCAGAGGCACGACGCGGTACGCGCAGCGGACCCGGCAGCACGCCTTCGGTGTTCATCCCGCGATCGATACAGGCGCGCATGGTCTGCCATACGTTTGCAAAATAGTCTTCGATCTCTTTTTTGCTGTGCAGTGCCAGTTCGTTCTGCATCACCATGCCGGACAGCGACAGGCCGGTCTCTTTGCAATAACCCAACATCTCGGTGGCCGATTTGAACGGATACGGCACGTTGACGTCGCCTGTGCTCTCTTTACCGAAATGCTCTTCATCCACGATGAATCCACCGCCGATGGAGTAGTACGTTTTGCTGTAAATCTCTTTCTCGCCGTTCCAGGCATGGATGGTCATGCCGTTTTCATGCAGTGGCAGGTTGTCGCTACGAAAACGCATCCCGTCATCCTGCGGGAAATCCACTTCGTGCTTGCCGTTAGCCAGCAGCAGGCGACCGCGCGCTTCCACGTCACGGATGAATGCCGGGATGGCATCAATATCTACAGTGTCCGGCATATTGCCTGCCAGACCCATAATAATGGCGATATCGGTGTGGTGGCCTTTACCCGTTAATGACAGTGAGCCGTAGACATCCACGGCGACACGGGTAACGCTTTCCAGTAATCCTTTTTCGACCAGATCATCGACGAACTGTTTACCGGCCTTCATCGGCCCAACAGTATGGGAAGACGAAGGGCCAATTCCCACTTTGAACATGTCGAATATACTAATCACTTTCACACTCCTGACAGGGTTACCGGGGTTCCAGTAACGATGTTATAACTGCGCATAGTGTAAGAGGGAACATCGACCTCGGCTTAACTATTCACATGAATTAAACTAATGGTTAACGATGGTTTTGCTAATAGCGCGACGCCGATCGCAAACCTGACAAAAGAGGGTGGAATGTAAAGTATAGTCAAGGCTTCAGGCCGATTTGCAGAGCCAGTTCACGAATGATGCCCGCCGTCATGCCCCAGACAAAATAATGCTGATACCAGGACAACCAGACCCGATGATCGTGCCCACGGCGCTGAATATCCAGCGGGTGATAGCGACTGAGGCGAAGGGCTTCTTCCAGTGGCATTTCAAACACCGCAGACACCTCATCAACACTGGCGTGATACTGCAGGCCGGGCGGGATAATGCCCACCACCGGCGTCACCTGGAAACCGGTCACGCTGTCCACCGGCGGGAGGACGCCGACAATCTCGACGGCTTCCGGTGGGATAGCCACCTCTTCCTGCGCTTCACGCAGCGCCGCGGCAATCAGCGAGGCATCGCTGCTGTCTACCGCGCCGCCGGGGAAAGCGACCTGACCGGCATGTTTGCGTAAATGAGGGGAGCGCTGGGTCAACAGCAAACCGGGCTGCTCACGGCGCACCACGGGGATCAGCACCGCCGCCTGACGTTGATTAAGCGCTTCGCGGCTCACCTGTGGCCGCAAAAGCTGAAAGCGCGACAGAAAATCATCCAGCGTCAGGTTCTCTCTCTCCACCCGTCAGTTCTCCAGTTGTTGCAGGATACGGTTAACTTTATCAAAGGTTTCCTGATATTCCGCCTCGACCTGGCTGTCAGCAACAATCCCGCCGCCTGCGGAACAGTAAAGCTGGCCGTCGCAGGCCGTCAGGGTGCGAATAGTGATGCTGGTATCCAGCGTGCCGCAGACGCTAACGTAGCCAATGCTGCCGCACCAGGCGTTGCGACGGTGCGGTTCCAGCTCATCGATAATCTCCATCGCCCGCACTTTTGGCGCGCCGGTGATGGAGCCACCCGGGAACGCGGCGCGCAGAAGATCGCAGGGGGTACGCGAAGCCGGCAGCTGTGCGGTAATGGTGCTGACCAGATGGTGCACCGCCGGGAAAGGCTCGACGACGAACAGCTCCGGCACGCGAACGCTGCCCGGTACCGCCACCCGGCCAATGTCGTTGCGCATCAGGTCGACAATCATTAAATTTTCGGCGCGGTCCTTCGGTGACGCGGCGAGCTTTTCCGCCTGCTGGCGGTCGGCAGCCGGATCGCTCAGGCGCGGCAAGGTCCCTTTAATCGGGCGTGTCTGGATCTTGCCTTCCGCCAGATGAATAAACCGCTCAGGCGAAAGACTCAGGATCGCGCCCTGATCGAGACGTATAAACGCACTGAACGGTGCCCGGTTGCTGGCATTGAGGCGGGTAAAGGCCTGCCATTCATCGCCCTGATACGTTGCCTGGAAGCGCTGGGCAAGGTTAACCTGATAACAATCGCCGCTTTGCAGATATGCCTGCACGCGTGCGAATTTTTCCGCATAGGTCTGCGGGGTCATGTTTGAACGCCACGCAGAGGTCAGACGGAAATCTGGCGCGGCTGCGGGCTGCTGCGCGTTTAGCCACGCCAGGCGTGCCTCCACATCCGAATGGCTGAGCAGGGAGACCACCTCTTTATGGTGATCGACAATCAGCGCCCAGTCGTAAAGTCCCACCGCCATATCCGGCAGCGGAATATCCGCCTTTGCAACGGAAGGCAGCGTTTCAAAGCGGCGACCAAGGTCATAGCCAAACACGCCCAGCGCACCGCCCTGGAAGGGAAGATCCGGGTTAGGCGTGGCAGACAAACCCAGCTCGTCGATAGCCTCCTGAAGCTTGATCAGCGGATCGTGCGTGGAGGGCTGGTTTTCGGATGTCACCGTGCGCACCGGGTCAGCAACCACAATGTCGAAGCGGCTGTAAGGATGGTCCGCATGGCCGGAATGCAGCAGCATCGCCCAGGGAAGATGGCTCAGACGAGCAAACCAGAATTCAGCGGCGTCAGTACGCCACGGCAGGGTAATAACAGTGGGGAAGCGCATGTTCATGTGTGGCATACTACCGGGCAGCGTGAAATAATTAGCGCGAATAATTTAGCAGGAGTTGACGATGTTTGCAGGTTTACCTTCTCTGAGCCACGAGCAACAGCAGAAAGCGGTTGAGCGGATCCAGGAGCTGATGTCCCAGGGGATGAGCAGCGGGCAGGCCATTTCTCAGGTGGCGGAAGAACTTCGCGCCACCCATACCGGCGAGCGGATCGTGGCGCGTTTCGAGGATGAAGATGAAGAGTAACCGGCTTACACCGCCGCGATAATCTTAATCTCTACCTTGTATTCCGGCTTCATCAGCGTGGCCTGTACGGTACAACGTACAGGCGCGTGACCCGCCACCACCCACGCATCCCAGGCTTTGTTCATGGCCGCAAAATCGTCTTTATTCGCCAGGAAAATGGTGGCGTCCAGAATACGCGATTTGTCGCTGCCTTGCTTTTCCAGCACCGCATCGATCTGCGCCAGGGTGTCAGCCGTTTGTTCAAAGGCACCCGCATCCAGATTGGACGGCACACCAGTGTAATAGAGCGTCTGGTTATGAATGACTACATCAGACCAGCGGGCTTCGGCATCAATGCGCACAATTGTCATAAACGTTTCCTCGTTACTTTCGTCATCAGGCGGCAAGACTGCCATATTGTTTCGTCGTCGTCACTATTTGGGGTGGCACAGGAGAGGATGGGCTGACATAATCCCTGTGCAAAAATACAGTGAGAGAACACCGTGGCAGACGATTTTTCCCCTGAAGGGCAGTTAGCACAGGCTATTCCCGGTTTTAAACCGCGTGAACCGCAGCGTCAGATGGCGCATGCCGTCGCTCGCGCCATCGATAAGGCACAGCCGCTGGTGGTCGAGGCCGGAACCGGCACGGGAAAAACCTACGCTTACCTTGCACCGGCGCTGCGCGCGAAAAAGAAGGTGATCATCTCTACCGGCTCGAAGGCGTTGCAGGATCAGCTCTACAGCCGTGATTTGCCGACGGTGGCAAAAGCGCTGAAATACAAAGGGCGGCTGGCGTTGCTGAAAGGGCGCTCCAACTATCTCTGCCTGGAGCGTCTTGAACAGCAGGCGCTGGCGGGCGGCGACCTGCCGGTGCAGACCCTGAGTGATGTGATCATCCTTCGCGCCTGGGCTAACCAGACGGAAGAGGGGGATATCAGCACCTGCGCGAGCGTGGCGGAAGACTCTCCCGCCTGGCCGCTGGTGACCAGCACCAATGACAACTGTCTGGGCAGCGACTGCCCGCTGTATAAAGACTGTTTTGTGGTCAAAGCGCGTAAAACGGCGATGGATGCAGATGTGGTGGTGGTCAACCACCATCTGTTTCTCGCGGATATGGTGGTGAAAGACAGCGGTTTTGGCGAACTTATTCCTGAAGCGGAAGTGATGATCTTCGACGAAGCCCATCAGCTTCCGGATATCGCCAGCCAGTATTTCGGCCAGTCGCTCTCCAGCCGCCAGCTGCTGGATCTGGCGAAAGATTTCACCATTGCTTATCGCACTGAATTAAAAGATACCCAGCAGCTGCAAAAATGTGCCGATCGCCTCGCGCAAAGCGCGCAGGATTTTCGCCTGCAGCTTGGCGAGCCGGGCTACCGCGGCAATCTGCGCGAGCTGCTGGCGGACAATAATATCCAGCGTGCGCTACTGCTGCTGGATGACGCGCTGGAACTCTGTTACGACGTGGCGAAACTGTCGCTTGGCCGTTCTGCGCTGCTGGACGCTGCCTTCGAGCGTGCCACGCTCTATCGCGGGCGGCTGAAACGGCTGAAGGAGATCAACCAGCCGGGGTACAGCTACTGGTATGAATGCACCTCGCGTCATTTCACCCTGGCGCTTACGCCGCTGACGGTGGCAGACAAATTCAAAGAGGTGATGGCGCAAAAACCGGGGAGCTGGATATTTACCTCCGCGACCCTGTCGGTGAATGACGATCTGCACCACTTCACCGAGCGTCTCGGGATTGAACAGGCGGAGTCACTGCTGCTGCCGAGCCCGTTTGATTATGAAAAACAGGCGCTGCTCTGCGTGCCGCGTAATCTGCCGTTACCCAACCAGCCCGGCGCCGCACGCCTGTTGGCAGCCATGCTGAAGCCGATGATTGAGGCCAACAATGGCCGCTGCTTTATGCTCTGCACCTCTCACGCCATGATGCGCGACCTGGCAGAACAGTTCCGCGCCACCATGACCTTGCCTGTCCTGCTGCAGGGGGAAACCAGCAAAGGGCAACTGTTACAGCAGTTTGTCAGTGCCGGAAATGCGCTTCTGGTGGCAACCAGCAGTTTCTGGGAAGGCGTAGACGTGCGGGGCGATACCCTGTCGCTGGTGATTATCGATAAACTGCCTTTTACCTCGCCGGACGATCCGCTGCTCAAAGCGCGAATGGAAGACTGCCGTCTGCGCGGAGGCGATCCTTTCGACGAGGTACAGCTGCCGGACGCGGTGATCACCCTCAAACAGGGGGTAGGACGCCTGATCCGCGACGTGGACGACCGCGGCGTGCTCGTTATCTGTGATAACCGGCTGGTGATGCGCCCCTACGGTGCGACCTTCCTCGCCAGCCTGCCGCCCGCGCCGCGTACGCGGGACATTAAACGCGCGGTTCGCTTCCTGGCCAACCCAACGGCGGAGTAATTTGCCCGGGAGTGTGCTAAGATGCGCGCCATTTTGTGACTGACCATTGCGAGAGCGCGACGACTGATGCGAATTCTGGCTATTGATACCGCTACAGAGGCGTGTTCCGTTGCTCTGTGGAACGACGGTGCTATTTCTGCTCATTTCGAAGAGTGCCCACGAGAACACACCCAACGTATTCTGCCCCTGGTGAAAGCGATTTTGACCCAGGGCAACACCACCTTAACCGACCTCGATGCGCTGGCCTTTGGCCGTGGCCCCGGCAGCTTTACGGGTGTACGCATTGGGATCGGTATTGCGCAGGGGCTGGCGCTGGGCGCTGACCTTCCGATGATCGGTGTTTCCACCCTGGCGACGATGGCGCAGGGCGCGTGGCGTATGACCGGTGCTACCCGTGTGCTGGCAGCGATTGATGCCCGCATGGGCGAAGTCTACTGGGCTGAATACACCCGCGACGAGCAGGGCGTGTGGCACGGCGAAGAGACGGAAGCGGTGCTCAAGCCGGAAGCGGTAACCGAACGGTTGCAAAACCTCTCCGGTGAGTGGGCGACGGTAGGGACCGGTTGGGCGGCATGGCCTGACATGGCAAACGGTACCGGCGTAACGCTGGTGGACGGCAACATGCTTCTGCCTGCCGCAGAGGATATGCTTCCTCTGGCCTGCCAGCTGCTCGCAGCAGGAAAAACCGTGGCCGTTGAACATGCCGAGCCGGTTTATTTGCGAAACACCGTCGCGTGGAAGAAACTTCCAGGCCGCGAGTGAATCTCAGTAACAGGAACTGAGAAAAAGGAGTCGCATCATGGCGGTTCAGACTAAAGTAGTACGCCTAATTATGGCAGGCGCTGTGGCCATAGCACTGAGCGGATGCGTTTCCGTTCCTGATGCGATTAAGGGCAGTAGCCCTACGCCACAGCAGGATCTGGTTCGCGTGATGAATGCCCCTGAGCTTTACGTCGGTCAGGAAGCGCGCTTCGGCGGGAAGGTGATTGAGGTGCAAAACCAGCAGGGGAAAACCCGGCTGGAGATCGCCACCGTGCCACTGGATAGCGGCGCGCGGCCGATCCTCGGCGAAACCTCGCGCGGGCGCATTTTTGCCGATGTCAGCGGCTTCCTCGACCCGGTTGATTTCCGTGGACAGCTGGTGACCGTCGTCGGGCCGATTACCGGCACGACACAGGGCAAAATCGGCACAACGCCTTACAAATTTATGACCATGCAGGTTAACGGCTACAAACGCTGGCGGCTGACACAGCAGGTGATCATGCCGCCTCAGCCTGTTGATCCGTGGATGTGGGGCCCCCACCCGTATCGTTACGGCTACCCCGGCTGGGGCTGGTATAACCCGGGTCCGGCGCAGGTACAGACGATCGTTACTGAGTAACTTACTGTTATTGTTAGAAAAGAGACAGCGGCTCAGCCGCTGTCTCTGTTTTTTTACGGCTAAAACGAAAAAAAAGAGTGACGCGCTTCGCAACCTTAAATCTGGGCAATTAATAAACTGGTACGCTGAGTTAATATAATGTTAACAAACTGTTTATTATCGGGGTTGTGATGACGACGAACACTCAATTCAGAGGTGATGCATTGAACAAGGTTTGGCTTAACCGTTATCCCGCAGATGTGCCTGCGGAGATCAATCCTGACCGTTATCAATCCCTGGTTGAATTATTTGAACACTCGGTAAGGCGTTACGCCGATCAGCCCGCGTTTATCAATATGGGTGAGGTGATGACGTTCCGTAAGCTTGAGGAGCGGAGTCGGGCGTTCGCGGCCTATTTGCAGGAAGGGCTGGGGCTGCAAAAAGGGGATCGCGTCGCGCTGATGATGCCGAACCTGCTGCAATACCCGGTCGCGTTATTTGGTATCCTGCGGGCCGGGATGATTGTCGTCAACGTCAACCCGCTCTACACCCCACGTGAGCTGGAGCATCAGCTGAACGACAGTGGCGCGACCGCAATTGTGATCGTCTCAAACTTTGCCCACACGCTGGAGAAAGTGGTCGACAGAACCCAGGTGAAACACGTCATCCTGACGCGCATGGGGGATCAGCTCTCCACCGCCAAGGGCACACTGGTTAACTTTGTCGTCAAATACATCAAACGTCTGGTACCGAAATACCATCTGCCGGATGCCATCTCCTTCCGCCGCGCGTTGCATGCCGGTTATCGTATGCAATACGTCAAACCAGAAGTGGTGTCAGAGGATCTTGCGTTCCTGCAGTACACCGGTGGCACTACCGGCGTGGCCAAAGGCGCCATGCTGACTCACCGCAATATGCTGGCGAACCTTGAGCAGGTGAATGCGACCTACGGGCCGCTGCTGCATCCGGGCAAAGAGGTGGTCATCACCGCGCTTCCGCTTTATCACATTTTTGCGCTGACCATGAACTGCCTGCTGTTCATTGAGCTGGGCGGTCAGAACGTGCTGATCACCAACCCACGCGACATTCCGGGGCTGGTTAAAGAGCTGGCGAAGTACCCGTTCACCGCCATGACCGGGGTCAATACCCTGTTTAACGCGCTGCTTAATAACAAAGAGTTCCAGCAGCTTGATTTCTCCACGCTGCACCTCTCTGCGGGCGGTGGAATGCCGGTTCAGCAGGCGGTGGCCGAGCGCTGGGTGAAACTCACCGGCCAGTATTTACTCGAAGGCTATGGCCTGACCGAATGCGCCCCGCTGGTCAGCGTCAATCCGCATGATATCGACTATCACAGCGGCAGTATCGGCCTGCCCGTACCGTCGACGGAAGCCAAACTGGTGGATGATGACGACAACGAAGTTGCACCGGGCGAGCCGGGTGAACTGTGCGTTAAAGGGCCACAGGTGATGCTGGGCTACTGGCAGCGTCCTGATGCCACCGACGAAATCATCAAAGACGGCTGGCTGCACACCGGTGATATCGCGGTGATGGACGAAGAGGGCTTCCTGCGCATTGTCGATCGTAAGAAAGACATGATCCTCGTCTCCGGATTTAACGTCTATCCGAATGAGATCGAAGATGTGGTGATGCAGCATAGCGGCGTGCTTGAAGTTGCCGCTGTTGGCGTACCTTCCGGCAGCAGCGGCGAGGCAGTGAAGATTTTTGTGGTGAAGAAAAACGCCTCTCTTACCGAAGAGGAGCTCATCACGTTCTGCCGCCGTCAGCTCACCGGCTATAAAGTGCCGAAGCTGGTGGAGTTCCGCGATGAGCTGCCGAAATCGAACGTCGGGAAGATATTACGACGAGAATTACGTGACGAAGCCCGTGCCAAAGTGGACAATAAGGCCTGAGCTTCACGCTAATCGCCCAGACGCCGGTTTAGCCGGCGTTTTTTATGGGCGCAAACAAAAGAGAAACCGTTTTGAATTACCAGATGATCACGACCAACGACGAGCTGGCTTCGCTGTGCGAAGTGACGCGCGACTTTCCTGCCATCGCCCTGGATACCGAGTTTGTCCGTACCCGGACGTATTATCCGCAGTTGGGTTTGATTCAGATGTACGACGGCAAACACGTGTCGCTGATTGACCCGCTCGGCATTACCGACTGGACGCCGATGCGTGACCTGCTGCTTGATACTGCGGTCACCAAATACCTGCACGCAGGCAGTGAAGATCTGGAAGTCTTTCTGAATACGTTTGGCATCATGCCGCAGCCGCTGATTGACACGCAGATCCTCGCCGCGTTCAGCAATCGTCCGCTTTCATGGGGCTTTGCCGCCATGGTTGAGGAGTACACCGGCCTGACCCTGGATAAAAGTGAATCCCGTACCGACTGGCTGGCGCGCCCGCTCACAGAGCGTCAGCTGGACTACGCTGCGGCAGATGTGTTTTACCTGCTGCCGATTGCCGGACAACTGATGAAAGAGGCAGAAGCCTCCGGCTGGCTGCCTGCTGCACTGGATGAGTGCCGCATGACGCAGCAGCGTCGCCAGGAAATCGCTGACCCGAAAGAGGCCTGGCGCGATATCAGCAACGCGTGGCAGCTGCGTACGCGTCAGCTGGCCTGTCTGCAATTGTTAGCCGACTGGCGACTGCGTAAAGCGCGCGAACGCGATTTGGTCGTTAACTTTGTGGTACGCGAAGAGCACCTGTGGGCGGTCGCACGCTATATGCCAGGCAGCATGGGTGAGCTGGACAGCATTGGGCTTTCAGGCAGCGAAATCCGCTTTCACGGAAAAACGCTGCTCGCGCTGGTGGCCAAAGCGCAGCAGATACCGGATGACGCACTGCCAGAGCCGCTGCTGAATCTGATGGATATGCCGGGCTATCGTAAAGCATTTAAAGATATTAAAGCGCTGGTGCAGGCTGTGGCGGCAGAAAGCAAATTGAGTGCGGAGTTGCTGGCATCACGTCGTCAGATAAACCAGCTTTTGAACTGGCACTGGAAGCTGAAACCGCAGAATGGCTTACCGGAAATGATGGCGGGCTGGCGCGGGGAATTGATGGCCGATCGCCTGAATACGTTGCTGGAAGGGTATCCACGATAATCAATATGCCGGGCGATATACCCGGCATATTCCCCCGGTGGCGCTGCGCTTACCGGGGCTACGAAATCAAAAACTACTGACGCGACTCTTCCGCTTCCGGGAGCGTGACGTTCAGCTCCAGAATCGAAATATCCCCGTCTTTTTGCTCCAGCTGCACGGTGACCATCTCCGGGTCAATCTGCACATATTTGCAGATCACTTCCAGGATGTCCTTGCGCAGCTGCGGCAGGTAGTGAGGCTCGGCGTCGCTACGACGACGCTCCGCAACGATGATTTGCAGTCGTTCTTTTGCGATGTTGGCGGTGTTCTTTTTCCGCGAGAGAAAAAAGTCCAGTAATGCCATAACTTATCCTCCGAACAGGCGTTTGAGGAAACCTTTCTTCTCTTCTTCAATGAAGCGGAAAGGACGTTCTTCTCCCAGCAGACGGTCAACCGTATCCTCATACGCTTTACCGGCATCTGCTGTTGTATCAAGGATCACTGGCTCGCCCTGGTTAGAGGCGCGCAGCACGGACTGGTCTTCCGGGATGACGCCCACCAGTTTAATGCGCAGGATCTCCAGCACGTCTTCCATGCTCAGCATGTCACCTTTGTTTACGCGGCCCGGGTTATAGCGGGTCAGCAGCAGGTGCTCTTTAATCGGGTCTTCGCCATTTTCCGCACGGCGGGATTTGGATGCGAGGATCCCGAGAATGCGGTCAGAGTCACGGACGGATGACACTTCAGGGTTCGTGGTGATGATCGCTTCATCAGCGAAATAGAGCGCCATCAGGGCACCGGTTTCGATACCGGCAGGGGAGTCACAGACAATGAAGTCGAACTCCATTTTTTTCAGCTCATCGAGCACCTTTTCAACCCCTTCGCGGGTCAGGGCGTCTTTGTCACGCGTCTGAGAGGCCGGGAGGATATAAAGGTTCTCGGTGCGCTTGTCTTTAATCAGCGCCTGGTTAAGGGTGGCATCGCCCTGAATCACGTTTACGAAGTCATACACGACGCGACGTTCACAACCCATAATCAGGTCGAGGTTACGCAGACCGATATCGAAATCGATAACGACGGTTTTCTTTCCCTTCTGGGCCAAACCAGTAGCGATGGCCGCGCTGGAGGTGGTCTTGCCAACGCCTCCTTTACCCGAAGTAACAACAATAATGCGTGCCATAGAAATTCCTTGTTAAAAAGGGATCAATTCAACGGTTGAACGGTCAACGCGTCGTCTGCCAGTCGCAGACGAGCCGCTTTGCCATAAAATTCGGCTGGGATCTTGTCGCTCAGCCAATATTCACCTGCGATGGACACCAGTTCCGCAGTCAGGTGAGTACAAAATATTTGTGCGTCCCGATCGCCACTCGCCCCGGCGAGTGCACGCCCACGCATCATACCGTAAACGTGAATATTGCCATCTGCAATCAGCTCAGCGCCAGCGCTGACGTGGCTTGTAACAATTAGATCACAGTTTGGTGCATAAATGCGCTGTCCGGAACGAACCGGCACATCAATCATTCGCGTTTTTGTGAGGGCGGTAACGTTTTGTACCGCAGGTGGGGGCGTTTCAACGGCAACGGGGGCCGCACGTGGGGCTTTTTCTTTGCCTTCGTTCAGAAGAGGCAGTCCCGCACGGTCGATTTCCGCTTTCAGCTCAGTATCTTTACAGCCACTGATACCCACAATGCGCAGACCGGTAGAGGAGACGGCCTGCTGGAGTTGTTTCCAGTTAACCGGGGATTCCAGACCACTGACATTGATAACAACAGGGGCGTGTTTCAGAAAGGCGGGAGCCTGAGCGATTTTGTCTTCTAACGCCTGACGAATAACCTCGGGTTTTGCATCATGCAAATGTACCACTGATAAGGTGAAGCTACTGCCTTTAAGCTCGATGGGCGTGTTTGACATCCTGGCCTTACTCAATTTGCTATTAACCGCAACCACTCGCTGCGATATTCCGAAGAGTATCAGGCATGTTATAGTCAGGAGTATATTGAGGCAAGCAACCACCTATGAATTCAGAGTAAAAACATGTTTTGTGTGATCTACAGAAGTACAAGCCGCGACCAGACCTATCTTTATGTCGAAAAGAAAGACGATTTTTCCCGCGTGCCAGAAGAATTAATGAAGAGCTTTGGCCGACCTCAGCTGGCGATGCTGCTGCCGCTCGACGGTCGTAAGAAACTGGTTAACGCCGATCTGGAAAAAGTTAAAACGGCCTTAACGGAGCAAGGCTATTATTTACAGCTTCCGCCACCTCCCGAGAATTTATTAAAACAGCATCTTGAGGCGACCGGTAAAAAATAGCCTCACCTGTTTTCGGGCATAACACATCAACCGTTTAGGGGTCGACCATGTATCAACATCATAACTGGCAAGGTGCATTACTGGATTATCCCGTCAGCAAAGTGGTTTGCGTGGGCAGCAATTATGCCAAACACATTCAGGAGATGGGCAGCGCGACGCCAGAAGAGCCGGTGCTGTTCATTAAGCCGGAAACCGCGCTTTGCGATATCCGCCAGCCGCTGGCACTGCCGCAGGGATTGGGTTCAGTGCATCATGAAGTGGAGCTGGCGGTGCTGATTGGCGCGACGCTACGCCAGGCCTCCGAAGAGCATGTGCAAAAAGCTATCGCCGGTTACGGCGTGGCGCTGGATCTGACGCTGCGTGAGGTACAGGGCAAGCTGAAGAAAGCAGGGCAGCCGTGGGAAAAAGCCAAAGGCTTTGATAACGCCTGCCCGATCTCGGGTTTTGTTCCGGTCGGCGAATTTACCGGCGATCCACAGAACACGTCCCTCAGCCTGAAAGTGAACGGTGAGATCCGCCAGCAGGGCACCACGGCAGATATGATCCATAAGATCGTGCCGCTGATTGCCTATATGAGCCGCTTCTTTACCCTTAAGCCGGGGGATGTGATCCTGACCGGTACGCCAGAAGGTGTCGGCCCTCTTAACGGTGGAGACGAACTGGACGTGAGCTTTAACGGCCTGTCACTGAAAACCCGCGTGCTGTAAACGCATTTTGCCGCCCCTCAGGGCGGCAAAACTTGCATCAACGTGCCAGACTCGTTATAAGGTGCGCTTTCTTTTGACGTGTGGACATTCTGATGAACGACATCCCTTTCTGGCAACGCAAAACTCTCGACGAAATGACAGACGTGGAGTGGGAGTCGTTATGTGACGGCTGCGGGCAGTGCTGCCTGCATAAGCTCATGGATGAAGACACTGATGAAATCTATTTCACCAACGTTGCCTGTAAGCAGTTAAACATCAAAACCTGCCAGTGCCGCAACTACGAGCGCCGCTTCGAGTTCGAGCCGGACTGCATTAAGCTCACCCGTGAGAACCTGCCGACGTTTGAATGGCTGCCGCATACCTGCGCGTATCGCCTGCTGGCGGAAGGGAAGGATCTGCCGACATGGCACCCCTTGCTGACCGGCTCTAAAGCGGCCATGCACGGCGAGCGTATCTCTGTGCGTCACATCGCGGTGAAAGAGTCCGAGGTGCGGGACTGGGAAGACCACATTATGAATCACCCGACCCGGTGATAAATAAAAACCCGCCGAGGCGGGTTTTTATTGGGGTGCGGCCTGATGCCCTCACCCCAACCCTCTCCCACGGGAGAGGGCGCAAAAACTAAAAACGGCAACTATCGTTGCCGTTTTGCTTTTACCTTCCGAACAGATCGCGCTTCTTCGGCTTAAACGGCTGAGCAATCAGCACCAGCAGCGCCACGACGAAGTAGGCCACAAAAATGCCCACCAGCCACTGCGGCATCTCCAGCGACAGGAATTCCCACTGACGTACTGAGCAGTCACCGGACGCGACAAACACCTGCGGCAGCCATTTATCCAGCGGCAACCAGCTCGGGAAGCGGGCAGCGAAATCACAGGTCATAAACGGCGACGGGTGCAACTGCATCATGGTGTGCTGCCAGGAAAGCTCAATCCCTTTCCAGACGCTGTACAGCCAGACCGCGATAGCGACGTAACGGAGCGGTGTTTTTGGTGCAATTGCACCCAACAGACCCGCGCCCATGACGCCAAACAGCGCGCAGCGCTCGTAGATACAGAGCACGCAGGGTTTGAGTCCCATCACATGCTGGAACCACAGCGCGACCATTTCCAGCACAAAGGCGGTCAGGGCCATTAACAACCATGCTCCGCGACCGCGGGAGCACTGGTTTAAAAATCTCAACATAATCATTTCCCTGGAACATGCTTAGAAAGCGCAGTGTAAACGAATTTTAATGCGCCGCAAGTATACCCGCTTGCATCAGCCATTGCGTACAGGGAATGAGGGTAATTTTGACGCAAAGCAATCCCACAATGGTGAGCACCAGCGTATAGGGCAGCGCCATCCAGACCATCTTTCCATAAGAAAGACGTATGAGTGGCGCGAGGGCTGAGGTCAGCAGGAACAGGAAAGCGGCCTGTCCGTTTGGCGTCGCCACCGACGGCAGGTTGGTGCCGGTATTAATGGCAACCGCCAGCAGCTCGAACTGCCCGGCGTTGATAATGCCTTCTTCCATCGCCGCTTTGGCTTCATTGATGTAGACCGTGCCGACAAAAACGTTATCGGAGATGGACGACAGCAGGCCATTGAATAGATAGAAGAGCGACAGCTGCGCGTCGGGCGCCGCCTGCAGTACAAAAGTAATAATCGGGGCGAACAGGTGTTGGTCGATAATCACCGCCACCACCGCAAAGAAGACCGCCAGCAGCGCGGTAAACGGCAGGGCTTCGGTAAAGGCTTTACCGATAGCATGTTCATCCGTTACCCCGCTAAAGGTCGTCGCAAGAATAATAACCGAAAGACCAATCAGCCCGACTTCGGCAAGATGGAAAGCCAGCGCGACGATAAGCCAGATACCGATGATCCCCTGCGCAATCAGACGCAGCGTCTCCTGGCGCGTGCGCTGCGTACGGTTCTGCTCGTCAAATTTATGCAGCTCTTTGCGAACTGGCTCAGGCAACTGCGCACCGTAGCCGAAAACGTTGAATTTCTCGACCAGGATACAGGTCGCTAACCCGCAGACGAACACGGGCAGGCTGACCGGTGCCATGCGCAGGAAAAACTCGCCAAAATGCCACTCAGCCGCTTTGGCGATGATCAGGTTTTGCGGCTCACCTACCATGGTCATCACGCCACCTAATGCGGTACCGACGCCTGCGTGCATCATCAGGCTGCGCAGAAACGCGCGGAACTGTTCCAGCACCTCACGGTTATGCGCCTCGACGTGGCTGTCGTCCTGCAAATCCTCGCCCGGACGGGACGACGCCACGCGGTGATAAATGCCGTAAAACCCGACGGCAACGCTGATGACCACCGCCACGACGGTTAGCGCATCCAGGAAGGCCGAAAGGAATGCGGCAGCAAGGCAGAACGCCAGCGACAGCATCGTTTTAGACGGAATGCTGAGCAACAGGCGGGTGAAGATAAACAGCAGCAGCTGTTTCATAAAGTAGATACCGGCCACCATGAAGATCAGCAGCAGAAGCACTTCAAGGTTGGATGCCAGCTCGGCTTTGACATGCTCTGCGCTCGTCATACCGATAACCACGGCTTCAAAAGCCAGCAAACCACCCGGCAGCAGGGGATAACATTTCAGCGCCATGGCCAGGGTGAAGATAAACTCCGCCACCAGCAGCCACCCGGCGACGAACGGAGTGATACTAAAAATAATGGGATTAACAACCAGGAAAACCAGAAGTATCAGTTTGTACCAGTCAGGAGACTGGCCTAAAAAATTGCGCCACAGCGCGCGCCCAAAAGAAATTTCCACAACAGACGTCCTTCCCCGTCAGGTAAAACAAAACATCAGTATACGCAAAAAACGCGGGGCAGAGGCGGATAAGCGTGTATTGTAAATTTCACGAAAATAAAACAGCGATCCCTCTTTTCTCTCTTTCACGCGCTACCTGCCACTGCATGCCTCTGGTATGATGAGTGCAATTTGCAAAAGCTGTGTAATGGAAATCTCACTATGGTCATTAAGGCGCAGAGCCCGGCGGGTTTCGCGGAAGAGTACATCATTGAAAGCATCTGGAATAATCGCTTCCCTGCGGGATCCATTCTTCCGGCTGAACGCGAACTCTCTGAACTGATTGGCGTCACTCGCACCACGCTGCGTGAAGTGCTCCAGCGACTGGCGCGCGATGGCTGGTTGACGATCCAGCACGGTAAGCCAACGAAAGTAAACAACTTCTGGGAAACTTCCGGGCTGAACATTCTTGAAACGCTGGCGCGCCTCGATCACGAAAGCGTGCCACAGCTGATCGACAATCTGCTCTCGGTGCGTACCAACATTGCGACAATCTTTATTCGTACCGCTTTTCGTCAGCATCCGGAAGACGCGCTGCAGGTGCTTGCCAGCGCGAACGAAGTGGAAGATCACGCGGATGCCTTTGCCACGCTCGATTACAACGTTTTCCGCGGACTGGCGTTTGCCTCCGGTAACCCGGTGTACGGTCTGATCCTGAACGGCATGAAAGGGCTGTATACCCGTATCGGTCGCCACTACTTTGCCAACCCCGAGGCGCGCAGCCTGGCGCTGGGCTTCTACCATAAACTCAGCAAGCTCTGTACTGAAGGCCTGCACGATCAGGTATATGAAACGGTGCGCCGTTACGGCCACGATTCCGGTGAAATCTGGCACCGGATGCAGAAAACACTGCCGGGTGATTTAGCCATTCAGGGCCGCTGAAATAAAAAACCTCTCAAGTGAGAGGTTTTTTTCGTCGGGTGGCGGCTACGCCTTACCCGACCTACGGTGCATGTAGGCCCGGTAAGCGAAGCGCCACCGGGCGCAAAAAGGCCCGCATTAGAGCGTATTCAACCGCGCCGGGCAACGTTCCAGCAGCTCCACGCTGCCATCTTCATTCTGCTGCTCCAGCAGCACATCAAAGCCCCACAGGCGATGCACATGCTTCAGCACCTCTTTGCGTCCTTTATCCAGCGGCGCCCGGTTGTGCGGAATATAGCGCAGCGTCAGGGAGCGATCGCCGCGTAAATCCACGTTCCATACCTGAATGTTGGGTTCAAGGTTGCTCAGGTTGTACTGGGAGGAGAGGCGAGAGCGGATCTCACGGTAGCCTTCCTCGTTATGGATCGCCGAAATCTCCAGGTAGTTATTGCGGTCGTCATCCAGCACGGTGAAGAAGCGGAAATCACGCATAATCTTCGGCGACATAAACTGGCTGATGAAGCTCTCATCCTTAAAGTCACGCATCGCGAAATGCAGCGTTTCCAGCCAGTCAGAGCCGGCGATATCCGGGAACCAGTATTTATCTTCTTCCGTTGGCGACTGGCAGATGCGTTTAATGTCCTGGAACATCGCAAAGCCGAGCGCGTACGGGTTAATGCCGCTATACCACGGGCTGTTGTAAGGCGGCTGGAACACCACGTTTGTATGGCTGTGCAGGAACTCCATCATGAACCGCTCGGTGACTTTCCCTTCATCGTACAGATGGTTAAGGATGGTGTAATGCCAGAAGGTGGCCCAGCCTTCGTTCATCACCTGGGTCTGTTTCTGCGGATAGAAATACTGGCTGACCTTACGCACGATGCGCAGGATCTCACGCTGCCACGGCTCCAGCAGCGGCGCGTTTTTCTCCATAAAATAGAGCAGGTTTTCCTGCGGCTCAGACGGGTAGCGACGCGCTTCGGCAACCGCTTTCTCTTCTTCACGTTTCGGCAGGGTGCGCCACAGCATATTCACCTGGCTTTGCAGATACTCTTCGCGGCTTTTCTGCCGCGCTTTCTCCTCCTGAAGGGAGATTTTCTGTGGACGTTTGTAACGATCAACGCCGTAGTTCATCAGCGCGTGACAGGAGTCGAGCAGTTTCTCCACTTCGTCCACGCCGTAGCGCTCTTCGCAGTCGGTAATGTACTTACGCGCGAAGATCAGGTAATCGACAATCGAGCTGGCATCCGTCCAGCTGCGGAACAGGTAGTTATTCTTGAAGAACGAGTTATGCCCGTAGCAGGCATGCGCCATCACCAGCGCCTGCATGGTAATGGTGTTCTCTTCCATCAGGTAGGCAATACACGGATTGGAGTTGATCACGATCTCATACGCCAGCCCCTGCTGGCCGTGCTTATATAAGCGCTCCGTTTCAATGAATTTTTTACCAAACGACCAGTGCGGATAATTGATCGGCATCCCGACGCTGGAGTAGGCGTCCATCATCTGCTCGGACGTAATGACTTCAATCTGATGGGGATAAGTATCCAGACGATACAGTTTTGCCACCCGGTCGATTTCGGCGAGATAGACATCCAGTAACTCGAAGGTCCAGTCGGGTCCATCGCTCAGACGTGTGCTGTCCTTATTCAGGGAATCAATAGTAGCCATTAGCGCGCCCTCGTTGTGGGAGCTCTCTCTGTCTGGAGAGCCTCCTGATAAGCATAGATCACCGTGTTAAAAAGCGTGCTGGAGCAGAAATTTTTTCTTTGCGATTTCCCGTTTTTGATGCGGCAATAAAAGCGGTCTTCACAGAATTTTATACTGGTTAAAAATAACGCGCAGCAGGAGATCCCAAATTCGCCTCATCCCCTGATGCTGGGGGATGTGTGAGGTAAGTCACCATAAAAAAGTCGTATGTTGAATAATATTTTCAACTAGGTTATCAATCTGTAATTAGAAGATTGTTCTTTTGCACATATGGAGTGGCTATGCGTGTTGTCATACTGGGAAGTGGTGTCGTTGGCGTAACCAGCGCCTGGTATTTAAGTCAGGCGGGACATGACGTGACCGTTATCGATCGTGAGTCAGGGCCTGCGCTGGAAACCAGTGCGGCGAACGCCGGACAGATCTCTCCGGGCTATGCCGCGCCGTGGGCGGCACCCGGCGTTCCGCTGAAGGCAATTAAGTGGATGTTCCAGCGCCATGCGCCGCTGGCCATCAGCCTCGACGGCACCCAGTTCCAGCTGAAGTGGATGTGGCAGATGCTGCGCAACTGCGACACCCGGCACTACATGGAAAACAAAGGTCGGATGGTGCGTCTGGCGGAATACAGCCGTGACTGCCTGAAAGCACTGCGCGCCTCCACCGGTATTGAGTACGAAGGTCGTCAGGGCGGCACGCTGCAGCTGTTCCGCACCGCGCAACAGTATGAAAACGCCACCCGTGATATTGCCGTGCTGGAAGATGCGGGCGTACCGTATCAACTGCTCGAAGCCAGCCAGCTTGGGCAGGTTGAACCGGCGCTGGCAGAAGTGTCGCACAAGCTGACGGGCGGCCTGCGTTTGCCGAATGATGAAACCGGCGACTGCCAGCTTTTTACGCAGCGTCTCGCGCAGATGTGCGAGCAGGCGGGGGTGAAATTCCGCTTTAATACCGCGGTCGACAAACTGCTGTCAGAAGGCGGCAGTATCTACGGCGTGAAGTGTGGCGATGAAGTCATTAAAGCGGATGCCTACGTCATGGCGTTTGGCTCCTATTCCACCGCGATGCTGAAGGGCATTCTCGACATTCCGGTTTACCCGCTGAAGGGCTACTCCCTGACCATTCCGGTAAAAGAGGACAGCGGGGCGCCAGTTTCCACCATTCTGGATGAAACCTACAAAATCGCCATTACCCGCTTTGATAACCGCATCCGCGTTGGCGGGATGGCGGAGATTGTCGGCTTTAACACCGAGCTGCTGAAGCCGCGCCGTGAAACGCTGGAGATGGTGGTGGGCGACCTGTTCCCGCGTGGCGGTTTTGTCGAGCAGGCAACCTTCTGGACCGGGCTGCGTCCAATGACGCCAGACGGCACGCCAATTGTTGGCCGTACGCCGTTCAAAAACCTGTGGACCAATACCGGTCACGGTACGCTTGGCTGGACAATGGCCTGCGGCTCTGGCCAGCTGCTTAGCGATTTGATATCCGGGCGCACGCCGGCAATTCCGTTTGACGATTTAAGTGCCGCACGCTATCAATCGGGGTTTACCCCTTCGCGTCCACAGCACCTGCACGGCGCGCATAACTAAGGAGTTGTCATGTCCCGTCCTGTTCTGGCTCAGCTCGATTTGCAGGCCCTGAAGGATAACCTGCAAATTGTTCGCCGGGCGGCGCCAGGTTCACGCGTCTGGTCGGTGGTGAAAGCCAATGCCTACGGCCACGGTATCGATCGTATCTGGAGTGCGCTCAGCGCCACCGACGGTTTTGCGTTACTGAATCTGGAAGAGGCCATTCTGCTGCGCGAGCGCGGCTGGAAAGGGCCCATTCTGTTGCTTGAGGGGTTCTTCCACGCCGACGATCTGCCGCTGCTGGATAAGTACCGGCTGACCACCAGCGTTCACAGCAACTGGCAAATTAAAGCGATTCAGGATGCAAAACTGCATGCACCGCTGGATATTTATCTCAAGGTGAATAGCGGTATGAACCGCCTGGGCTTCCAGCCTGAGCGGGTCCATACGGTATGGCAACAGCTGCGCGCCCTGAAGAACGTGGGCGAAATGACGCTGATGGCGCATTTTGCCGATGCGGAAAAACCGGACGGTATTGCCGATGCGATGGTGCGCATTGAGCAGGCGGCAGAAGGGCTGGATTGCCCACGTTCGCTCTCCAACTCAGCGGCCACGCTGTGGCATCCTGAGGCGCATTATAACTGGGTGCGTCCTGGCATTGTCCTTTATGGCGCCTCTCCCTCAGGCCAGTGGCAGGATATCGCCAACAGTGGCCTTAAGCCGGTGATGACCCTGCGCAGCGAAATCATCGGTGTGCAGACGCTGAAGGCCGGCGACACGGTGGGCTATGGCAGCCGTTACCGGGCGACAGGCGAGCAACGGATTGGTATTGTGGCGGGCGGTTATGCTGACGGCTACCCGCGTATCGCGCCGAGCGGCACGCCAGTCTGGGTAGACGGGGTGCGTACGGGAACGGTGGGCACCGTCTCCATGGATATGCTGGCCGTTGATCTCACGCCATGTCCGCAGGCGGGCATTGGTTCCCCGGTCGAGCTGTGGGGTAACGAAGTCAAAATTGATGACGTGGCTGCCGCGGCGGGGACGGTAGGGTATGAACTGATGTGCGCGCTAGCCCCAAGAGTGCCGGTTGTGACGGTGTAACGTGTCTGTGTGCCGGGTAAGCGTCAGCGCCACCCGGCAAAAAACCACTACTCCACGTCCTCTTCCATCGGCCGCAAACCGACTTTCCGCACTGCGTTATCTTCTTTCTCTGCTACGGTCCAGATCATCCCGGCAAACTCCACCTGGTCACCCACAACCGGGGCCGCACCAAGGCGCTGCTGGATGATTTCGCCCAGCGTTTGCTGATTATCGTCGCCTTCAGCACCTTCATCCAGCCCATAAATCAGGGCCACGTCCGCAAACCTGGCGCTGGCTTCCAGAATAAAATCGCCGAAGAAACGCTGATCCAGCGCCACCGGAGGCGACTGGCTGAACAGTTTACCCAGGGCGGGCAGGTCCCGCTCGCGGCCAATCACACACAGTATATCGCCTTCGCGTAGCCGGGTGCTGCCGGTAGGGTGCAGCAGGACATTATCGCGGAACAGAGCGGCAATTCGCGTTTCCGCAGGCATGTGCAAATCGCGCAGCGATGCCCCCACGCACCATTTATCGGCGCTGAGCTGGTAAACAAACTGTTCCCACGGGTTTTCCGGGTGAATATCCAGCCCCACGCGGGAAACCGGCCAGCCCACGGGAGGAACCACCACTTTGGCTTTTTTCGCCGCCCACCCGAGCGAGGTTCCCTGGAACAGCAGCGAGATCAGCACCACGAAGAAGGCGACGTTAAAGAACAGCCGCGCGTTATCCAGTCCGGCCATCATCGGGAAGACAGCCAGGATAATGGGTACCGCGCCGCGCAGCCCCACCCAGCTGATAAAGACGCGTTCGCGCAGGTTGAAGCCGCGAAACGGCAGCAGACCGGCAAACACCGACAGGGGACGGGCGAAGAAGATCATCCACGCCGATAAAATCAGCGCCGGAACGGCAATCGGCAGCAGGTCTGACGGCGTCACCAGCAGGCCCAGCACGAGGAACATCCCGATTTGCGCCAGCCAGGCCAGCCCGTCGAAGTTCTGCAAAATGGCGTGACGGTTGCGAATAGGGCGATTGCCCAGCAGGAAGCCGCAAAGATAAACCGCGAGGATCCCGCTGCCGTTCAGCGCAGTGGTGACGGCAAAAATCAGAATGCCGCCGCTCAGGGCAAGCAGCGGGTAGAGCCCCGAAGGCAGCGATATCCGGTTGATCGTCTGCTGAAGCAGGTAACCCCCGGCCAGGCCGAGCGCAATCCCCAGGCCGAACTGCTGCAGGATATGCAGGACAAACATCCAGCTTAAGCCTGTTTCATGCTGCTGGATCATCTCTATCAGCGTGATGGTGAGAAATACCGCCATCGGATCGTTACTGCCGGATTCAATCTCAAGCGTGGAGCCGACGCGTTCGTTCAACCCTTTGCCCCCCAGCAGGGAAAACACCGCCGCCGCGTCGGTTGAGCCGACAATCGCGCCAATCAGTAAACCTTCCATCAGATCGAGATGGAACAGCCACGCCGCCATCATGCCGGTCAGACCGGAGGTAATTAACACCCCGACCGTCGCCAGCGACAGGGCAGGCCCCAGCGCCACGCGAAATGAGCTCGCCTGGGTGCGCATCCCGCCGTCGAGCAGGATCACCGCCAGCGCAAGGTTACTGATCATGTAAGCGAAAGGGTAGTTATCGAAAGGAATACCGCCGATACCATCGACACCCGCCAGCATGCCGATGGCAAGGAAAATAACAAGAATAGGTATGCCGAGACGCGATGAAAATGAACTTAATAAAATACTACAGGTTACGAGCACAGAACCCAGAATGAAAAGACTGATTATCGCTGTGGCATCCAATGTTGTCTTACTCCCACCTCAATGTTAATGCTGTTACTAAAACCCTAACATATTAACGACGGAAACAGCGGTTTATTGAGGGGGATTAACGGCTTTTTTATGCCTTTAAGACCGGATGACCCCCAATCGTTAACCGACTGCCCGTTTCATCATGCTTCAGGGTGGCCTGCGCGCCTAACGCCAGGGTGACGGTTTGCTGCTCGTGGCCGAAGTCCAGCCCGGTAATAACAGGAATATCAAGGCGTGAGCGGATGAAATCGACCATTGTTTCCAGCGAGTATCCTGCGTCATAGTCATTCGGTGCGGCACCGGTAAAACTGCCAAGAATAACCGCGGATTGACGTTCCAGAATACCGGCGTAATACAGCTGCAATAACATGCGCTCGACGCGGAACGGATGTTCATTGATATCTTCCAGCACCAGAATGCCGCCGTCAATTTGCGGCAGCCATGGCGTTCCAATGAGCGACACCAGCATTGCCAGATTTCCGCCCCAGAGTTGTCCTTCACACGACCAGTGCGGCCCGTTGCCCTGCCACTCAACGCTGTAGGTCGGGTTTTTCAGGGCGCGCCAGAAGTGTTCCACCGTAAATGGGTCAAGCTCGGGTGCCCCGAAATTACCGGCCAGCATCGGGCCGCTGAAGGTCACCACGTTATGCAGCGCGAGCAGCCCGAGCTGGATTACGGTAAAGTCGCTGTGGCCGCAGATAAGCAGCGGATCCTGCTGCTGACGCTTTGCCAGCCCTTGCCAGTCAATACTCTCCAGCAACCGGCTCGCACCATAGCCGCCGCGCACCGCCAGCACGATATTGTTCTCACCCTGTAGGTTCACCAGGCTGTTGATATCATTCAGCCTTTGCGCTTCCGTACCGGCAAAACGCTGCTGGCGGCGGGGGATAATTGTCTGATTTTCTACCGGGTAACCGAGTTCCAGTAAGCGCTCAACGCCCCGCTGTGCCGCCTCCTGGTTGATGCAGTACCCGGACGGCGCGATAAGATGAAACTGAGACATGGCAATTCCTTGCTGAATGAGAATCTAATTGTCTATATCATGCCGCTTATACGTTGCCTGCTTCAAGGGCGATGACCGGCTATAAGGATAGATGACGTGAAATTGAGATGGTTTGCTTTTTTGATTGTGTTGCTGGCTGGCTGTAGTTCAAAACATGACTATCAAAACCCGGCATGGAACCCGGAAGTGCCTGTAAAACGGGCCATGCAGTGGATGCCGATCAGTGAACAGGCAGGCAAGGCCTGGGGCGTCAGCCCGCGACTGATCACGGCGATCATTGCCGTGGAATCCGGCGGTAACCCAACGCTTGTCAGCAAATCTAACGCCGTGGGGCTGATGCAGCTTAAGGCCTCAACCGCAGGGAGAGAGGTCTACCGCTATATGGGCTGGCGTGGTCAGCCGTCAACCAGCGAGCTGAAAAACCCGGAACGCAACATCTCCATGGGCACGGCCTATTTGAGCATTCTGGAACACGGCGTGCTGAAGGGAATCGAGGATCCTGAAGTGATGCAGTATGCGCTGGTGGTCTCTTACGTGAACGGCGCGGGTGCGCTGCTCAGGACGTTCTCATCGGACCGTAAAGAGGCGATAGAAGAGATCAACGACATGGACAAAGACGAGTTCTTTGAACACGTGGTGAAAAATCATCCGGCACCACAGGCTCCGCGTTATATCTGGAAAGTTCAGAAAGCAATGGATGCCATGTAATGCCGTTGTCGGGCGGCCTGTGTGCTGCCCGGCTCCTGTCACAACACTTTATTCGCCCGCTCCCGCGCCTCTCGCTCCAGAGAATAGATAATCCGCTGCAGTTCACGCTCTGCGCCCGGCCCGACGTTCAGGAAGCGGAAGCTCAGACGCGGCGTGACGATCGTTTCATTTTTGCTGTCGACCACCTTACGCTCGCTGATGGCAATCAGCTGCGCATCAAAGTAAAAACGCCCCCAGCCTCCCATATCCAGTTCGATTTGGGTAAATCGCATGCCTTCTACCAGTCCGTCAGGCTTTGGCGTATCCATCAGCGCACCCATGCCGCCCAGGGAGAGGTCAAAAAGGCGAAAGCGGATCTCTTTTTTGTCCGGCATTTTGGCCTTACCAAAATAGGCAGGGTGAAGCGGGGCACTGATACGAAAATATTCACGGCGCTGAACAAACCAGAGGTTGGCCGGCAGCGGGGTGACAAACGCCGGAAGACCACCGTATTCGCTCAGCTCCAGGCGCGGCAGGACAAATTCCACTTTTGCGCCGTGCGTTTCTGCCATCACCGAGATTTTCTCCGCCCGCAGCGCGGCGCGGTTTTCATGCTCCTGGCTGCCCAGGTCAATGACCAGCCTCTCTGCAGAAGCATCCAGGATCTTGCTGATGAACTGATTGTTTGACCAGCTGATGCGCAGCGGCACCTCGCCTTTTTGCAGGTCGCGCAATACCCCTAATACAGCCAGCGGATTTTGCTTCAGGAACTGCTCACTGTAATTACTCACGCCGGATGGCTCCTTGATAAATGACAGACTGTCTCTGCGTTATCGGCAGCGTGAAACGAAACTTAATACAAACCGGTGAGTTTTTTTCGCAGTACAGAGAAGTTAAGTCGGTGAGATGAAATCGGTTTTACCGTGATGACCTATACTTACGTTACCTGCGCGGAGGGTTTTCTGCGCATGCGTTAAACCTGCAAGAGGGCATCGCTATGGGTATTATCGCGTGGATCATCTTTGGTCTTATTGCCGGGGCTATCGCTAAACTCATCATGCCGGGAAATGATGGCGGCGGCTTTATATTGACCTGTGTTCTTGGGGTTATTGGTGCGGTTGTCGGCGGCTGGCTGGCGACCATGTTTGGCTTTGGGGGCGACATCAGTGGATTCGACCTGCACAGTTTCCTTGTGGCTGTGGTGGGCGCCATTGTTGTCCTGGGCATATTCAGGTTGCTCCGACGGGCATAGATGACACAAAACGGCTCTCGCGACAGGGCCGTTTTTTTTGCCGTGATATTGATTTGCTAATCGAAATGATAATAATTGTCGTTCCTAGTTACATATAAACACAAGACGACATTATGAACACCTCACGTTTTGCAGTATGCGCGTTGGCAGGAGCCGTGACGCTGGCATTACAGGCACAGGCATTTGCTGAAGAATCCACCATTCTTGTCACCGGCTCTGAGCAGGGCAGCGTTCTCCCTGCATGGACAAACAGCGCAACCAAATCGGCCGTTGCCGAAAGTAAAACGCCGCAGGTGATCGATACCGTCTCTGCGCAGCAGATCGCGCAACGCCATGCCAACTCCGTGAACGAAATCCTGCGCTATGTTCCGGGCGTTTCGACAGAGCTGCGTGGCAATACCACCTACATGAGCGAATATAAAATCCGTGGTTTTTCCGTTGACCAGGAGTTCTACAACGGACTGCAACTGCCGTATAACGTCACCGGAAATACCAAAGCGCGCATCGATCCACTGCTGATTGAAAGCGTTGATATCCTCAAAGGGCCATCTTCTGTGCTCTACGGCGGTGGCTCCCCGGGGGGGCTGGTAAATATTCAGGGTAAAAAGCCACAAAAAACCGCCCATACCGAGTTGGGTTTCAACACCGGCAATCGCAATCTGAAGGAGGGTTATCTCGACTCGACCGGACAAATTGCCGACAGCGACTGGAACTACCGACTGCTGGGCAAAGCCACGGAAAATGACGATCAGCCCCATACCACGCGCTATGAAAATTATCTGGTTGCCCCGTCCGTGACCTGGGAGCCGGACAGCAAAACGCGTCTTACGGTTGATGCACTGGCGCAAAACTCCCCGAGCCTGTCTCCATCCAACCCGTTGCCGCTTGCTTATCTGCGCTCGAAATATGCCGACCGCCGGGATTATGCCGGGGATGAGTGGAGCGGTTTCAAACAGCGTCAGTGGATGCTGGGCTACAGCTTTGAACATGAGTTTGACAGTGGCTGGGGCTTTAACCAGAAAGCACGGTACTTTGATGTCGACACCCACCAGCGCAGCGTTTATGCCACGGGGACGGGGAGCGCGGTATACCAGCTTAACCGGTTTGCTTACACCACGGATGAAGATCTGAAGAGCTTCAACATCGATAACCAGGTAACCAAAACCGTGGCGCTGGGAGAGTGGAAACACCACCTGTTGGCCGGGTTTGACTATCAAAAGATGGACTCTCACTTCTACTACCGTTATGCCTCAACAACGCCTGGCATCGATATGCGAAATCCTGACTATTCGCAGATCAATGAACGCGATCTCGGGTTGTATACGGGGCAGAAAAATCGTCTGAGCTATCAGCAAAACGGCTATTACCTGCAGGATCAGGTGGAGTTTGGCGGTTTAAATCTGCTGGCCAGCCTGCGTTATGACGATTACCGCTCGGTAACCACCAACTATATGCAGAATGGCGACAAGGCGTGGGTCTCTCAGGACCGCGTGACCAAACGCCTGGGCGCGCTTTACGCGTTTGAGAATGGGCTTTCACCGTTCATCAGCTACTCCGAAGGGTTTGCCCCGGTGTCGCCGCAGGGTACGCTCACGGCTAAAGATGTGAAGCCAACCACCAGCAAGCAGGTGGAAGGCGGGGTCAAATACCTGCTGGCGGATTACGCCACAACCTTTACCGCCTCGGTATTTAATATCCGTCAGAAAAATGTCGTCACCTCCGATCCGGGTTTCCTGAATTACAGCCAGACCGGAGAAGTGGAATCTAAAGGGGCTGAGCTCTCAATCGTCAGCCGCCCAGCGGATAACGTGACCCTGATTGCCAACTATGCCTACACCCATCTGATCAATACCGAAGATGACAAATACCAGGGCAAACGGCCAACGCAGGTGCCGGAGAACGCGTTCAACCTGTGGGGGGATTACACCTTTGACAACACGCCGCTGAGAGGGCTGATGCTGGGGGCAGGGGCGCGCTACACCGGACCCATGGAAATTTCACCGAACAACGATGCGGGCAAACTGGGCGGCACCATGCAGTACGATCTGGCGGCCTCCTATCGTATGGGGGAAATCCTGCCGTCGCTGGAGGGATTAACGCTGAAAGCCAGCGCGCAAAACATCACCAACAAAGAGACGCTGACCTGCTACGACGCGACAAACTGCTGGATTGGGCGTGACCGGACGTATCAGTTGGGGGCGAGCTACAGCTTCTGATTATCGTTTCCCTCTCCCGAAGGGAATGCAGGCCGGGTAGGCGTTAGCGCCCCCCGGCATTGTTCACTTACTGCGCCGTACTTTTCACCGGCGCAGCCTCATCATTCGCCACAGGCTGATTCTGCGGCACGCTGTCACATGGTTTCTCTTTCGGACAGACCAGATCCAGCATCTTCAGCGTCACGCCGTTGCTCCAGCCGAATCCATCCTGTAGCGGATACTCACCGCCGCCACCGCCCGTACCGGTGGAGGAGACATCATATTTCTCCACCAGTTTCTGCTCGCGATCGTAGGTATGCTGAACATTTTTCAGGAAGCGCCAGGTGACATCCATCGCGACCTTGTCCTGTCCATAATTCTGCAACCCTTCCGTGGCTACCCACTGCAGTGGCGCCCAGCCATTGGGGGCATCCCACTGCTGGCCGCTGTTCACGGTGGTGGTGGTGATGCCGCCCGGTTTCAGCAGACGTGAGGACGTCGCTGCAGCCACTTTATCCGCGCGATCCTGTGCCGCGGCCTTCACATACAGCGGGAAGAGCGCTGCAGCCGTGAGCTGATTACGCACCTTCTTACTCTTCAGGTCGTAATCCGCATACCATCCCTCTTTATCGTTCCACAGATACTTCTCCATCGCCTTCTGGCGCGCCGTGGCCAGGGCTTCATATTTGCTCGCGCTGGCGGCATCGCCGCTCTCCTGGCTTGCCCGGGCGAGCAGTTTTTCCATCTTGAACATCAGGGCGTTCAGATCCACCGGCACAATACTGGTGGTGCGGATGGTGCCCAGCTTTTGCGGATCGTCCATCCAGCGGGAGCTGAAGTCCCAGCCTGAGGCCGCCGCAGAGCGCAAATCGCGGTAGATTTCGGTTGCCGGGCGGTTAGGGTTGCTTTTGGCGGTGGTGATATCGTCAAGCCACGACTCCGGACGCGGCGTGTCGCGGTCATCCCAGTAGCGGTTAAGCAGCGAGCCATCCTCCAGCTTCACCACGCGTTTGTTGGCCTCTCCGGCCTGCAGCGCATCTGCGCCCTCCATCCAGTAGGCGTACTCCTTTTCCATCTGCGGACGGTATTTCTTCAGCGCCTCGCTGTCGTGCGTGGCCAGCAGTTCCACCATCAGCGAGAAAAATGGCGGCTGGGAGCGGCTCAGATAGTAACTGCGGTTGCCGTTCGGAATGTGCCCCCATGTATCCAGCTCGTAGGCAAAGTTGTCCACCATATCGCTGATTTTGTCCCAGTGGCCGCTTTCCGCCAGCCCTAACATGGTGAAATAGCTGTCCCAGTAGTAGACCTCGCGGAAACGCCCGCCCGGCACGACGTAGGATTTCGGTAAGGGCAGGAGTGAATCCCATTTGTTACTGGCTTTATCAGTGGTACGCGTTAGCACAGGCCACAGCCCGTCAATATGCTCACGCAGGCTCTGCCCCGCAGGAGGAACATATTTTTCCCCTTCCGCGGGAAGCGTGAAGTTCATATCAACAAAATGGCGTAAATCAAACCCGGACTGACGACGCTGCATGCGGTAGTCGGCCAGGATCGTCAGGGGATCGCTTTTTGGTACGGCATCGGCAAAGGTTTTTTGATCGGGGAAGAGTTTGGCGCTCTGGACATCGTTGAAAAGAGGGCCGAGCAAGATATCCGGTGAATTTGTCTGGCCAGAGTTCATCTCTTCCGCGTTGCCTGTCGCGGCAACCGCGAGCAGCGCACTGCCCAGAACCAGAGGTAAGAGGCGAGGGCGCAGCTTTTGAGGTGTTATCATCGGTGCTTCTCCTTATTTCGCTGAGCAGCGGTCACGCTGTAATCATTCACCAGAAAACCTTAGTCGAATATTCCGCGCTTCGCGTGTCGAACATCGCACTTTGCACAAATCCAGACAATTTACCGTTGCGTTTAATGCCCCGGTGGCGCGGCTGAAATATTGATATTGTGAATGGCTGTAGGCGAGAAAATAAATTGCGATCCGTTACGCATAATTTTCCGGATAAAGGCTTTCTTTTAATTATCCCGATCACATAAAGCAAAAAACATAACTTCATGGTGAAAAAACATAATGGATCGCCTCGTTGCGCTCAGGCGAAATTATTGCCAAAGCAGAAACCGGTTTCATCAATAAGGAGTAACGTGATGTCAGTGAGTGAAAAAATTCCGGTCCGGGAAAAAATAGGCTACAGCCTTGGAGATGCCGCGAGTCATATTGTTTTTGACTCCTCGGTCGCCATTCTGGCGTATTACTACACGGATATTTATGGCTTACCCCCGGCCGTAATGGGAACCATGTTTCTTTTGGTCCGCTTATTAGATGCCATTACCGACCCCGTTATGGGAGCGATTGCCGATGCAACATCCACTCGCTGGGGACGTTTTCGGCCCTGGCTGCTGGCGATATGCGTTCCTTTTGCGGTGAGTTGCGTGCTGGTATATTCCATACCTGATTTTACTGAAACCGGGAAAATTTATTATGCCGTTGGCGCGTATATATTTATGACCCTGATGTATACCGCCATAAATATCCCGTATTGTTCTCTGGGAGCGGCGCTGACGTCCGATCCGCGTGAAAACCTCTCGTTGCAGTCCTGGCGCTTTGCCATTACGCCAATTGGCGGGGCGCTCGGCACCGCGCTGATTCTGCCCCTGGCGGACTATCTCTACCCCGGCGACAGGGCGACCGGCATTCAGGTGGCGATGGCGCTTTTTGGCGCAATCGGCTGCGTGATGTTTATCATTTGTTTTGTTACCACCAAAGAGCGTGTCCAGCCGATCAAAGAGGAGAATCTGAACATCGCCCGGGACGTTAAAATCCTCTTTCGTAACGATCAGTGGCGCATTCTCTCGATCTACAACTTTATGATGCTGGTGGCGGTGGTGATCCGCGGTGGTGCAGTGGTCTATTACGTGAACACTGTTCTCAACAAGGGGGCTGACGTCATCTCGTTCTTTATGCTGGGCGGGATGCTGGCCTCGATGTTTGGTTCGGTTCTGGCGCAGCCGTTCGGGACCCGTTTTTGCAAGGTTAAACTCTCGTTCTGGATCAATATTCTCAACGCTGCGTTAGGTGTGGCCTGCTTCTGGCTGCCGCTGGAGTTCTGGGTCATTCCACTGATTGCCCATGTGTTCATTCAGATTGTCCAGGGCGGTAACGGCGCGTTGCAGTGGTCAATGATCACTGATGCAAATAATTACGGTGAATGGAAAACCCAACGTCGTATTACAGGTATGAATGTTGCGGCCAATATTTTCGTGATTAAGTTGGGTGTCGCCGTCGGTGGTGCCATTCTGGGTTGGGTGCTGGCCTGGTTTAATTACCAGTCGAACAGTCCAGTACAGTCAGAATCCGCCATTCAGGGTGTTATTTTATTGTTCACGTTAATCCCATCACTCTTTTATTTACTCACCGCATTCTCGATCAAATTTTATAAATTAACTGAAAAGGTCATGAATGGCGTGGTGAGTGATTTAAACAAAGGCGAATTCGCTAACTCTTAATAGTTGAAGCAGTAAGCCGATAATTCATTTGAATTATCGGTGAGGTTCTCTGTGTCCGTCAGGAAATAATGATTAACTCACGAGGATGGAGTCGATGAAAGTGAAATACCTTGCACTGCTCGTCAGTGCGTTTTGTTCTACCGCAGCAATGGCAGCAAATGATACCCAACGTCTGGAAGATAAACTGGCGCAACTGGAGGCGCGCCTCGAAAAGGCCGAAACAAGGGCAGCAAAGGCAGAAGCACAAATTCAGGTTCTTGAGCAACAGCAGCATCCCGTGGTAGCTGCAAATCCTGTGGTGGTTGAATCCACAGAGCCTGCGACAGTGCAAACGGCACCTAAGCTTACGTTATCCGGCTACGGTGATATTAAATTTTATGGTGACGTTGAATTTAATATGGATGCGGCCAGCAAGACCGGCAGTTTAACGTCCATGAAAACGACAGCCAATAAAGACTGGGCACCCGGTAACCATGAACGCTGGGATATTAACGGGCGTTTGCTGCTGGGGTTTGACGGCTATAAGCGAATGGAAAATGGCAATTTTGCCGGTTTCTCCGTACAGCCGCTGGCGGACTTAACGGGCAAAATGAACCTGGATGACGCGGTCTTCTTCTTTGGCACGGAAAACGACTGGAAGGTAAAAGTTGGCCGCTTTGAAGCCTATGACATGTTCCCGCTAAACCAGGATACCTTCGTTGAATATTCCGGCAACACCGCTAACGATCTCTACGGCGATGGTTACGGCTATATCTATATGATGAAAGAGGGGCGGGGGCGTAGCGACAGCGGCGGTAACTTCCTGCTGAGTAAAACCCTGGGCAACTGGTATCTCGAGGTTAACACGCTGCTGGAAGACGGCAGCTCGCTGTTTGTTGACCAGCAGTATCATGGCATGGACCTGGATAACGATAAAAACGTCGCCTACGTCCGTCCGGTGATTGCCTGGCAGGAAGGAAACTTCTCGACCGCCATCGCGATGGAGAGCAACCTCGTCAACAATGCCTACGGCTACCACGATGCGTCCGGAAGATGGGTCGACCAGTCTGACCGCACCGGCTATGGCTTTACCATGACCTGGAACGGGCAAAAAACCGATCCGGATAACGGTATCGTGGCGAACCTGAATACCGCCTACATGGATGCTACCGACGAGACGGATTTCACCGCGGGCGTGAATGCCTTATGGCGCAATGTTGAGCTGGGCTATATCTACGCGCATAACCAGATCGATAATTTCAACACCGCCAACTTTAATGCGGACTGTGATGGCGACTGCTGGGTGACCGATCCCGGTGATTATGATATTCACACCATTCATGCGTCGTACCTGATCCCGAACGTCATGAAGATGAAGAATTTCAATATCTATCTTGGCGCGTATGCTTCGTGGGTTGAAGCACATCCGAATGACGGCGATGACCGTAACGACGATCGCTATGGCGGGCGCGTGCGCTTCAAATACTACTTCTGATGTCCTGCGCCAGTCAGGCCTCTTCCGGGGTCTGGCTGGTCTCCCGCAGCGTGCCCGGCGCATGGCCGATAATTCGCTTGAACGCCCGGCTAAACGCCGCAAGGGATCCGTACCCCAGTCGCAGCGCGACCGTTTCAATAGGCTGATTTTCATGGCGAATGTACTGAATGGCCAGGCGCATCCTCAATTCGCTGAGGTATTTCGCCGGGGTGGTGCCCGTCGCGGCGAGAAAACGTTCCGCAAACACCGAGCGGGAGGTGCCAGCCTCTTTTGCCAGATCCGCCACGCTCCAGTTCAGACCTGGCTGCTGGTGCATGGCGTAAATGGCCCGGCTCAGACGCGGGTCACGCAGTACCTGCACCCAGCCGGTGGCTTTTCCGCAGCCTCCTTCAACCCAGCCCCGCACGATTAGCGCCGCCACCACGTCCGCCAGCCGCGCGAGGATCCCCGCGAATCCGGCCTGACGCGTCATGGATTCGCGTTCCATCGCCGCCAGCAGCGGGTGGATCTCCGGCCAGGTGGACATCAACCGGCTCACCATCATCACCTCCGGCATCGCTTTAATTAGCGGCTGCATTCCGCCCAGTTCAAAGTCCATGCATCCGCTGAAAATCACGGTGTTCTCGCTGTCCGGGCAGGGTTCGCAGGTGATGGCGCAGACCGAGCCGCAGATAGGCTCGCTGGGAAACGCGCTAACCGGCGTGATGGTTGCCTTCTCGTCAGACAGCAGGGCGTGCGCATTACCGTTCGGAATAAAAAGGGCATCGCCGCCGCTTAAGGTGAACGTTGCGCCACTCTCCATACGCAGCAGGGCGCTGCCGAGGCTGACAAAATGAAACTGTGCTTTGCCCGGTGCCTGGTGGAACGCCACGCCGAAAGGCGCGCTGGCTTCAATGCGGCGGTATTTCACGCCCGACAGGCGCATTCCGCGCAACAGCTCGCTGATCAGATCGGGGGACTGAGCGGTCATGGCAAAACTCCGGACGAATAATCAATAAGTGGAGATTATATGTCATAGATCGTCCAGGGTGAACACTCTATCCTTTTGCGACAGTTGTCACATTTTCATAACGGGAGATCAACAGATGAGTTCATGTGTCGCGGCGAGAGAGGCTGTTGTGCCTGCAAAACCCGCCTGGCGGGCCGTCTATTCACTGGGGCTGGGGGTGTTTGGTTTGATCACGGCGGAGTTCCTGCCCGCCAGTTTGTTAACGCCCATGGCCGCAAGCCTGGGCGTAACGGAGGGGATGGCTGGGCAGGCGGTGACCGCCACCGCGCTGGTCGCGCTGGTCACCGGATTGCTGATCACCCCGGCGACCAAAAGTATCGACCGTCGCTGGGTACTGATGTTTTTCTCGGTGCTGCAAATCGTCTCCAGCCTGCTGGTGGCTTTTGCACCCACGCTGCACGTACTGCTGATGGGACGCCTGCTGTTAGGGATTGCCATCGGGGGATTCTGGGCGATGTCGACCGCCACGGCGATGCGTCTGGTGCCCGCCGATAAAGTGCCGAAAGCGCTGGCGGTGATCTTCTCCAGCGTGTCGATCGCCACGGTGGTCGCGGCCCCGCTGGGCAGCTATCTTGGCAGCCTGATTGGCTGGCGTAACGTCTTTATCCTCTGCATTCTGCCGAGCATGCTGGCGTTGCTGTGGCAGCTCTGGGTACTGCCGTCAATGAAGCCGGAGAGCAGCGGCAGCCTGGGCACACTGTTCCGCGTGCTGCGTCGTCCGGGAATGATCGGTGGAATGCTGGCGACCATTCTGATCTTCAGCGGCCATTTTGCCTTCTTTACCTATCTGCGTCCGTTCCTTGAAACGGTGGGGCAGGCAAGCGTGGAGAGCATCTCGCTGATCCTGCTGGGCTTTGGGATAGCCAACTTTATCGGTACCTCCGTAGCCGGACATCTGCTGGCGCGTAATCTGCGCCTGACGCTGGCGCTGGTACCGTTCGCCATGGGCGTGCTGGCACTCACCATGGTGGCGTTTGGTCATCTGGCGATACTGGATGGATTACTGGTGGCGATGTGGGGCTTTGCGTTTGGTCTGGTTCCGGTGGGCTGGTCAACCTGGCTTGCCACGACGGTGCCAGATGAAGCCGAAAGCGCAGGTGGTTTGCTGGTGGCCTCTATCCAGCTGGCAATCAGCGCCGGTGCGGCCGTGGGCGGGGCGGTATTTGACCTCAACGGCGCCAGCGGCGTCTTTGCCGGAAGCGGTTTCCTGCTGGTAACGGCGATGGTGATTGTGTTGATGGGCGTGAAGGTTAAGGCGGAGTGATTGTTTTCCCTCTCCTGTGGGAGAGGGAATTTATAGATGTCCATTATTCTACGCAGTCGCTCTCTCATTCCAGGTGTCTTTGAACATGATGTTCCCGTCACAATATTTCCATTCAATTGATTCATAACGTATTTCAACTTCTTCAAGGTGGGCACTTGCAATCCCTAGCGGATGCAAGACTGGCGATATCCTTGTTACCTTGACGTTTTCCAGAATGATGTTGAAGTATTCACGCTCGATACCGGCGTCATTAATTTTATACATTTTGATTAGTGCCGTTTTGAAGGTTTTACCTGTACAGACGGCACGAAAGAGATAGGGTGTGATGCGATCGATTTCTTTTTCAAAGGTGATGGGGACATGAAGTCGTGTTCCTGTTAATTTACCCGTGTTGGAACAGGTCGGTATCCAGACCGAGTGGTTAAATGATTTTAGTTCGATAGAGCCCAACCTTGTGGGCATTAAACATTCACCTGTAACAGGGGCTTTATTCTCATCTGTAAACCATATATATGCTGGTGTAGACATTTATTCATCCTTTAGGTTCGTAGAAATAGGCTATATAAAAAACGATTACTACTATAGCCCCAACAATAAGCATTGCTGTTTGATCGTCTTCAATTAAGGTTGCTGGTATCATTGATAGAATCACAACAACAAAAATCGCGGTATATGCTTTTAAATCATTCTTCAAGTCTTCCAGAAGAAGTTTAAAAATCGTCTTTATGGCCCTCCTCATTATTGAGCCATTTTTATAAAAGCATTGGTAATATCATGATCTGATGCTGTGTAAATATTCAGGTAACCAGCTTTCATTATTACTGGTTCGATGAGGAAGTACATCATTTCAAGTTTCTCCATATATAATGCATGATAAAATAATGGAAAGAATTTTTTGAGATTATTGGCGCTGTCTGCCGCTCGTTGGACCAATGCGTAAGCGTTAAGCACTAAAAATGCACCTCCCGTTCTTCCAGCAACTTTTTTCATCAATGCGCTCTGTATTGCAGCATTCATTTGATTGCTATAGCATATATATTTTGCGACAGCATAAATTAAACTCAATTTGGATGCTTGTTTAACTGAATAGTGTGTTGTGAAGGGTATGACTTTTTCGAGTATGGTCTTCTTTTCATTTTCGCTTCTGTTTTTAAGTATTGTTTCAATGTATAACTTAACCATGCGAAATATTAAATCCCTGTGTTTAACTAGCTCTGCAATGCCAAGCATGAACCTTTTATCTTCGGAAGCCAAATTTTTGCATACATCAAAATAATTTTCAGTGAAGCAAGACGTATAATAGAGTAAACGCGTTGTCGCATCGCCAAGATTATGTAGATATTCTAGGGCTCCATCTTTCACCCCAGCTACGGCACGATCAAGCCTTAATGCAAGTTCTTTATCGGACCCAATTTTTTCGATAATCGATTTACTGTAATACATAGCCTGTCCCTGTTGTGTACAGAGTTTATCATGGGCTACGTTGTCGACTGGGGACAGTGATCACACTCGCATTTATAAAAAGTGAAAGCAAGAATAACCACCAATTTATTTTCTAAATAAATTGGTGGTTATATATAATTGATGTGATGAATTTGGAAACGATGAATATAATTAATCTTATCAAGTATTATTTATTCTGCGAGGATGGTGACATAATCCGTAGGCCGGGTAAGCGCAAGCGCCACCCGGCTTAAACCTTACAACCCTTTCTTATCTATCAGCACCGCCAGAGCCACCAGGCGGTTAGAGAAGCCCCACTCGTTGTCATACCACGCCAGAATTTTCACCATCCGACCACCAATCACCAGCGTGGAGAGACCGTCAATAATCGAAGAGAGCGGGTCGCCCTGATAATCGCTGGAGACCAGCGGTTCATCGCTGTATCCCAGAATGCCTTTCAGTGGCCCGCTGGCCGCGGCTTTGCGGAACGCATCGTTCACCTCTTCGGCCGTAACGTCACGGCTCAGCGTCACCGTTAAGTCCACAATCGAGACCACAGGAACCGGTACGCGCAGGGAATAGCCGGTCAGCTTGCCGTCCAGAGACGGGATGACTTTCCCCAGTGCCTTCGCGGCACCGCTGGAGTACGGCACAATCGACAGGGCTGCTGCACGTGCGCCGCGCAGATCTTTTTCCGGCTGGTCGTGCAGCGCCTGGCTGTTGGTATAAGCGTGCGTAGTGTTCATCAGGCCATGCTCAATACCAAACTGCTGATGCAGGACCTGAGCAGCCGGGGCCAGGCCGTTCGTGGTGCAACTCCCGTTGCTTATTACCACGTGCTTAGCCGGATCGTACTGCTCGTGATTAACGCCCATCACCACCGTCAGATCGTCATTTTTACCCGGCGCGGAGATGATGACGCGCTTCGCCCCACCGTGGGTGATATGCACCAGCGCTTTTTCGCGCTCGGTGAAGAAACCGGTCGCTTCAATCACCACGTCAACGCCCGCATCCCGCCAGGGAATATTCGCTGGATCGCGTTCGCTAAAGACGGTAATGCGCTGGCCGTCAACCTGCAGCGCGCCGTCCGCCGCTTCAACGGGTGCCGGTAGCGTGCCGAGCAGGGAATCATGCTTAAGCAAATGGGCGAGGGTTTTGCTGTCCGTCAGATCGTTAATCGCCACAATCTGCAGGTCCGGATTGCCCAGTGCCGCGCGCAGGAAATTACGTCCGATACGGCCGAAACCGTTAATGCCGACCTTAACCATAATGCACTCCTTATCTCTGTTGTCTGGAGTCACTGTAGGCTTCAGGCCGGATGGCGTAAACGACAAAAAAGGATCACATTACGCCATTTTGCGGCAGTGAAAACGCTGACGGTATTCACCGGGTGTGAGGTGGAGCTGTTTTTCAAATACGCGACGCAGGTTGATGCTGGTGCCAAATCCGCTTTTCTCGGCGATAACGGACAGCGGATCGTCGGTCTGTTCAAGCAACTGTCGGGCTGCGGCAAGGCGCGCTTCGGTCACATAGCGTGCCGGAGACGCCCCCGTGTCGCGGGTGAATACCCGGGTGAAGTTGCGCGGGCTCATGGCTACTTTTTCCGCCAGCTTTTCGACGCACAGATCGGCCGTCAGGTTTTGCAGGATCCAGGTTTGCAGCTCGCTGATGGGGCCGGAGGAGCCGGACTGCGACAGGTTATAGCGGCTGAACTGTAGCTGTCCTCCCGGGCGGCGCAGATACATCACCATATCCTGCGCCACGTCGCGCGCGAGGCTGAAGCCATAATCGTCTTCCACCAGCGCCAGGGTCAGATCAAAGCCGGAGCTCACGCCACCGGAGGTCCAGACAGGGCCATCCTGAATATAGAGCGGTCCTCCCTCAACACGGATGGTGGGGTACTGCGCTTGCATGGTTTCCAGCAGCCGCCAGTGGGTGGTTGCCCGACGGCCGTCAAGCAAACCGGTCTGGGCCAGCAGCATTGCGCCACCGCAAATGGAGGCGATCCGCCGCGCATGGGGGGCTGCAAGATGCAGCCAGTCCACCACGGCGGTGCTCTCCTGCTCGTTCATGCCGCGCCCGGTAATGATGATGGTATCAAGCGGCTCACGGGGATCCAGCTCCGGCAGGCGATAATCTGCCAGCAGATTGAGACCAGACTGGCCGTGGATCACCTGGTGCGGCTGGGTCGTGGCGATGATGATGCGATAGCAGGGCTGCGCAAGGCCTCCCGGGTGCAGGCGGTTGGCTTGCATCAGAATGTCGGCGATGCCGGCGGCTTCAAACAACATGCCGCCGTCAGGAACAATAATCAGGATCTTCTTCATGTCCTGAAAAGTACCTTTATTGCAAAATAAGTCAAGCGGAGGGCAAGGGGGTTAACGGGCGCTACGCGCCTTTCTGGTAAAGCAAAGTGATTTAAGTTCTTTGTTATTTCAGGCGTTATCCCGGATCGTCAGCATATTATCTCTGGCGAAACGGCTCTGAAGGAATGGGTAAACGAAGCTCCCTCTATTTACATCCGCAGCAACGCGACCAAATTCACCATCTCGCCTCGGGGTTTCTCTGGCGAACCGAACTGCCCACGTGGCTGTTGATCGCCACCATTTATGGCGGCTGGTTCTCGACGCTGGCATTCTGGCACATCCTCGGTCTGCTGCCTGCCACGATGTTGCTGATTGGGTTTACCGCCTGGTATATGTCTCTTCAGCATGAATTGATCCACGGCCATCCCACGCGTTTCGTGTGGCTGAACCAGCTCTTTGGCACGCTGCCGCTGGCGGTCTGGTATCCGTATGGCCTGTACAGGGATTCTCATCTGGCCCACCATCGTCACGACCATCTCACCATTCCGGTGGATGACCCGGAGTCATACTACTTTACGCAGGCGAGCTGGGCGCGATTGTCGTCCTGGCAGAAGCGGGTGATCCACGCCCGAAACACCTTTATCGGGCGACTGTTGCTGGCGCCGCTGCTGGATATTCTCCAGACGCTGGGCAGCGCGGTGGCGGCGTTTCGCCATCTTCAACTGCGGGCGATGGTGATGTGGCTTGTGCATATAGCGTTATTGGCGCTGCTTTTTACCTGGATGATGCACAACGGTTTCTCTCCGCTCTGGTTTGTACTGGCGGTAAGCTACCCGGCGCTGGCGCTGACAAAAGTACGCTCTTTTCTGGAACATCGCGCGGCGGACGACCCGCTGGCGCGTTCGGTGATTAACGAAGCAGGCTTGTTCTGGCGCGTGCTGTTTTTAAATCTTAACTACCATTCAGTACATCACGATTTACCCGGCGTGCCCTGGTACGGGCTGAAGACGATCTATCTGCAAAACCAGCAGGCGTACCGGGAGCGTAACCACGGGTTTCTGGTCAGAGGGTATGGCGAATGGATGCGACGGTTCTGGAAAACGTCGGTGGACGTCACCGTACATCCCTGGCGTCAACAGGAGGAAGGAGATGAGTAACCGGCTGGCGTTTCCGATGTATGCGGTGGATAGTACAGATACTCTTGCCCTGTGGCGGGCCGTCCAGCGTCTGCTGGTGGCGCGTGGTCTCCCGGTGGAGGAGCTTATTCCCGGCAGGCCTGAGCCTGACCTGTTGGCACACTGGCAGCAGCCTAATCTTATCCTGAGCCAGACCTGCGGCTACCCGCTGATGACACAACTGCCGGAGGTACAGGTCGTCGGCTGTTTTCACTACCGGGTACCGGGCTGCGAAGGGATAAATTACTGCAGTTTTCTGGTGGTACGTGATGAGGATAAACACCGCACGCTGGCTGATTTTCGCGGACGGCGGGTGGTATGTAACGCGCCCGATTCCCAGTCTGGCTACAATGCGCTGCGCAACCGCGTGCCGTCACGTGCGTTAAACGCCTGGTTCTCAGAGGTTAGCTTTAGCGGCAGCCATCGCCAGTCGCTGATCGAAGTAAAACGTGGGGGAGGGGATATCGCAGCGATCGACTGCGTGACGTATGCGCTGTTGCAGCGGCATGAACCGACCCTGCTGGCGGGGCTAACTGTGATTGACCAGACGCCCCTCACGCCAGGACTGCCGCTGATCACTGCGTCCGGCACCACCCCCGAAACGCTTCATGCCATCCGTGATGCGCTAACCACGCTGGTGAGCGCCCCGGAATACCGGGGCGTGTGTGATGCGCTGTTTATCGGCGGGTTTAGCGTCGTGGCGCGTGAGGCCTGGTCTGTGTTAACCGGGATTACAGCGAACGGATCTCTTTCGAGCGCAGGGTGAGGCGGACGGGCACCGATTTATACGACGGCGTGCCGCTCTCTTTATCCAGATAGTCGAGCGGAACCAGCACGTTAGCCTCAGGATAGTAGGCCCCGACCGAGCCCGGGGCGATGGCATACGCCACCACAGTGATATCCTCCAGACGCTGAGCGCTGCCTGGCAGGGCGGTTTCGATATCCACCCGGTCGCCGTGCTCCAGTCCTGACTGCGCCATATCCGCTTCATTCATAAACAGCACGTCGCGACGGCCAAAGACGCCCCGGTAGCGGTCGTCGAGAGCGTAAATCGTGGTGTTGTACTGGTCGTGACTGCGCAGCGTGATCAGACGCAGGACGTTATCGCCTTCACCGCTGGCATCTTCATTGACCCCTTCAAATACCGAGAACATCGCTTTGCCCGTCGCCGTCGGCCAGATACGTTTCGTGGGCGGCAGCGGCATACGGAATCCACCGGGTACCCGGATCCGCGCGTTATAGTCCTCAAAGCCCGGAATGGTCTGCTCAATCAGATCGCGAATGCGATCGTAATCCGCAACCAGGTGCATCCAGTCCACGCGGGTTGTCTTCAGGGTTGCTTTCGCCATGCCGGCCACAATAGCCGGTTCGGCGCGAAGCAGAGGAGAGGCGGGTTTCAGCTTGCCTGAGGAGGCATGAACCATCGACATGGAATCTTCAACGGTAATGGACTGACGTCCGCTGGCCTGCATATCCAGTTCCGTGCGACCAAGGCAGGGGAGAATGAAGGTCTCTTTACCCACCAGCAGGTGCGTACGGTTCAGCTTGGTGCCAACGTGCACGCTCAGATCCAGCTTACTCATCGCCGGGAAGCCGTTTTCGTGATCGGGCATCGCCACCGCGAAGTTGCCGCCGAGGCAGATAAGCGCTCTGGCACGACCGTCAATCATGGCCTGGGTTGCCTGTACTGCGTCATGGCCATGGTGAGAGGGCGGCTCAAAGCCAAACACCTCCTTAAGACGGTTCAGAAATGCCGGAGTTGGTTTCTCGCTTATCCCGACGGTACGGTTTCCCTGAACGTTAGAGTGGCCGCGCAGCGGACAGATCCCCGCACCGGGCTTTCCTATATTGCCGCGCAGCAGCAGCACATCGGCGATCAGGCGGACGTTGGAAGTCCCTTTATTATGCTGCGTAATGCCCATGCCGTAGGTAATGATGGTGGCATTCGATTTCGCGTAGGCATCGGCAACCTGTTTCAGCGCCGCCTGGCTCAGCCCGGACTCGCGCTCAATGGCGTCCCAGCTCGTTTGCGCAATGTCTGCCGCAAAGTCTTCAAAGCCCTGTGTGTGTTCAGCGATAAACGCGTGGTCGAGCACGTTGCCGCGCCCGGCTTCCATTTGCAGCAGGTGTTTGGCGATGCCTTTTAGCGCGGCGGCATCGCCCCCGGCTTTAACCTGAAAGTAGGTAGAGGCGATGTCGGTAGAGCTGTAGGTCGCCATCTCAATCACGCTCTGGGGGGCGGCAAACCGTTCCAGCGCGCGCTCGCGCAGCGGGTTCAGGACGATGATCGGCACGCCGCGGCGGGCCAGTTCATGCAGAGTGCCCATCATACGCGGATGGTTGGTGCCGGGATTATGCCCGATGGAGATCACCAGCTCCGTCTTGTCAAAATCGTCCAGCGAGACGGTGCCTTTTCCGATACCAATAGAGCGCGGTAAACCGACGCTGGTGGCTTCGTGACACATGTTGGAGCAGTCGGGAAAATTATTGGTTCCGTACTCACGGGCAAAAAGCTGGAACAGCCAGGCCGCTTCGTTGGAGGCGCGACCGGAGGTATAAAACTCAACCTGGTCTGGTTCAAGCCCACGCAGAACCTCGCCGATGCGTTCGAAGGCATCCTCCCACTCAACGGGGCGGAAGGTATCACTTGCCTGGTCATAGCGCAGGGGATGGGTCAGGCGCCCGTATCCTTCCAGCTCAAAGTCAGATTTTGCCAGTAACGACGTAACGGTGTTATGAGCGAGGAACTCAGGGGTCACCCGTTTGCTGGTGGCTTCCCAGGTGACCGCTTTTGCCCCGTTCTCGCAGAACTGAAATGTGGATTTATGCTCTTTGTCTGGCCACGCGCAGCCCGGGCAGTCGAAGCCGTCAGGCTGGTTGGTGCGCAACAGCGTGGCGGGAGCATCCAGGGCATCCATCTGTGTTCGCACGGCAATTGCCGTCGCTTTTAATGCTCCCCAGCCGCCTGCAGGGCCGTCGTAAGGTCTGATGCCGGGAACGGCACGTCGTTTGTTATTCATTCCAGATTACCCTGTTAAACCGCCGGTCGTGCATGATGCGGCTGAGAAAAATTAAAGAAATCATAACAAATTTTTATCATGTCGATAATGTGTCCTGACCAGGGTGGCGTGAAAGCGACAATGTTAGTGACAGTAAAATTTTCAAATGAAAGGCGGGCAGGGGAACCTGCAATATATTTACCCGACGATGCTGAAGGCGATAAAGTGAACAATGCGCCGGGGAATAAAGATGTAGTCCTGCTTAACTGTTAATTCACTGCGGGTGGTGTAAATCGTGCCTCTAAGGGATTAAAGGCACCAGGTTATTTTGCGCCGTAAAATTAATTTTTTTCATCGTCTATGAATTGTCTTAATTCAGGGCGGAAAAGTCATCGCTATTAAAGATACGCTATCAATGCAACAAATAATTCATGGAAGATATATTCATACTCCCCCTGAAAAAATCCCCATTCTACTAATTATGGTAGTGGCGATAATAGCAGTATTGCGTTAATGACAATGGTTCTCTTTTGATTTTTTTGTTTCTCAATCAATGGTTTGTGTTAGAGGAACGCGTAATAATAAGACAAATTCAGCAAAGTAAGCTTTTTTTCTCAGATTAATCCTATAATGAGTCGGGTGCTTCATTAAGCAGCAGTTGTGAGGAAGGAAATATTGAATTGGTGACAAGCTCATGTAAACTTGTTTACCGTTTGTCAAAATATGTCAGGAAGACGCTGGGCCTTATTCTGAAGGGCTCGTGCGGTAGCTATGCCCGAATAATAGTAACGCCCCGAAAATATCCTGGCTATTTTAACGATAGCACTTAAGTCAAACTTCATCCCCTTTATCTCATCATCGAAATATCGCTACGGAAAAGCATATGAAAATGCGCGTATTGTTTTCACTTCTGTTTGTAATGGCGGTGGCGGGCTGTAAAGCGCCGCAGAAACCTGTGATCACCGACGATACGATCGTGACCAGCCAGGTCAACGGCGTCACCTTAACCCACCGTCATGCCATCACGCCTCCTGCTGAGTTCACTCAGGTTAACGAGCCATACCGTGCCATGTATCCGGCCTCCCTGATGAGCCGCCCTGATTTCGGTGGGAAAGTGGTCAGTACGCTTGTCACCGGTAAAACCTACGTGGTGCTGGGGCAGGTTGAACACTACTGGATGGCGCTTGCCGATGAAGGACAAGACCAGCTGATTGGTTACGTTCCAATGCGTGCGGTAATCAAAGCCGATCAGTACGAAGCCACCGTGCGTAAACAGGCTATTCGTCCTAAGGCGCGTAAAAAAGCGACCTGTGTCGATGTCGATGGTAACAGCAAAGCCTGCAAAGACAGCGCTAACGGTACCTGGATCCTGAACTAAACGGCTTTTCTGAGCGTATTTTTATGAATAATAAAAATTTTCATAAGCTGTGGTTCGTCTTTTACGCGGTGATATTCGCCCTGGTCAGTGGTTGTTCGTCGTCTTCACACAGCGACCCCTCCCGCTACAATCTGCAGTTTCAGGCTCATCCACAAATCAATGATTCTGCGCCGCTTAAAGTCAGAGTGCTGCTGTTGAAGTCCGATGCGGATTTCATGTCCAGTGACTTCTATTCCCTGCAGAACAACGCGTCAGCCACGCTTGGCGCGAATCTGCTGAACAGCGATGTTTTCTTCCTGATGCCGGGCCAGCTTTCGAAAACCCTTAGCGGACAAAGCTCACCCGAGGCGCGCTATATCGGTGTTATGGCCGAATATCAGATGCTGGATGGAAAGAAATGGCGTGTCTCACTCCCACTGCCTGTTCCGGGCGAAAACCATCTCTACCAGTTCTGGAAATGGTCATCCGATGAACTCCAGGCCAATGTCTTTCTCGACATAAATGGCATCCGGGTCATCAGCCAGTAACGCGCTTAAAAACAGGAAACCTATCATGACCAAAGCAGAGAAGGTCGTCTGGACCGAAGGCATGTTCCTGCGTCCACACCATTTTCAACGGACAGAAAGTTATCTGCTCAACCACGTTCGGGAATGGGGTGCGCTGCAGCGATCGTATCTTTGGGGCTTCCTCGATGTTGAACTGGACGAAGCGATGCTTCGCCAGGGCTGCATTGCCCTGAGCTATGCCAGCGGTGTGCTACCCGACGGTACGTTTTTCCAGGTTCGCAATGGGCGCAATGGCCCAGCCCCGCTGAAAATTCCTGACAATCTCACCAACGAAAAGGTGGTGCTCGCGCTGCCGGTACGTAGGGGAGAGCGTGAAGAGGTTATTTTCAGCGAAGAGCCCGCGTCACTGGCGCGTTTTATCGCCTTCGAACAGGAGGTGGAAGACGATAACGCCATGTCGGTGGGGGATGCCACGGTGCAGTTTGGCCGTTTACGTCTGACCCTGATGCTGGAAAAAGATCTGACGGCCGAATGGACGGCGATTGGCATAGCGTTTGTCGCGGAAAAGCGCAACGACAACCATGTGCGTCTGGATAGCAGCTACATTCCGCCGATGCTGAACGCCTGCAACAGCCCGCAACTTTACAGCATGGTCAACGATCTCCACGGCTTGCTGGTGCAGCGCAGCCAGCAGATTGGGGGGCGTTTGCGCCAGCCTGGCCGCTTTAACACCTCAGAGCTGATCGAATTTACGCTGCTGTCGCTGGTTAACCGTCACCTGGGCGAAGTCTCCCATTTAAAAACGCTCCCGCTACTGCACCCGGAAACGCTCTGGCGCAGCTGGCTGCCGTTTGCCACGGAGCTTGCCACCTGGACCTCGCAACGCACCGCCGAAAGCGTGCTGCCGATTTACGATCACGACGACCTTGCGGGATGCTTCAGCAAGCTGATGCTGATGCTGCGTCAGGGGCTGTCGCTGGTGATGGAAGATCAGGCCATTCAGCTGCCGCTGAACGAGCGCTCCCATGGCCTGAACATCGCCACGGTGCCGGAGACCAGCATGGTGCGCGAGTTCGGCTTCGTCCTGGCGGTCAAAGCCAACGTGCCGGGCGAACACCTGCAAACCCATTTCCCTGCCCAGATGAAAGTCGCGCCGGTGTCGAAAATCCGCGATCTGGTTCAGTTACAGCTGCCGGGCATCATGCTGCGCGCCATGCCGGTTGCGCCGCCGCAAATCCCATGGCATGCGGGCTACAGCTACTTTGAGCTGGAGAAGGGCAGCGAGCTGTGGCACGAGATGGATAAGTCCGGTGCATTCGCCCTGCATCTCGCAGGGGAGTTCCCGGGTCTTGATATGGAGTTTTGGGCCATCCGTAGCCCGACTGAATAATAAAGCGAGCGCTTAATATGCAGGAACGACAGGATACCGGCAGTGATGCCGCGTTTACCGGAGCCAGTAGCAACAATCAGCTGGTGGCGGCCGCCAATCCGCTGCTCAACGCGATTCCGCAAATCCGTCATTCGGTGTCTCATGACGATCAGGTGGCACTGCGCCAGCGTCTGATCGACGAGATTCGCCGTTTTGAAGTCCGCTGCCAGCAGGCAGGGCTGGCGTATGAGGTGATCGTCGGGGCGCGCTATTGCCTCTGCACGGCGCTGGATGAAGCCGCGGCGCTGACCCCCTGGGGCAGCAGCGGTGTCTGGTCAAGCAATGGTCTGCTGGTCACGTTTCATAATGAAACCTGGGGCGGCGAAAAGTTCTTCCAGCTGCTGGCGCGTCTGTCGCAGAACCCGCGTGAACATATCCTCCTGCTGGAGATGATCAACTACTGCCTGCTGCTCGGTTTCGAAGGGCGCTATCGGGTTCTGGATAATGGCCGCACCCAGCTGGAAACTATAAAGCAGCGGCTGTGGCAGATGATCCGTGGCGTGCGCGGCAGCTATCCGGCACCGCTCTCTCCACACCCGGAAGATCGTCCCGTGCTGCGCAAGCTGTGGCGGCCGATGGTGCCGCTGTGGGCCTGTGTCGCGCTGGCCGGGTTTATCGCCTGCCTGTTCTACATCATTCTCAACTGGCGTCTTGGCGACAACACCAACCCGGTACTGGCGAAGATTTACCAGTCTCAGCTGCCTGAAACCACCATTCAGCAACCTGCGCGTCAACTGCCTGCGGTGCTTAACCTGCGTGGCTTCCTGAAGCCGGAAATCGACGCCGGTCTGGTGGCGGTGAAGGATGAAGCGGATCGCAGCGTGGTGATCCTGAAAGGAGACGGGCTGTTTGCTTCTGCTTCTACCGTGGTGCGTGACCGCTATGAGCCGGTCATCAACCGGATTGCCCAGGCGATGAACAACGTCAGCGGCAAAATTCTGGTGGTGGGCTACAGCGATAACGTGCCAATTCGCAGTGCGCGCTTCGCCTCCAACTATGAACTCTCTTTGGATCGCGCCCGGTCCGTGCAAAAAATGTTGCAGGGAAGCCTCTCGCAGCCTGACCGCGTGAAAGCGGAAGGGCGGGGAGAGATCAATCCTGTGGCGCCAAACAATACGCCTGAAAACCGCGCCCGTAACCGCCGTGTGGAAATAACTCTGCTGGTGTCGCCTGAAAATACGCAGGCTGAGCTGAACGGATTGCCGCAAGGAAACTAAGGATGCTGACGACTCTTCTTTCTATACTGACCAATCGCATTCTGTGGAGCTTCCTGGGCGTTACCGCGCTGTCGGCGGTGATCTGGATGATTGGTCCGCTGTTATCCATCGTGGATACCCGCCCGCTCGAATCTGAACAAAACCGCATCATCAGTATTGCGGTGGTTTATCTGCTCTGGGCGCAGGGGCATATTCTGCCGCGGCTCTACAACGCCTGGCTGAACCGCAAGCTGATGGACAAGCTCAATGAAAACACCGCCAAACCGGACGCGGCCGATCCCCAGAAGCGGCTGAACAGCGAGGAGCAGATCCTCGCCGGACGTTTTGATGAAGCGGCGCAAATGCTGAAAAAAGCCCACTTCAGCAAAGCGGGACACGGTGCCCAGTGGACGCAGCGCTTCAGTACGCAATATCTCTACCAGCTGCCGTGGTACGTCATTATCGGCGCACCGGGCGCCGGTAAAACCACGGCGCTGGTCAATTCCGGCCTGCAATTCCCGCTGGCGGATCGCTTCGGTAAAACCGCTCTGCGCGGCATTGGCGGCACCCGCAACTGCGACTGGTGGTTCACTAACGAAGCCGTCCTGCTGGACACCGCGGGGCGCTACACCACTCAGGAGAGCGAGCAGGTTCAGGATGCCGGGGAGTGGCTGGAATTTATCGGCCTGCTGCGTAAGTATCGCCGCCGCCAGCCTATTAACGGCGTCATTATCACCATCAGCATTTCCGATCTGCTGACGCTCTCCCCGGAAGCCGCGCGCCAGCAGGCGGTCAACCTGCGCCAGCGGCTGTCTGAATTGCATGAACAGCTGGGTATCCGCTTCCCGGTTTACGTGATGGTGACCAAGGCGGACCTGCTTAAAGGCTTCCGCGCCTGGTTTGCTGACTACGACAAAGCGCAGCGCGACCAGATTTGGGGCTTCACGCTGCCGTGGGAACAGACCAAACACGCCGATTTCGACCTGATGGGGAACTTCCACCAGGAGTTCTCGCTGTTGCAGCAGCGTCTGGACGCCGGGCTGCCGGAGACCATGCTGAAAGAGCATGACGCCAAAACCCGTGCCGAAGCGTATCTCTTCCCGCAGGAGTTCGCGGCGCTGCGCCCGCTGCTGGCAGACTACCTGAGCACGGTCTTTGCCCGCTCTAACTTTGAGACCGAGTTCTCCCCACGCGGAATATACTTCGCCAGCGGCACCCAGGAAGGCATGCCGTTCGACCGCGTCATGGGTGAACTGAACCGCGCCCTGTCACTGCCGGAAGGGGCAGAGGCAGAGAAGTGGGATTCGGTCAGTAAAGAGGCGCCGATCCCCGGTGCAAAAGGGCAGAGCTTCTTCATTAAAAACCTGCTGCAAAACGTCATTTTCCAGGAAGCCGGTATTGCCGGTGAAAACCGCTGGTGGGAACTGCGCAACCGCGCGGTGATCTGGTCCGGATACGCGGCGCTGCTGGCGCTGCTGGTGATCCTCGGCGGATTGTGGCTGACCAGCTATGCCAAAAATAAGGCCTATCTGGAAGAGGTGGACGCTAAAGTCCCGCAGCTGGAGCAGCAGAGTAAAGCGTTACAGAATCAGCCTCAGCGCGATCTGTTCGCGCTCCTGCCGCTGCTGAACAGCCTGGTCGATCTGCCGAAAAGCGAGGCATTCGATGTCAACGACCCGCCGGTCTCCCGCCGTATGGGGCTCTATCGCGGGGATGACGTCAGCGATGCTTCTCAGTCGCTGTATCAGAAAGCGCTGGATCAGATGCTGCTGCCCGCCGTGGCGATGCATATCACCACCTGGCTGCGTAACGACAACGGCAGCGACGTGGAATACAGCTACGAGGCGCTGAAAGCCTACCAGATGCTGTATCAGCCTAAACACTACGACGGCAAATTCCTGCATTCCTGGGTGATGCTCAATTTGCAGCGTAATCTGCCGCAGAACGTGACGCAGGCGCAGCTGCAACAGCTGGAGTGGCACCTGACGCAGCTGCTGGAGCCAAAAATTCAGGCTTCGCCGTATGCCCAGGACGAAGCGCTGGTGGCTCGCGAGAGGGCGCTCATCAACCAGCAGCCGCTCTCCACCCGCGTGTATGGGCGTCTGAAGCGTCTGCTGGAGCATGACGAAAACCTGAAGCCGGTCTCCCTGTCCGACCTGGGTGGCCCGCAGAGCGAACTGGTGTTCTCCCGCAAAAGCGGCAAACCGGTGAGCGAAGGCGTGCCGGGGCTCTACACCCCGGACGGCTACTGGAAGAGCTTTAACAGCCAGATTGACAGCGTGACCACGGCGCTGCACGAAGATGATGCCTGGGTGCTGGGCGCGACCACCTCCGGGGAAGACAAGCAGCAGATCGATAACGCCGTGCGTCAGCTCTACATGCGCGACTTTATCGCAAACTGGGATCGTTTCCTCGCCGACATTCAGCTTAACAACAGCGCCGATCTCTCGCAGCGCATCAACACGGCGCGCCTGCTCTCCGGCGCAAACTCGCCGCTGCGCCGTCTGGTGCAGAACCTGAGCCAGGTGCTGACGCTGTCGCGCAACGCGCCAGCGCCGGAGGACGCGGGGAAAGCGCAAGACCAGAGTAACCGCGCCACCCGTACCCTCGAAGCGCTGTTCAGCAATAACGACAATGCCCCGACGCAGGGGGCAGTAGTGACGCAGGCACCTGAACAGCTGGTGACCGACCATTACGCGCCTATGATCGAGCTGGCTCAGCCGCTGGAGAAGGGCGGCAAGACCATCGTCTTTGATGATTTCCTCAAACAGGTGGATGAGCTGTATCGTTACCTGACCGCGGTGCAGGACGCTGCCAACAGCGGCATGCCAGCCCCGGGTGGTGAAGCAATCAGCCGTCTGCAGGCCAGCGCCGGGCGTCTGCCGGGCGGGCTGCAAACCATGTTCAGCAACATGGCGGTGGGGGCCAGCAGTGATACCCAGCGTCGCGATCTGGAAAACGTCCGTAAGCGCATTAACGTCGAAGTGGGTGGTTTCTGCCGTCAGGCAATTGCCGGTCGCTACCCGCTGGTGCGCAGCGCCAGCACCGAGGTGACGCCGGACGATCTGGCACGCATGTTTGCGCCGGGTACCGGGCTGATGGACACCTTCTTTCGCGACAACCTGACCAACAAAGTGGATACCACTCAGGCGAACTGGCGCTTTATGCCGGGGATCGACGGGAAAACGCTGCCGGGAAGTGAAGGACTGCTGCGACCATTCCAGCAGGCCCAGTCCATTCGCGATGCCTTCTTTGCTAACGGTGCGACGACCCCCTCTTTCAAGGTGACGGTGCGTACCGTGCGGATGGATAACACCATTCTTAACCTGACGCTGGACGTTGACGGCCAACTACTGCGTTACAGCCACGGTCCACAGGCGGTGCAGATCATGAACTGGCCAGGGCCGGGCGGCACCAACCAGGTGCGTATGCAGCTGGGTCTGGCCAACGGCAGCACCGCGACGCTGGTAACCAACGGCGCCTGGGCGCTGAACCGCTTCTTCGATAAAGCGCGCACCAGCCCTGGGGCAGGTAGTCTGAGCCGTCAGGCCACGTTCAACGTCGATGGCCATCAGGTCACGCTGGAGTTTGCGCCGAACAGCATTCGCAATCCGTTCCAGCTTCCTCGTTTCTCATGCCCATAACCGCAAGGACAGCCGTATGACGAATACCCCTGCGATGAACCGCTACAGCTGGTATGGCAAATTACCCAGCGCCGGAGATTTTTTGCAGCGTCGCTTTCCTGACACCCTACAGCGTCAGTGGTCACACTGGTTTCAGGTCGGCCTGCTGGCCTGGCAACAGGAAGAGCAGCGCAGCGGCGAACGCCAGTTTAACAAGGCGCCGGTGTGGAACTTTGTTGTCCCGCCGATGCTGGGCAGCCAGATGATCCAGATGGGCTGCCTGCTGCCGGGCCGCGACAGCGTGGGCCGACAGTACCCGATCTGCATTCAACTGAGCTTCGCCCCGTCAGAGTGGTCGACCAACCTGCTCAGCCAGGCTGAAAGCTGGTATCAGCAGATTGGCCGTCTCGGGCTGCATGCGGTGCGCAACAGTTTTTCCGCCTCGCAGCTGGATGAGATGCTGATGTCAATTCCGGCGCCGCAGCCCGTCGAGCCGCAAAAGCGTTCCGACATCCTTGATGTGATTGGTTATGACGAAGACGGACAGAGCACGCTGGGCTGGCCTCAGGCGGCGGAGTGTTTTGACCCGCTTCGTCAGACCAGCTACTGGTGGACCAACCGCTGCGACGGCTACCCGCTCTACACCCACGTCCACAGCGGAAACTTCACCGGGCAGCTCTTTACGCTGCTGTTCGATCCGGCTGGCGGCGCCCGACCAGGCCGTCACGGTCTTTATCCGCCTATGTTTGAATAAGCAGGGATCACATGAATATCGAAGAATTTCTCGCGCCGATAAGCCCCGAAAAACCCTGCGGCGACAACCTTGAGTACGAAGCCGATTTTCAGGCTATGGGACAGGCAAGCCAGGGTAAAGCGGAACAGCAGTTCGGCGACACGATCATTCCCGCCGAGCCCGCTGACTGGAATACGGTAGAAAAGCTCGCCACCAGCCTGCTGGGGCGCACCAAAGATCTTCGCGTCATGCTGGCGTTAACCCATGCCTGGACCCGACGTCGTGGGCTGCCGGGCTACGCGGACGGTCTGCTGCTGGTGCAGGAGGCGATCACCCGCTACTGGGAGCCGCTCTATCCACTGCTGGAGGAGTATGGCGAAACGGACCCGTTCTATCGCATTAACGCCCTTGCCGCGCTGAGCGATAAATCTGACCTGACCGTCGCGCTGCGAAACGCCTCGCTGCTGCGCTCAAACGGCGATGAAATTTCGCTGCGTGACGCGCAGGCATTGCTGGATGGCAGCAAAACCGAATGCCCGGATTATCCCGGCGGCCGCCCAAGACTGATTGACGAACTGGCGCGCGGCGACCAGCCAGGTACAGAGGCCGTCATCCTGATTAATGAAAGGCTGCTGGCCATTCGCGATCTGCTTAGCGGTTACCTTGGTGAAAGCGGCGTACCGGAAATGGAGCAGTTGCTGAAAACCGTGGGCCTGGTCGCCAGCGCCTGTCAGGTGACCGACATCAGCAAACTGCTGCCCAATCGGGATGCACAGGCGGAACACCACGCTGAGCCGCAGACGGTGGCCACCCAACCCGTGCAGCAGGTCACCGACTGGCGCAGCGTGCAGGTTACCAGTCGCGCCGACGCCCAGCTGATGCTGGAGAAAGCGAAACAGTATTTTGCGCAGTACGAACCGAGCCACCCCGCACCGCTGATGATTGAACGGGTGCAGCGGCTGTCAGAACTTAACTTTATGGACATTATTCGCGACCTGGCGCCAGATGGCGTTAACCAACTGGAAAATATCTTTGGACGCCGCGAATGACGCGTCCAGGCATTATGACGACGGGCACGGAGCTTGTCGTTTCACCTTCACCGCGCATCTTTGATGGAGAACATCATGGCAATGAGTAACAGTGGGCAGAAATTTATCGCACGTAACCGTGCCCCCCGCGTGCAGATCGAGTACGACGTAGAGATCTACGGTGCAGAACGTAAAATTCAGCTGCCGTTCGTGATGGGCGTTATGGCCGATCTGGTCGGCAAACCGGTGGAAAATCTGCCGGCCGTCGATGAGCGTAAATTCCTCGAAATCGACATTGATAACTTTGACGAACGCATGAAGGCGCTTAAGCCACGCGTAGCGTTCCAGGTGGATAACACCCTCACCGGTGAAGGCAAGCTCAACGTCGACCTGACCTTCGACAGCATGGACGACTTCCTGCCGGATGCGGTGGCACGCAAGGTTGAGCCGCTGAACAAGCTGCTGGAAGCGCGTACTCAGCTTTCCAATCTGCTGACCTACATGGACGGTAAAAACGGCGCGGAAGAGCTGATCGCCAAAATTCTGCAGGATCCGACGCTGCTCAAATCCCTGAGCCAGTTGCCGAAAAATGACGAAAGTGCGAAAGGTAGCGAGGAGTAATCGATGAGCAACCAGACTCAACAACACGAGCAGCAGGCAGGTCAGGCGTTCAGTCAGGACGAGTTCAGCGCACTGCTGAACAAAGAGTTCCGTCCTAAAACTGACCAGGCGCGTTCCGCCGTCGAGAGCGCGGTAAAAACTCTGGCGCAGCAGGCGCTGGAAAACACCGTTACCTTCTCCAACGACACCTATCGCACCATCCAGAACCTGATTGCGGGTATCGACGAACAGCTCTCTCAGCAGGTGAATCAGATCATTCACCACGAAGAGTTTCAGAAGCTGGAGAGCGCCTGGCGCGGTCTGAGCTACCTGGTGAACAACACTGAAACCGACGAGATGCTGAAGATCCGCTTTATGAGCATCTCCAAGCAGGAGCTGGGTCGTACCCTGAAACGCTATAAGGGTGTGGGCTGGGATCAGAGCCCGATCTTCAAGAAAATCTACGAGCAGGAGTACGGTCAGTTTGGTGGTGAGCCGTTTGGCTGCATCGTCGGCGACTACTACTTTGACCACAGCCCGCAGGACGTTGAACTGCTGGGTGAAATGGCGCGTATCGGCTCTGCGGCTCACTGTCCGTTCATCACCGGTACCGCACCGGGCGTGATGCAGATGGAGTCATGGCAGGAGCTGGCTAACCCACGCGATCTGACCAAAATCTTCCAGAACACCGAATACGCCGCCTGGCGTTCACTGCGTGAATCGGAAGATGCCCGCTATCTGGGCCTGGTGATGCCGCGCTTCCTGTCGCGCCTGCCTTACGGCATTCGTACTAACCCGGTCGACAGCTTTGACTTTGAAGAGCAGACCGACGGCGCAAACCACAACAGCTACGCCTGGGCGAATGCTGCTTACGCGATGGCGGCCAACATCAACCGCTCTTTCAAAGAGTACGGCTGGTGCACCTCCATTCGCGGCGTGGAGTCCGGCGGGGCGGTTGAAAACCTGCCGTGCCATACCTTCCCGAGCGACGACGGCGGCGTGGACATGAAATGTCCGACCGAGATCGCCATCAGCGACCGTCGCGAAGCCGAGCTGGCGAAAAATGGCTTTATGCCGCTGGTTCACCGCAAAAACTCCGACTTTGCTGCCTTCATTGGCGCGCAGTCGCTGCAAAAACCGGCCGAGTACCACGACCCGGATGCCACCGCCAACGCGCGTCTGGCCTCCCGTCTGCCGTACCTGTTCGCCTGCTGCCGCTTTGCGCATTACCTGAAGTGCATCGTGCGTGACAAAATCGGCTCCTTCCGCGAGCGCGAAGAGATGGAACGCTGGCTGAACGACTGGGTCATGAACTACGTGGACGGTGACCCGGCCAACTCCTCTCAGGAGACCAAGTCCCGCAAGCCACTGGCCGCTGCAGAAGTCCAGGTGCAGGAGATTGAAGACAACCCAGGCTACTACGCCGCGAAGTTCTTCCTGCGTCCGCACTACCAGCTGGAAGGTCTGACCGTTTCTCTGCGTCTGGTATCTAAACTGCCGTCGCTGAAGACGAAAGACGCGTAATTTTTGTGAGTTTCGCCCGGCGGCGCTACGCTTGCACGGGCCTACAATGCAACGTGAAACATATTGATATCGCTGCACCATGTAGGCCGGGTAAGCAAAGCGCCACCCGGCAAGAAAGACTGGTCCTGAGAGGTTCCGGAATAACGTTCGGTAGTAAAAGACTTCTCATTCTTTCCTTTTATTCGGGAGGGAATGTAAGACTGTCAAATGACACGGGTCATTTGATGTGAGGCAGAGGTAAAATATGGACGGTTTTATTCAGCCCCATGCTTTCCTGTTTGCCATATAAGTGCTTTTTCGAAAGCAATATTGTTCATCCACGAAGAGTAGATATTATGGCTATTGATATGTTTCTGAAGGTCGAGGGTGTTACGGGCGAATCTAAAGATTCTAACCACACCGGCTGGACTGATATTACCTCCTTCTCCTGGGGCGCTTCCCAGCCAGGTAATATGAGCGTTGGCGGTGGCGGCGGTGCCGGTAAAGTTAACTTTAACGATCTGCACGTTAACGCTCTGATCGACAAATCCACCACAGCAATCCTGAAACACTGCGCCAGCGGTAAACACCTGACCAAAGTTGAGCTGTCCGTCTGTAAAGCCGGTGGCCAGCAGGTGGAATACTCTCGCATTACCCTGGAAGACGTTCTGGTAACGTCTGTTCAGTACACCGGTGCAGACAACGGCGATACCGTTGGTGTGACCTATGCATTCCAGGCTGCGAAAGTGAAACAGCAGTACTGGGAGCAGACCACCTCTGGTGGTAAAGGTGCTGAAAGCAGCGCTGGCTGGAACATCAAAGAAAACAAAGAAGCATAATAGTAGTGGGTCCGAAAGGGCCCACTTTTTCCTGAGCTTCTTTTCAAGGAGAAACAAGATGTCTCATATGCGTCCTGCTTTTGGTGCCGCCTGGAACCGATTTAAAGAAGTGAACGTCAACGTAGAACAGGTTGGCAAGTTATTGGGGGGGAAAGTTCAGCATAATATAGATGCTGGTATTTTTAAAAATGCCTGCCCCATTCGTATGAGCTATGTTTTAAATTATTGTGGCATTCCAGTTCCTTCTAATAGTAAATATGCAACTGTGACCGGGAGCGACAAGAAGCGATATATGTTCCGTGTTAAAGATATGATTGCTTTTTTACCCACGGTATTGGGAAAAGCTGACATATCTGTTTCTTCTCCAACCCCAGCACAATTTGCGGGCAAGCAAGGTATTATTATTTTTACCGGGCATGGCTGGCTTGATGCAACCGGGCATGTAACACTCTGGAACGGAAATATTTGTTCGGATGATTGTCATTTCCTTGGCTCACCGGGTAATGGTTCATTTATCCCTACTAACGCAACCTTCTGGAGCCTGAAATGAAAAAGCCATTGCTCTTTGTCTTAGCCTTCGTTGCCTCCGCCGCAAATGCCCAGACGTTGCCTGATATCAGTACTTTTTCTCAACAACAAATCTTCGAAAACTGGGTGCAGAATCGATGCATCGGTAAGATTGCGGACAGTAAAAGCCTGAAAGAAGATGCTGATGCCAGCGCCGCGGCATGGCTGGAAGCAAGCAATCTGCCTGCTGAAAATTTTGAAAAAGCTGATGAGGTGATTGTTTCTTTACTGAAACAGAAGGTAGGTGGTACCGAGCCAGGTCATTATCAGATATTGAAGTGCACCTTGATCGCTAATAGTGACGCTATTCGACCACTCAAATCCTCAAAGTAGTAAAGATGAAATCGGCCCCAAACGCCGCCGTTCTCACCCCCGAGAGCGGCAGCGTTTGAGCGCTAATCATACCAGCAGGAATACGCCATGCGATTCACGATTATTTCTACGAAACCCGGTCATCAGCCGCCGCAGAGCAGTTGTGATTTTTATGCCCCCGGGGGCACTATTGGGCGCGGTACGGATAACAATCTGGTACTTCCGGACAATGACCGCACCATCTCGCGCCTGCAGGCTATTGTTCACGTTGACGCCCAGGGCGAATGCCGCGTGACCAACCGTGGCAGCGTCACCCGCGTGGTTTTGAACGACATCCCGCTGGAGCGGGGGCGTCAGGTAGAGCTGCAGGACGGGGATATTCTCGGTATTGATGACTACCGCATCGAAGTGACGGAACTTATCCACGACACGCAGCCGGTGAGCCGCATGGCCGCCAGTATGCAGCAGCAGGCTCGCCCGACAGTGGCGCCGACACCTGCTCCGCAGCCAAAGCCAGCCAGTGCCGCACCGCGCGGCAAAGCGGAGCCAACGGCCGTGCCGTCGGAAATCTGGGATAGCCTGATGCAGGAGTTCTCTATCTCTGACAGCATCTCCAGCAACCGTGCGAAACCGCAGCCTGCGGCGTCTCACGATCCCTTCTCGCAACCTGCGGCACCCGAGCGTAACGCTGAAGATCCGCTGGCAATGTTCAACGACAGCGAGCCGAAGCTTGAGCGTAAGAATGTCGATCCCGACACGCTGTTCAGCGATGAAGCGTTGTTCAAAAAAGAGAGCATTTTTGACGATGTCACCCCTTCAACGCTGGTGCCGCCGGTAGAGAGCAAACCTGCGCCTGCAGAAGAGGCGACGGATGAACTCGACCCGCTGGCCCTGTTTGGTGGTTCGGCCAGCGCGCCAGCCGCGCGTAACGATGATCCGCTCGGGCTGATGGGCGGGGCGCCATTAACCCATCCGGATTAGATCGTGCCTGAGCCATCTGCACCCGCGCCAGAGCCAGAGGCCGTACCGCAGGACGATCCGCTGGCGGATTCTCCGCTGTTTGCTCCTGAGCCACAGGACCCACCGCGTGCGGAAGAGGAAGAGCCGGTACGTACCGATTACGCAGGCTTTACTATGCCTACGCCGCAGGCCGTCGCACGCAGCAGCGCACAGACGCCGAAGGGACGTCTGCGTATCGACCCGGTCAAAAACGCGGCTGCGCCAAGCGCTACGGCGCAAAACGGTGAGAAAGGCGAGGTGCTGCAGGGCGAGCTGCTGGAGGCGCTGCTGGAAGGGATGGGCCTGAGCGAAATGCAGCCGGTGCCGCAGTTTGACCGTGAAAATATGCGTCAGTTGGGACAGATCCTCGGCATGTTCTCGCAGGGCACCGTGGCGTTGCTCTCTTCGCGCTCTATCCTCAAGCGCGGCGTAAAAGCCGATATGACCATGGTGCTGGACGATGCCAACAACCCGTTCAAGCTGCTGCCGACCGGGAAAACGGTCCTGATTCAGATGTTCGGTACGCCGATGCCGGGCTTTATGCCACCCACCAAATCAGTGCGTGACGCGCTGATCGATCTGCAGGCGCATCAGTTGGGGATGATCTCCGGTATCCGCGCCATCATCGCCGCAATGCTGCAGTCCTTTAATCCGGAGCAGCTGGAAGAGCAGGCGAAGCAGAACGGCATGACCTCTCGTCTGGCGCTGCCGGGCAGCCGCAAAGCCGCGCTGTGGGACTACTTTGTTCGCAGCTATGGCGAGACGGCCGGTGAGATTGAGGATGACTTCCACACCCTGTTTGGCGAAGCGTTCCTTCATGCCTATGACATGGAGGTCAATCAGTACAAAGACTCACAGAGCGGATCGGAAGAAAAATGAATATCGCAACGGCTTCTCTCTCCCGCCAGGGAACGCGCGCCAGCAATCAGGACCAGACGGGAGAAACCATAGGGGAACGTTCAGCCTGCTTTGTCGTCTGTGACGGCATCGCTGGACTGCCGGGCGGTGAGGTGGCCGCTGAACTGGCCCGCAACAGCATCATCTCCCGTTTTGATGGCGACAAACACCTTAATGCGCAGCATATTCGTGACTATGTGCAAACCGCGAATCGCACCATTCTCAGCGAACAGCAGGCGGTGCAGGACTATCGCCGGATGGGCACCACGCTGGTCAGCCTGTTTATCGACCGGGATTACCGTCTGGCCTACTGGGCACACGCCGGGGACAGCCGTCTGTACCTGTTTCGTCGCGGCTGGCTGTGGCATGTCACCACCGACCACAGCCTGGTTCAGCAGATGAAAGATGCCGGTCACCAGACCGATAACCTCAACAGCAACCTGCTGTATCTGGCGCTGGGTATTGAAAACGGTGGCCCGGAAGCGAGTTACAGCGACGTGGTGCAGGTTGAAGACGGCGATGCCTTTTTACTCTGCACCGACGGTTTCTGGCACGGCGTCAGCGAAGAGCAGATGAAACAGTCGCTGCATATGGTCAACACCCCACAGGAGTGGCTGACCTTAATGAACCAAATCATTCAAAAGAATGCTGAACAGGAGGGGAATGCTCAGGATAACTATACGGCGCTGGCGGTATGGATGGGCAACCCTCAGGACACCACTTTGCTGCATACGCTCTCTGACGCAGCACAATTTCTTCCCTGCGGAACTGACTAGACACACAAGGAACGATATGAAACTTTGGCTATCGGGTTTGGCACTTCTGGCGGTGGCCTCCACCGCCCAGGCTGAAAATTTCCGCATCGTGCAGTCTCCTGCGCAGAAGCTGGATATCTGGATCGACAACATCAAAGACAACACCCCGCAGAGCTGGTGTAAATCAGAGATTGCGCTGCGCATTGTGGCGAACGGCAATAAAGACGTTTCAGTGCTGGAAAACTTTGTTCCACGTCTCGGCTCGCTGCTGGAACACCAGTGCAGCAAAGTGAATAAGCTGAGCTGGGCTCTCAACGATCCGGCAGGGACTACGCTTGCGCAGGGAACGGCAGACAAAGCTCAGGAGTGGAAGCTGGTGGTGAAACAGCAGCAGACGGCACCCACTGCGACCCAGACCAGCGGCGCGTTACTGCCACCTGACCAGAACGCTGAAACCAATACGGTGGCCGCTGACCGCACACCGTGGCAGGAGTTTACCCTCCAGGACGGCTGCCATCTGCGCACCTTCTGGGAAGGGGGATCTTCCGCGCCGGCGCTGTTTATTCCGGATTCCGACACGACCCGCTGCGGCAACGGCAGCTGGCTGAGCGGCCACACGGTTATCTCGCAGACCCGCAGCGGCGGTCAAAAAGAGATAGCGGTGACCTACATTCACGGCTTCCCGGTGATGGGGCTGAATCAAAGCGTCGACCCGGAACATGCCCTGATCACCTCCGTCAACAAAGAGCGTATGGTCTTCAGCACCCCGAACAGCGACCAGAGCTGGATGATCCTGCCTTACGACAGCGCCCTGAACGGCTGGAAAAGCAACGGCACGGTGGCCGTGGAGATCTCCCGTGAAACCGCCAGCGACGATGCAAAACTGCAGGCGCGTATTGCTGCAGTGAAGAAGGTCTGGAGCGCCTGGGTTACCCCTGGCACCACGCTGAATATTGTCCTGATTGATACCCTGCGTCCTCAACTGCGTGACCCGGCAGTGGGCGCCTGGCGCGCGGCAAACTAAGGAATGGCTATGAATACGCTCTATCAACATCTGGCGGGTGAGTCGCTCAGCGACGCGCTGGTGCGTCTTGAAAACGAGATTAAAGCCCGTCCGGCGGATGCCGATCTCCGTGCCGCGTTCGTGCAGTTTCTCACCCTCAGCGGTAACTGGACGCGCGCGCTGACCCAGCTGAAAAGCTGGCTGGCGCTTAAGCCGCAGGCGAAACCCACCGTCACCCTGCTGGAGCAGTGCATTCAGGGAGAAATGCAGCGCGCGCAGGTGATGGCGGGAGAACGTCGTCCGGCCATGCCGGAAGCCCAGTGGCCATGGCTGACCACCCTTGCCGCCGCGCTGAGCGAGAGCGATGAACGCGCTCACGCGCTGCGTCTGGAAGCCCTTGAACAGGCGCAGGCGAGCGCGGGGCAATGGACGCTAGAGAATGATGAGACGCAGATCTTTGAATGGCTGATGGACGGCGATGCCCGTCTGGGGCCGGTGTGCGAAACCCTTGTTAATGGCCGTTACTTCTGGTTGCCGTTTAGCGCTATCGCGGAGATCCGTTTCCAGGCTCCGGCCAGCGTCACCGATCTGGTCTGGCGTCATGCGCTGGTGCGTTTGACCGATGGGACGGAGCAGGTGTGTCAGATCCCGGCGCGTTATCCTTTTGCCGCCGATGCCTCTGACGCCGTTAAACTCGCACGCACCACCGAGTGGCTGCCGCTTGATGATGACGGCACTCTGTATGAAGGGTTGGGGCAGAAAGCCTGGCTCAGCGAGCAAAGCGAAAGCCCGCTGCTGTCGCTGAGTCTCGTTACTTTTGCAACGGATGGAGCCCATGAGTAATCCTGCTGGCGAAGGCGATCTGCTGCGCAGCGGCTGGCAAGCCCGCAGTAAGCAGGAGAAGGTGGGGGCGCGCGATAAAATGCAGCCCTCGCTGCTCGATCGCCTCACCGATAACGACCCGGAGAAAAAGCGCGAGTCGGCCAACAGCAACCTGATCACCCATGCCGCGCTGCGTCGCAACGTGCTGCGGGATCTGCAGTGGCTGTTTAATACCATCAATCACGACGCCTCCGGCGATTTGAGCATGCTGCCACACGTAAGCCGTTCGGTGGTGAATTTTGGCGTTGCGCCGCTGGCCGGAAAGCGCATGTCGGATATCGAATGGCACGACATTCAGCGCAAACTCACTGAGGCCATTGTTAACTTTGAACCCCGCATTTTGCCCCAGGGTCTGCAGGTCCGCTGTGTGTCGGACACCTCCTCGCTGGATCTGCACAACGTGCTCTCCATCGAGATAAAAGGGCGTTTGTGGTGTGTGCCGTACCCGCTGGAGTTTCTGTTTCGTACCGATGTCGATCTGGAAAACGGCCACTTTGAACTGAAAGATGCGGGGTGATCGTGGAAAGTAAACTGCTCGAATATTACAACCGTGAGCTGGCCTATCTGCGTGAGATGGGCGCCGAATTTGCCGAGCGCTATCCCAAAGTGGCCGGACGGCTGGGCATGCGCGGCATCGAAGTGGCGGATCCGTACACCGAACGACTGATGGAGGGCTTTGCCTTTCTGACCTCGCGCGTGCAGATGAAAATGGACGCGGAGTTTCCGCGCTTCTCCCAGCGCTTGCTGGAGATGATTGCGCCTAACTATCTCGCGCCCACTCCCTCCATGGCGATTGCTGAAATTCAGCCTGACAGCAGCCGTGGCGATTTGAGCAACGGTTTTATCGTGCCGCGCGGCACAATGATGGACAGCCTGGCGCTGAAGAAAACCGGCGTGACCTGCAGCTACACCACGGCGCATGAGGTGAACCTGCTGCCGCTGAAAATCGACAAGGTTGAACTGGGCGGTGTGCCTGCCGACCTGCCCCTGACACAGCTTGGTCTGGGCCAGCAGGGGATCAGCAGCGCCTTACGGATCCGCATTGCCTGCGACGGTCCGCAAAACCTCGGCCACCTTGATTTTGACCGGCTGGAGTTTTTCCTTAGCGGCCCGGATATCGAGGCGTTAAAGCTGCTGGAGCTGGTAATGGAGCACCATGTCGGGGTGGTCTGCCAGACCGTCAGCAAACATCCGCAGCGTGATGTGCTGGCGTCTGATGCCCTGCGTCAGGAAGGGTTTGACGCGGATCAGTCGCTACTCCCGGACGATCTGCGCAACTTTGACGGCTACCGTCTGCTGCAGGAGTACTTTGCTTTTCCGGCCCGTTTCCGCTTCATCAGCCTGAGCGGGCTGAGCAAACTGATCCAGCGCTGCGAAAACGAAAAAGCCTTCGATATCTTCATTCTGCTGGATAAAACCGATGAACAGCTGGAGCGCGTTGTCGATGCCAGCCATCTGGCCCTGCACTGCACGCCGGTGATCAACCTGTTCCCGAAGGTAGCGGCGCGTCAGAAGCTGAGCGAAGGCCAGCATGAATACCATCTGGTGGTGGATAACATCCGCCCGCTGGATTACGAAATTTACGCGGTAAATAAGATATACGGCAGCGCGGATGGTCAACGCGACGACCAGACGTTTCGTCCGTTCTGGAGCACCTGGAGCGGTGATGCGGGCAACTACGGGGCCTACTTTTCCCTGCGCCGGGAACAACGCGTGCTCTCTGAGCATGCCCTGCGTTACGGCACCCGCACCGGCTACATTGGCTCGGAGGTCTTTGTCTCGCTGGTGGATGAGCAGCATGCGCCCTGGCAGGAGAACCTGCGCTACATCTCCGCCGAGGTGCTGTGCACCAGCCGGGATCTGCCGCTGATGCTGCAGCAGGAGCTGGGACAGTTCATTATGGCTGACTCCATGCCGGTGAAGTCGCTGACCTTGCGTAAGGGGCCGACGCCGCCGCGTCCGGCGCTGGCAGAAGGGTTCAGCACCTGGCGGTTGATCAGCCAGCTACAGATGAACTACCTCAGCCTGATGGACAGTGAAAACGAAGAGGGCGCCGCCGCGCTGCGTCAGCTGTTAGGGCTGTACGCCAATCTCGCGGAGACGCCGGTTGCGCGTCAGGTAGAAGGGGTTCGTCACTGCGTGCTGGAGCCGGTTCACCGCCGCGTGCCCGAGCCGGGACCGGTCGTCTTCGCCCGTGGCATCGGCATTACCCTGACGGTGGATGAACGTGCGTTTTCCGGTGCCAGTCCCTGGCTTTTCGGTAGCGTGCTGGAGCGGCTGTTTGCCCGTCTGGTGTCGATCAACAGCTTCACGGAATTCACCCTGAAAAGTCAGCAGCGCGGCGAGATCGGCTACTGGGCGCCGCGTATGGGCAAAAGGGCACTGGTATGAGCGACGTTGTCACTGCGCCACTGAAGGTCCATCGTCTGACGCCGCTGCCGGACAGTTTCTGGCGCGGGGTTCGCGAGACGCCATGGCGCTACGATCTGTTCCAGCTGTTAAGGCGCATTGATGCTCAGGGCGGGGAGCGCTACCCGCTGGGGCGTGCGCCGCTGCCAAAATTCGAGCCGCTACGCCTGGGCCAGCAGCCGTCGATGAGTTTTGCACCTTCGACGGTGGCGCAGGTACGCCAGCGCGAAGGCAACGGGCTGCACGAGGTCTCCATTCTGAGCTTCGGCCTGTTTGGTCCTAACGGGCCGCTGCCGGTTCACATGACCGAGTACGCCCGCGAGCGGATCCATCATCATCAGGACAGCAGCCTGAGCGCGTTTGCCGATCTGTTTCATCATCGTCTGACGCTGCTGTTTTATCGCGCCTGGGCCGATGCGCAGCCTACCGTCTCCCTCGACCGCGCCGACAATAAACGTTTTGAGGGATATCTGGCGTCGTTGATTGGTATGGGGCAGCCCGGCCAGATGGACAAAGGCAGCCTGAGCGCCCATGCCCGCTTTACCCACGCCGGACACCTGACCCGCCACGGACGGGATCCTGAAGGTCTGGAAAAAATCCTGCGTAACTATTTTAAAGCCCCGGTCAAACTGATCGCCAACGTACCGCAGTGGATGCCGCTTTCACCGCGCGAGCAGGCGCAGCTGGGAGCAGGACGCCGCGTGCCGCGGATGGGCGAATCTGCGTTTCTGGGCGTGGCGGTCCGCGACGTGCAGCATAAATTTCGCATCGAGATTGGCCCACTCAGCGCGGAAGAGTACAACCGGTTTTTGCCCGGTGAAGCATGGGTAACCGAACTGCGGGACTGGGTACGCCAGTACGCAGGGGTGGAATTTGAATGGGAAACACGGGTGATCCTGCGCGCTGACGCCGTGCAGGGCGCCACGCTCGGCAGCACCGGGCGATTGGGGTACAACACCTGGCTGGGCCTTCAGCCGCAGCCTGTCCCGCGTGGCGATCTGGTGTATCGCGCAGAGCGGTAATCCTTCCGTATACCGAATCATTGTTAATGGAAACTAACATGTCAGAAATTAGCCGTGCCGTGCTTTTCGGCAAACTGGATACGCTGTTATTTACCTCTCTGGAAAGCGCCACCGCGTTCTGCAAGCTGCGCGGCAACCCCTACGTCGAGCTGGTGCACTGGCTGCATCAGTTGATGCAGCAGCAGGATGGCGATCTGCAACAGGTGATCCGTCATTTTGCCCTCGACGAACAGCAGCTGACGCACGATATCGTGGCGGCGCTCGATGCCCTGCCGCGCGGAGCCAGTTCCGTTTCCGATCTCTCCGAACATATCGACAGCGCCGTCGAGCGCGCCTGGGTCTATGGATCGCTGAAGTTTGGCGTCAGCCGTATCCGCGGTGGCCATCTGCTGATCGGCATTCTGAAAACCTGGAATCTGGCGAACGTGCTGAAGAGCATCTCGGCGCAGTTTACCCGTCTTAACGTCGAGGTGCTGATTGAGCAGTTCGATACTATCTGTGCCAACAGCAAAGAGACGCAGCAGGCCGCTGCCGCAGTGGATGCGCCAGCCGGTTCGGTGCCTGCTGCCCAGGGAACGCTGGCCCAGTATGGTCAGGACCTGACCGCCCGTGCCCGTGAAGGCAAAATTGACCCGGTAGTTGGGCGCGATGAAGAGATCCGCCAGATGATCGATATCCTGATGCGTCGTCGCCAGAACAACCCGCTGCTGACCGGGGAAGCCGGCGTCGGAAAAACGGCGGTGGTGGAAGGGCTGGCGCTGCGCATCGCCGACGGCGATGTGCCGGAGCCGCTGCAAAACATTCAGCTGTGGCTGCTGGATATCGGTATGCTGCAGGCCGGTGCCGGGATGAAAGGCGAGTTCGAAGCCCGTCTGCAGGCATTAATCAATGAAGTGCAGTCCAGCGCCACGCCAGTCATTCTGTTTATCGATGAGATCCACACCCTGATCGGTGCGGGCGGTCAGCAGGGCACCGGTGACGCCGCCAACCTGCTGAAGCCAGCGCTGGCGCGTGGACAACTGCGTACCATTGGCGCCACTACCTGGGCGGAATACAAAAAATACATCGAGAAAGATCCGGCGCTGACCCGTCGCTTCCAGACGGTGCAGGTACATGAACCCGATGAGGCCAAAGCGGTTCTGATGCTGCGCAGCACCGTGTCGCCGCTGGAGACCCACCACCAGGTCTTACTGCTCGACGAAGCGGTTAGCGCAGCCGTGAAGCTTTCGCATCGCTACATTCCAGCCCGTCAGCTGCCGGATAAAGCCGTTGCGCTGCTGGATACGGCCTGCGCCCGCGTGGCGGTGAGCCAGAGTGCACCTCCGGCGCAGCTGGAAGATTGCCTGCGCCATCTTGCGGCGCTGGACGTGGAAATTGAGATAGCGGAGCGCGAAGCGCGCGTCGGTGCAGGGGAATCTGAGCGCGTCACGGCATTAACCGCAGAGCGTGACGCGTATGAGGCGAAACGTGAGGCCCTGGCCCGGCGCTGGGAAGACGAGCGTAGCCTGGTGCAGGAGATCATTCGCCTGCGTGCCGCACTGTTTGCGGCGGGCGATGAGGATACCGCTGAGCTGCGCAGCCAACTGGCAGAGCAGCAGCAGGCGCTGAACGCCTTACAGGGTGATGAACCGCTGCTGTTTGCCGCTGTGGATGAAAACGTGGTGGCGGCCGTAGTCTCTGACTGGACCGGCATCCCGCTGGGCCGGATGGTGAAAAACGAGATTGATGCGGTACTGAACCTCGCCGACACGCTGAACCAGCGGGTGATTGGCCAGCGTCACGGTCTGGATCTGATTGCCCGCCGGGTGAAAACCTCCCGGGCAAAACTCGACGATCCGAACAAGCCGGTTGGCGTGTTTATGCTCTGTGGCCCGTCCGGCGTGGGGAAAACCGAAACCGCGCTGGCGCTGGCGGAGTCGCTGTACGGTGGTGAGCAGAACGTCATTACCATCAACATGAGTGAATTCCAGGAAGCGCACACCGTTTCCACCTTAAAAGGTGCACCCCCGGGATACGTCGGGTATGGTGAAGGCGGGGTGTTAACCGAGGCCGTCCGTCGCCGTCCTTACAGCGTGGTGCTGCTGGACGAAATCGAAAAAGCGCACCCGGACGTACATGAGATCTTCTTCCAGGTCTTCGACAAAGGCTGGATGGAGGATGGCGAAGGTCGTCACATTGATTTCCGTAATACGATTATTATTCTGACGTCTAACGTCGGAACCGAGCTTATCAGCGCCATGTGTGCCGATCCGGAACTGATGCCGGAGCCGGAGGCGTTAAGCGGGGCGCTGCGCCAGCCGCTGCTGGAGGTGTTCCCACCGGCGCTGCTGGGCCGTCTGCTGGTGGTGCCGTACTATCCGCTGAGCGACGCGATGCTGGGGCAAATTGTTCGCCTGCAGCTCAAACGCATTCAGCGTCGGCTGGAAGAGAATCACAATATTATTTCCGAGTTTGATGACAGCGTTGTAGAACAGATTGTTCAGCGCTGTACCGAGGTGGAATCAGGTGGACGTATGGTGGATGCGATCCTGACCAACACCTTGCTGCCTCAGATGAGTCAGATATTACTTACCGCCAGCCGCAGCGACGAGCAGTACCGACGTCTGCATGTCACCTGCGAGCAGGGCGAGTTTCACTGTCAGTTTGCCGCGTAATAATCATCAAGAGAACTGTAAAAGATGACGGATAATGATAACAATCGGACTGTCCCAAACGCGCTCCCGGTCGGGTATCGCTTCAACGAGTTTGAAATTAAAGAGGTGATTGGCGGCGGCGGATTCGGCATCGTCTATCGCGCCTGGGATCACCAGCTCGAACGCACTATCGCTATCAAAGAATTTATGCCTTCCTCGCTCGCCGTGCGCGGCGACGACATGACGCTGGTACTGCGCAGCGAACGCTTTGGCAAAGCGTTTTCGGCGGGGCTGAACAGCTTCATTCAGGAAGCCCGCCTGCTGGCGCGCTTCAACCACCCGAACCTGCTGCACGTGTTGCGCTTCTGGGTGCAAAACGATACGGCTTACATGGGCACGCTGTTTTACAGCGGCACCACGCTTTCTCGCCTGCGCGAGGAGAAGCCGGAGCTGATTAACGAGGCATGGATCCGTCGTACGCTGCCGATGCTGTTTGGCGCAATCAAGACCATCCATGACGAGGGCTATCTGCACCGCGATATTTCGCTGGATAACATTCAGATCCAGGATAACGGCCTGCCGGTGCTGCTGGACTTCGGCTCCGCGCGTCGCACCATCGGTAACCTCTCTGACGAAACCGAGACCATGCTGCGTCCGGGCTTTGCGCCTATCGAGCAGTACACCGACGACAACGAAAGCGAGCAGGGACCGTGGACGGATATCTACGCGCTCGGCGCGGTGCTGCGCACCCTGATCGTGGGCTCACCGCCACCGGTCAGCGTGGTGCGTTCCATTCAGGATACCTGCAAACCGCTGGCGGAAATCCAGCCGCAGGGGTACTCCCTGTCGCTGTTGCAGGCTATCGACCGTGCCCTGGCGTTGCACATGGAAGACCGTCCGCAGTCTATTGATGAGTTCGCGGCGTTAATCGAGATGCCGGTCGCCGGTATCGATGACGTGCTGACTGCTAAAAAACCGGGCACCATGCTGGTGCCGGTGGAAGAAGAGGCACCTGCTTCGGCGTTTGACTGGCGTCGTTACAAGATCCCCGGGATGGTTGCCGCGGGTGTGCTGGTCGGGGTGGTCGCTGGCGCGATGCTGTTCAGCGGCGGCCACGATGCACCAGAGCAGGCTGCGCAAGCGCCGGAAGCATCCCGCACGACGGAAACCGCATCGAACGCGCAAGATGTCAAACCGGAGACCGCGAAGGTGAGCGAACAAGCGGCAACGCCTGCAACAGCGCAACCGACGCCGCCACCGGTTGAAGCCAGCCCGATTGCTCTGGTCTACATTCGCATTCTTGACGGCGAGACGTTGAAAGTGAACGGCGAGCCGAAAGCGCTGCGTCCGGCGAACAACGGCTATGCATCGCTCAAGCTGCCAGCGGGTGAGGTGAGCATTGAACTGCAGGGCAACGGCAGAACCCGTAGCCAGACGCTGGATATCGTGAAGCCTGGCACATGGCTGGTGAATCCGTAAACAAGGCGAAAAGGGACTGGTAACAGGACGGAGCGAATGTACAACATAAAATTTGTCTATCTTTTCAGCGAGAACGTCTCGCCCGCGCTTTTTGCGAAAATTATCCGCCCGTCCGTTGCCGGGCAGTGGATTATGTCGGTGCCCGACAATTCGCTGCGCTCGCTGTTTACACGTTACGACTTGCTGCACTCCATCACTGGCGCGAATCCTTACCAGTCCGGGCGCGATACCCGTAAGCTGATTGTGCAGGATCTCGACATGGGCAGAGTGGTGGCGATCGACGAGAGCTATCGTAACTGGTCGTCAGTGACGGAGATATTTTATATCAATGCTGATGGCCGTCTGCAGGCTGCCTCGCTGGACGGTCTGGGCTGGTACCCGGTGAGTACAATTGTCGACCGCTACGAAACCATGGTGCGAACCTATGGCTCCCGCCCTGCGCCAACGGTGCTGCCGAAACAGGTAGTCAAATCCAAAGCGGCACAGATGCCGGACGAGCCGACGCCGGGCAAAGACGGTAAAACCTATGCGGCACAGCTGGAGAATATGACCAAAGCTGAACGCTGGCAGGCGCGTAAGGATCTGATTGCGAAGGGGAGTAATAGCCTCTATCCGGATGCGCAAATCGCGGCTAAGCGGCTGGCGGCGAATAATATCGCGGTTGAGAAAGCGAAGCTGGCAGAGAATGTGTATAAGACCGTGAATCCGCTTGAGGCCACGCCGGGAGTACCGGAGGGGTGGAAGGATATCAGTAATGATGCGGGTGCTTTGCAAAAGTTTGGCCTTAAAAGCAAAGATCTTTTCGATAGAGCTGACTCACCTGATTTTCTGTCACGCGTATATCAGCCTGATCCGGGTGTATTCGGTAAAGACATGAATTCGACGCTGGTTTTTAGAGGATCGAGGGAACCGGGGTTGCCATCGCTTTCAGAGCATCTGGACTCGCTGCGAAATAAAAATGGATTCGCCTCAATAAAAAATGGTGCCGACTGGGCGAATAACTTTAAGCAAGGAATAGGGTTTGAAGCACCTTATTACCGCAGTGCAGTGCAACTGGGTGAAAAAATAGCAATGTCTTCCCAGCCGATTGATATTGCTGGGCATTCTTTAGGGGGCGGCTTGGCCTCGGCAACGTCTATAGCGAGTGGAAAAGCGGCCTGGACATTTAATGCGTCAGGGTTAAATAGCGGGACAGTAGAAAAATATGGCGGACGTTTGTTGGGAAGCGCTGAAAACATACAGGCCTACCGCGTCAAAGGAGAGCTGCTGACTAAAATTCAGGAAGTCGATCTTGTTGAAGACTTCAAAATGGTGAGAGGACATGTCCCGTCCTTAATCGCTAAAGAAGAGTTGTCAGCACTGGCACCTGATGCCGCAGGTATTCCTCATGATCTGCCTGGTGGGGTTGGTGGAGCACTCGACAGGCACGGGATTGGACAAGCCATTAATTGTATAGAACAGCAAAAAGACGAAGATATTTCGATAATCAGGAGTCGTTTGTGAATAAGCTTTTTGTATCCTTTTTCGTGATTCTATTTTCATTGCTGATTCAGGGGTGTAAACAAGATATGGATCTAAATCCACAAGATTATTTCAGCGGTCAGCAACTGGTTCTGGCTGAAGATATTCAGCGTGGCGATATTGACGGTGTTGAAAAACTTGCGCCGCAAACTGATCTTAACAAACCAGGTAAGCAAGACATGACGCTTCTGTTTTGGGCGCTTGGTAACAGTATCAATGACAATAAAACTCCTTCTCGATTAAAAATCGTCACTTTATTGGTTAAATCTGGTGCTGATCCCCTGCAACCGAGGCCGCAGGGTAAAAGCAGTCCCGCTGAGTTTGTATTGAATGCGGACAGTGCAGATTGGATCAATGCTTTACTCGACGGGGGATTATCGCCTGACGCTAAAGATAAAACGTTTCATGAGCCTATAATTTTTGAAACCATCAAAGCAAAAAATACGGACACGCTTGAGGCTCTGCTGGATCGAGGGGCAAACATTAATATCACTGATTCACTAAACAGTACATTATTGTTTGAAGCCTTAAACTATCATGCTTATGATCACGTAATGCTACTGCTGAAACGGGGTGCTGATACAGAAATTAGAGCCAAAAATGGCTGGACGATGGGTAACCAACTCCAACGCTATCTTGAAAGAGCTAAAGAAGGTAGTGATGAGTATAAAAAACTTAACGAAATAAAAGAACTCCTTATTCAACATGGCGGTAAATGGCCACCTGCGCCAGTAAAACAATGATAAGCAGTAGGATATACGTTCAATATATTATATGGAATTGACGTGAAAATACGGTTAATTGCTAGCCTCATAGTGGTTTTCATTTTTCTGATACAGGGATGTAGACAAAATTCGGATTTGAATCCCGAAGATTACTTTAGCGGCCAGCAGCTTATTCTGGCGCGGGCGATTGAAAGCGGCAATATGGATGAAGTCAAAAAATTTCTTCCGAAAACCGATCTCAATAAACCCGGTCAACATGATATGACGCTACTTTTTTGGGCGTTGACGAATACACTTTATGATAAGAAAACGCAACCGCGCTTACATATCGTGACCGAACTGATAAAGGCCGGTGCCGACCCGCTTCAGCCAAGACCCAATGGAAAAAGTAGCCCGGCAGAGTTTGTACTTATGGCCGACAGTGGAGACTGGATAAAGGCGATGCTGGATGGGGGATTATCTCCAAATGCTAAAGATTACGTTTTTAATAAACCAATTATTTTTCAAACTCTGGAAGCGAAAAACACCGAGACACTAAAAGCAATGCTTGACCGGGGCAGCAATATCGACATAACGGATTCCCTGGGTGAGACTCTGCTGATAAATGCTTTCGATTTTCATTCCTACGATCATGTTTTCCTTTTACTTGAGCGTGGGGCTGATCCTGACATTCGTGCTGATAACGGGTGGGCCTTAGGAAATCAGTTGCAGCGTTTTCTTGAAAGAGCGAAAAAAGACAGTGACGAGTATAAAAACCTTATCGCTATTAAAGAATCACTTATCCGACATGGTGGTAAGTGGCAACCCGAGCCGGTCAAAAGAGGGATTGAGTGAACATAAACGCAAAAAATAAAATACTCTATTTCTGGGGCATTATGGATGTCATCGGCATTGTGTTTTATTTTGTCGGCCCATACCACTTGCTTCAGTCATGGTGGGATTCTACCGGTGGGAATTTTGGTGTTATCATCTTCATGCTGATAGCAGGAGGGGTAAACGGTTTATTGACGGGTCTTTTTTACCTCGTATACCTTCTGTGGCCGGTTTCATTACTCTTTTCTGCCTGGTTTTTTTTCACAACTCACCGATATGCCGTCCGGTTTGCTCTGGCGCAGGAAGTGCTACGCCTGCTCACCCTGAGTTGTTCGGTAACCTTGTTCCCGATGATTATTGTCGGTCTCGGAATGAGTGTTATATCTCTTAATATCACGCTGTTCATTTTGTCGGAAATAGTAAAAATTGGCTCGCTCATATTTGTAATGAAAAAATGGGATGCGGGTGATGGGGTAAACAAATTTTTACCGTCAACTGAACGGGACTATATCGAAAGGGCCCTCAGACTGGCGCAAAAAAGATATGCGGAAATTAATGGCAAGTACCCCAGGGAGCCAATTTTACATATGTATGATGAGATTGTGCAGCAGTTACGCATTCTGAAAAAGATTGTGATCAAAAAAAAGCTGACAAATCCGTATTAAAGAGAATGACTTTTGGCATTTATGCGGTCAGAGAATTTGAAAACTCAGATGAGCTCTTTTTCGAGAGACTGACGGAAGCATGGTATATCGCAGATCAACGTCTCCGTGGCGTTAAAGTGAAATTACCGCATGAAGTGGATCCTGACTATGTTCAGAAACAATGCGTACTGGCGGAAAAATACCCTGACGAGTTTTGAGAGTTATGGATGTCATTTTGTCAATCTGGTACGGAAGTTAAAGGATAGGCATGAATAAACAAAGTTATACAGCGATGGATTATATTGAAAATGCCCTCGGCGTTATCCAGGAGCGAAAGTCAATTCATCCTTCTTTTTCTTTGTATAACATGGCTGAAAAACAAGTGGCGTATGTCAGGGATATCCTGACAGGAAAGAATAAAGATAAAAGTAAACTCCATACGTTAAATCTTGGCGCTATGGCTGCAAAAGAATTTGAAACTACCGATGAAGAGCTTGCCCGGCATCTGTCAAATATAAACTACATCGCTTCGCAGATGGCTCAAGGGTTAAAAGTTATTCTTCCTCATGAGCAGGATAATGAATATCTAAAAAGGCAAAAGCGGTATCGAAATTAAGCAGACGGTGACTTGTGCATATCCCAAAACGTCTTGTCAAAAATCTCGTCTTTGTTGATACATTTATTTAGCATAAAACATTACGGAATAACGATTATGCTCAACCGAATTACCGCCCAGCTCCCCGTCGAGGGGCTGCTTTTCTGGAAACTCTCCGGCCGCGAGGCGATGTCTGAGTCGTTCGCCCTGACGCTGACCCTGCTCGGCACGGATGCGCGTATCGACCGCAGCAAACTGCTGGGCCAGCCGGTCACGGTGACCATCCCCACCCAGAACCTGCTTACCCCGCGCTACATCAACGGTAAAGTCACGCGCGTGGCGGTGAGCGCCGTTGAGCTGACGGGCACACGCTATGCGGTGTATCAGCTGACGGTGGAGCCGGACCTGTGGCCGATGAAGCGCGACCGTAACCTGCGTATCTTCCAGGGGCAGACGGTGCCGCAGATTGTGAAAACCCTGCTGGGCGAGCATCAGGTCAACGTGGAAGATAAGCTCACCGGCAGCTACCGGGTGTGGGACTACTGTGTCCAGTATCAGGAGTCGAGCCTGGACTTCATCAGCCGCCTGATGGAGCTGGAGGGGATAGCGTATTACTTCAGCCACGAGGCCGACAAACACACCCTGGTGCTCACCGATGCCGCCACGCAGCATCAGCCGTTCAGCGGCTACGAGGTCATCCCCTATCACCAGACGCCGTCCGGCGGCAGCACGGACGAAGAGGGTATCAGCCAGTGGGCGCTGGAGGACAGCGTGACGCCGGGCATTTACAGCCTCGACGACTACGACTTCCGCAAGCCGAACGCGTGGCTGTTCCAGGCGCAGCAGAACCCGGCCTCGCCGAAGCCAGGCAGCATTGACGTGTACGACTGGCCGGGGCGCTTTGTGGAGACCGGGCATGCGGAGTTCTACGCCCGCATTCGTCAGGAGCGCTGGCAGGTGGAGCATCAGCAGATTCAGGCTACGGCCACGGCAGCGGGTATTGCGCCGGGCCACACCTTCACCCTGACCAACGCACCGTTCTTCAGCGATAACGGCGACTATCTGGTGACGGCGGCCGGGTATCATCTGGAAGAGAACCGCTACGCGAGCGGCGAAGGGGAGACCATCCACCGCATCGATTTCACGGTTATCCCGGCGTCGGTGTCGTTCCGTCCGGCGCAGTCCACGGCGTGGCCGCGTACCTACGGCCCGCAGACGGCGAAGGTTGTCGGGCCGCAGGGGGAGAGCATCTGGACGGACAAATATGGCCGCGTGAAGGTGAAATTCCACTGGGACCGTCTGGCAAAAGGGGACGACACAAGCTCCTGCTGGGTGCGTGTGTCGAGCGCATGGGCAGGCCAGGGTTACGGCGGGGTGCAGATCCCGCGCGTGGGCGATGAGGTGGTGGTGGACTTTATCAACGGTGACCCGGACCGTCCGATTATTACCGGGCGCGTGTACAACGATGCCAGCATGCCACCGTGGGCGCTGCCGGCAGCGGCGACGCAGATGGGCTTTATGAGCCGCACGAAAGACGGTTCCGTGGATAACGCCAACGCCCTGCGGTTTGAGGACAAGGCGGGTGCGGAGCAGGTGTGGATCCAGGCCGAGCGAAATATGGATACCAGCATCAAGAATGACGAAACGCACAGCGTCGGCGGCGAGCGTAGCCATTACGTAAAGAAAAACGAACTGCATCGCGTGGAAGCGAATCAGATCCAGGCGGTAAAAGGCGGAACCGAGATCCTGACCGGCAAAGGAAAGCTGGATGCGGCGGTGGAGCAGTATGTCCTTGCCTCCGGCACCAAACTGCGGCTGGTGTCTGGTGAAAGTGCGATTGAACTTAACGCTAACGGCAAAATTAGCCTGATCGGTAAAGAGTTTAACTTCTTCGTTGAAGGGGATGGCCATATTACCACGGGCGGTAAGCTGCATCTCAATACGTCAGGCGCTAAGCCAGGCACAACGGCGCCGGGCGCGGGGCACAAAGGAGATATTGATGCGGCGGTTCAGGCGAAATTCACGGCCAAGGGTGATTAAGGCTGGAGCGGTGCTTGTCGCGTTATTAGCGATGGGCATGCCAGAAGGACACGCAACAAAAAAAGATCTCTGGATGTTCATTGCAGAGATGAGTGCTTCACTTAGAACGCTATCCAACACCAGTGTTAATGATCTGCCGTTGCAGTTTACGCTGATGAAAGATAATGAATACATTCACTTCTATCATGCCGATGATGTCAGGCTGGCGGACGATATGCGCATTACCGGGATTGATTTACGGGTAAGCAAAGAGCGCGACGGCATGGCACCGTTACTGAGTTTTTCCCCGTCAGGTCAGTGCATCACACTCGTTGCCGTTAAAACGCATTATCCGGAGCTAGTGTTAACGGATTACCCCCGGGGCCGCTCCGGGAATGAAGTGACCAGCTATACCGCGCCAGAAGATATGAATGGACAAAAGGTTAGTTTCAGTTTCTCCGTAAATAAACCTGATTGTCTGGACTCGGTTGTCATTAGCGCGGGCAGTGATTAACGTGAAAAATTACATTTTAATATTTCTCCGTTTTACCGCGATATTTTCCGCTCTGAACTGCTATGGGGTGTATGCACATAATATGCCGCCGGTTTTAGTTAACCAGGATTTTACTGTGCAGATGGAAGATGAGACTGTCACATTGGGCGAAAGATGGACAGATGACGTTGCGCGTAAAATTGAGGTGCCGATAGAAGGTGATTTTGTCGGTGAGGTTCCTTTTGACGGAACCCACTATAAATTCTACCAGCATCAAAAGGCGGGTATTGACATATATGTTTCCAATCTCTGGTGGGATAAGGTCGAACGCAATGCTGACGATTATATCGTATCGCAAATTACCCTTACCGCCGGGGAGGGCAAAACACCGCGCGGTATTCATGTAGGGTCAACAGCCAGGGAACTCAGTAATGCATATGGCAAGGGTCAGATGGAAAATGATGCCGGGGAACAATGGTGTTTTTATCAATTGGGTAACAAGCTTCTCTCGTTCGGGATTAAAGACAGCAAGGTTGTGACAATAACAATGAATTACGATAATGGCGCCCAAGAGTAATTTATGGCCAGGAAAAATTTAGCATGCGCATTGTTCACCGCGCTTTTACTGGGCTCAGTTGAAACCTCAGCCGCGCTTGATCTATCGCAATACAATAGGCTCGATACCGTAGACCACATCGTTAACGACAGCGAAGTGAATGAGACGCTCAGGAAGACGCTGGGCAGCGATTACGAGACGTTTATTAGCAATTTTGATGTCTTTGGCGAACCCCATTCAACCTCAGGCGGAGGCCTGTTTGTTGAAGGCTGGCGTAACGATCTTTATCTGGAGAATGCGTCAGCTTTGGTCGTTGAACCTGACGGCAAAATCTATACGGCCTGGGTCGTTCCTGAGTCAGACGTTATTCATTATCAGTCATCTGATCATCGTCAGGTGGTGAATGCTGATATTCAGCAATGGGCTGCCAGATTCAAAGCGATGCATTTTGCAACGAACAGCCAGGCAAAATTAACGTTTGATGGGGTGTGGGCAGGCACGTTCGGCACTGACTCGACGCTAACCCTGCGTTTAACGGAATCAGGCGACCGTATATCCGGGTCATATTGCTATATCTCTCAGAGAGGAAACCGCATCGATTGTCCCGCAGAGGATGAACACAATCTAAGCGGTGCTATCACGGGCAATCGTGCGAACGTTAAGTTCGACTCCTCGTTTGGCGGTGTGGATGGACGAGCAGTTCTGGAAATTAACGGAAGCAAAATGACGTGGCGTTTAGTCACGCCTCCTCAAAAAGGTCGTTATTATGCTCCGCTGCGTTATACGTTAAATAAAGCGGCTCCCGTTCATAACGTTGAAACCAGAAAGCTGGATACCGATAAGTTCAGTATTTCTCTGGTAAATAACTGCGGGCGTTTCGAGAGTGAGTGTGGCCAGATGTATTATCTTGGCGTTCGCAAAAGTGATAACAGTACGATCTCCTTAAAGGGGAAAACGCTTCAGGATCCCACAGGTAAAATAACCGGCTCAACCTATAAGAATGGGGACGTTACCTATACCGTGACCTATGCACCACTGAAACTGGTTGTCAGCAAAGGCGGCCATATTTTGGTTGAGCAGTCGGGCCACTGGCTTGAATAACGAAACAGCCGTTCAAAAGGCCAAATTCAACTGGTCACTTTATTTCTTTCAATATTAACCATCCCGAGTCCACCTATGAAATACACCCTCCAGGAAGGTTCGTTTTCCCTTTTTCCTGCTGCCTGGCAGGATAACACGATGAACATCATTCGCGATGACGAAAGCGGGCTGTCTGTGGTTGTCAGTCGTGGGGTTATCCCGGATGGCAGCGATCATGAGAAAGAGTTCCACCGCCAGTGGGAGCTGCTGCACCCACAGATGGGGGAGATCGTCCAGAGTGAATTTCAGCGCGTAAAAGCCGGTCCTGACGGAAAAATCAACGGTCTGGAAGTTGAAACCTCGTTTGACCGTAACGGCCAGCGCCTGTGGCAAAAACAGCTGGCGGTGCAGACCCCGGGTAAACTGGTCCTGATGATTTTTACTCTCTCGGCACTCAGAGCATTCAATGAAGAAGACGAGGCGCGCTGGAGCGCGCTTAAGCAAAGTTTGACGCTTAACGACAACCGGAATGTGTAAGGCATGAGCGATAACAACGCGGCCCGCAAGGGTGACGAGATTATTCACTCCAGCATTTTCGCGGATATCACCAGCATTGTGGCGGAAGGTGCCGCCTACGCGGTGATCGGCGCGGCGGTAGGGCTGGCAGCAACTGCCGCCGCACCACTGCTGGGGGCCGGGGCCGCCGCTGCGGGCGTGGCGGCGATTGGATCCAGCTGCCTGTTAAGCGGGATCGTCGGTGGCGTACTGGCTAACCTGGCGGGTGTTACCGACGATATCAGTAATATCGCGGAGGGGCTGGGTGATGCGCTGTTCCCGCCGTCACCCGCAGGTAAAATCACCACCGGTTCCAGCAATGTGCTCACCAACAGCCTTCCCGCTGCACGCGCGGCCGGAACGCTGACGCCCGCAGATACGCCACCTCCAGAACCACAGTCACCGGGAAGTTTTGCCGATTACGCCGGCATGTTGCTCTCTGCTGCCGGACAGTTCGGCAGCGAAATGTGGCAGCCGAGCGTGGCCTCCGCTGCGGCGGGTACATCGCCGCTGGAAGAGGATAAGGTCGCGTGTGAAAAACACTCCGGACCACAGTATCTGGCGGAAGGCTCTAAAAGCGTCTTTATCAATGGACAACCGGCAGTACGTGCCAAAGATCGCACCACCTGCGAAGGCACCGTTTCCGATGACGTTTCCCCGAATGTGATCATCGGCGGCGAGACGCTGACGGTTCGCGATATCAAGAGCGGCAAAACGCCGGGGCTGGCACTGGGGATGATTGCGCTCTCCATGCTGCGCGGCCGTCCGGGCAAGATTTTAAAAAACATGCCCTGTGCCCTGGCAGCAGCCGGGGGCGGGATGCTGGCCGATATGGCCGTCAATGCCGTATTTGGTTCCTCGCACCCGGTTCATGCCGCCACCGGCGTGAAGGTGCTGAATGACGATGATGAGCTCGATTTCTCGCTGCCCGGGCGTTTTCCGCTTCGCTGGCAGCGCAGTTATAACAGCCTGACCACCCGCGAAGGGTTGTTTGGCCTGGGCTGGGCAACCACCTTTGACAGTTATCTGACGCTTGAAGAGAACAATGCCACCTGGTTCGACGAAACCGGGCGTGAGCTGAGCTTTGAACTGCCACCCGTCGACCGCGCATTCTACAGCATCAGCGAGGGTATCATCATCCGCCGCAACGAGAGCGGTGATGTTGCGATAGCCGACGATGACGGCGCGGTGTGGCGCCTGTATAAACCGACACGCGTGAATCCATCCGTTCTGCGTCTGGCCTCCCTTAGCGACGAATACGGCAACGCACTGCTGACAGAGTGGGATGAGCACGGCAGGCTGGTCGGTTTGCACGATGAGCCGCGGACAATAGACGTCTCCCTGCGCTATGAGGACGAACGGTTCCCACAGCGCGTAACCGCTGCCAGCCATTTTGACGGCAGCCGTAGCTGGCCGCTGATGCAATGGGGTTACGATGCGCGTGGCCAGCTGGCGAGCGCGACGGATGCCTCTGGTGTAGTTACCCGCGAATACCGCTATAACGACCATGGCCTGATGGTCTGGCATCGTCTGCCGGGCGGGCTGGAAAGTGAATACCGCTGGAAAAAATTTGACCACTGGCGCGTGGTTGAAAACCGAACCAGCACCGGGGATGGCTGTCGCTTCACCTACGATCTTGACGCCGGGTTGACCACCGTCGAACACTACGATGGTCAGAAACGTCAGCACTACTGGAACGCGCAAAATCTGATCGTCCGCTACGTTGACGAGCGCGGCGAGAACTGGCGCTACACGTGGGATGAGAACGAGCTCCTCACGCAACGCATTGATCCGCTCGGGAACACCGTCACCTTCGTATACGACGAGATGGGCAACCGGGTGCAGGAGATCGACCCTGACGGCAATGCCCGCACCACGACCTGGCTTGAACACCGCGCGCTACCGACGGCCATCATTGAAGCCGACGGCAGCGCTACCCGGTTCTGGTACGACGAACATCACGGCCTGAACCGCGTGGTGGACCCAATGGGGCAGACCACGCTGCTGCGCCGGGATGAGTTTGGTCAGGTCGTTGAAGAGGTGGATGCCGCCGGAAACAGCCGCCATCATGAGTACAACGAAGCAGGACAAGTGGTGCGTGCGACAGACTGCTCTGGCCACACCACCCACTACCAATATCATCCGCTGGGCTGGTTGATGACCGAGACGGGCGCCGACGGCGAAGAGACGCGTTATCGCTACGACGCTGCCGGGCGCCCGGTACAGCTCGATCGCCCGGAAGGCTGGACAGAGTCGCTAAAATGGAACGAACGTGGCCTGCCGGTGAAGCATGCTGGCGCCGACGGGAAAGAAAGCGAGTTCAGATATGATGAGGCCGGACGCTTAACCGTCACGCGTAATACCCAGGGTGAAGAGGTCCGCCGCCGCTGGGACAGCAGAGGGCGTCTGATTGCCCTTGAAAATGAAAACGGCGAAGCGTATCAGTTCCGCTGGGGGCCTGACTCGCTCTTGCTGGAGGAGGTGGGGCTCGATGGTGTGGCCTCGCAGTATCGCTACGACGCTTGTGGGCGCACGATAACGCGTACCTTTGCTGCCGGTCATCCGGAGGCCATCACACACGCCTTTGCCTGGAGCGCGAGCGGGCAATTGGTCGCCCGCACTACGCCGGAAGGGCAGACCCGCTACCACTACACCCCGTCAGGGCTGCTGACCCGGATTGGGCTGCACCCGGCGCTTTCAGCCGACGCGTGGAGTACCGAGGCTGAGCAGGAGCTTTCCTTTGAGTATGACGCACTTGGTCGCGTGACCCGCGAAGCGGGCGAGCACGGTGAGCTGGCGTGGCAGTATGATGCCCTTAGCAACCGCACCTCCGTTACGCTGCCGGATGGCCGCGAACTCAAACAGTTCTACTACGGCAGCGGGCATCTGCTCAGCATTGCCCTTGATAAGCTGTCGGTATCCGACTTTACCCGCGACGAACTCCATCGGGAGACCAGCCGCACGCAGGGGCTGCTCACCACCCGCAGCGAATACGACCGTCTCGGCCGCCTGCATCGCCGGGATGTCTTCACCGGCAACGCACAGCGCCCGTCACCACGCCGCTGGACCCGCCGCTGGGATTACGACTACCGCAATAATCTGGTGCGGGAAGAACGGGACGATAACCCGTTCAGCTGGTACCGCTGGCAGTACGACAGCGCCGGGCGCCTGCTGGTTCAGGACGGCACGCTGCCCGGGCAGGAGCAGTGGCGCTGGGATGCGGCCGGTAACCCGCTCGACGGATCTGCTGAGAAAGTTACGCACAACCGCCTGACGCAGCTGAATGGCATTCGCTGGCGTTATGACATCCACGGCCGCACCGTGGAGAAGGATAACGGCCAGACCCGCTGGCACTACCGGTACGACGGTGAACACCGCCTGACGGAAGTGATCAGCCAGCCGCGGGATCGCAACAGGCCGCAGACGCAGGTCAGCTTCCGTTACGATCCGCTTGGGCGCCGCATCAGCAAAACGCGCCAGCAGATGCTGGGCGGACAGGCAACCGGTAAGCCCGTCACCACCCGGTTTGTCTGGGAAGGGTTCCGCCTGCTGCAGGAGCTGCACGGAGACGTGCCGCTGACCTATGTCTACAGCGATCAGGACAGCTACGACCCGCTGGCACGTATTGACGGCGTTGATGCTCCGGAGATTTTCTGGTTCCACTGCCAGCCGAGCGGCACGCCGGAACGGATGACGGATATCGAAGGGCAGGTGCGCTGGGAAGGCGTTAACAGCGCCTGGGGCAAGCTGCTACGGGAAAGCGAGACGCAGCTATCAGGATATTCCCAGAACCTGCGGATGCAGGGGCAATACCTGGACCGTGAGACAGGGCTGCACTACAATCTGTTCCGGTATTACGACCCGGACTGCGGGCGGTTTACGCAGCAGGACCCGATAGGGCTGGCGGGAGGGATAAATCTTTACCAGTATGCGCCGAATGCGTTGGGGTGGGTGGATCCGTGGGGGTTGAGTAGATGCAATACAGGGAAAAAACCAGGGCCGCAACTTCCTGGAGGAATTGCTGAAACATTTGATAAAAGTATTTATAAAAACAGGCAGCTAAAAAGAGACGAGACTTTTTATAAATATCATGGTGTAAATAATAGAACAGGAAGAAAAATCTCTTGGCTGACAAATGAAAAATACAATTCTGAGGAGGTGTTGCGAGAAAAGCTAGCTATTCGTCATGATTGGGGTGTAAATATTACTAATGTATCAGAGTTTAGAGTTCCTAAGGGAACTTGGGTGAGTGAAGGTCCTGCTGCAGCTCAAGGGGCAGGATATCCTGGGATGGGATACCAGGCTGTGGTGTCAAATCTTCCAAGAGCATGGGTGGTTAAAACTTTAAGGGTTCCCTGGTAATGAATTTGAATAACTTAAAAAATGCACTTGAAAAAATAATTTTTGAACTTAATGCCAATGGTAAACATGAATCGGCAAATTTTTTTCAAACTCGTTATGATCAGATAATAATTTTTGGAGACAAAATTTCATTGGAAATAGTTGAAAGTCTGTCAACATGCAGAGCTATGGCTCAATACGCAAACTTTTCCCTCAGGGAAGAAAAACTTTTAGATGATGTTGTTAATTACGCACTTGATATTAAAAAAATGATGCCCTGATATTAAGCAAAGGGAAGGAATGATTTTTTGCGAGGTTATAATTATGTGGTTGTCTGTTTTTGAAATTCTCACTCCAACCACAAAAACAGACAATTTTTAATAAAAGAGCGCATAAATAATTACTATTAACCGGCTTAATGTATTAAAATTAAAGCTAGCGTCATTCAATTCATCTACATGCGGACGAAATTAGCCGTCGAAGCAGTCTTGCCCCAGTCTGTTACAATTTTGTACACTAAACCATGATGATAGACACTGTTCTTTTGAGGATTTGTTAGCCTTATTTTTCTTGAGTGCGATTAGGCTCTAAAACTGTCTGCTAAGAGCCATTGCTGCAAGCATGGTCTTTAGCTGATTCTAAAACTTGATCTGCTCACTCATCTTGCTATCCTTAATTTGATATGAATATTTAAAATATTCAGAGCATTGTAAAACTGCATTTTGCTAGTGTATGAAGATGGTAATCGTAATCATTTACTTTATTGAAATATCACAGGATAAACATGATGTATTTCTTAGAAAGAAAAGATGCTGAAAAACTTCTCCATAAATTTTTAAAGAATACTTTAAAAAATCAGACTGATATTGATAAACTAATGGGGCTGGCAATTAATCATGATTCCGGCATTCCTATGAAAGGAATAATTTATGAATATGATAAAATGGAGAAAAATAAACCAACCAAACAAGATTTAGATGATCTTAACACACTGATGCATTTTTATGGCCCGTGATTAAAAATATGATGCCATGCTTCTATAAGGATATATTTATAGACCGAAAGAAATCATCTATGACGAAAAAAAGATGATTTTCATGAGTATTCAGATAAAACACTCATGCCCTAAATTAAATTGCGAGGTTATTTTCAAAAATAAACACACTAAACCTCTTTGGAATCTTCAGAACGATTCGATAGTTGATGCTTTATATAATATATCGGGCTTCAAACTATAACATATCGAGATGATCTGAAACTTACTTATAAACGTAATAAAAATATTTATTAAGAGCGAAGATGATCGCTTATTTCAATTTTTTAAAGAAAAAGACGTGCTCGAGTGGATATGCTGCACAAGAAGCGTACGCTTAAGTATACCTTGCTTAGACCTCGCAATGGTCGACTCAACACGCCAGTTAGTCTTTGCGTTAAGCGAGCCAAAGCCATTACAAACCGTTTTGACCATCTTCAAGGCTCAGGGCGAAAAACTATTTTGGTCTGCACCTCCTGAAGGCGCGACTTTCTATTACTTAACATTCAACCTGTCAAAGGAAGTGGTCGTTGTCTGTAGCTATCCAACAAAAAAAAACGGCTGGCATGATTGGTTCTACTCCTGGGATATGACGCGTAACGCGTTGTCTTGCTCAGGCCCTGCATATTAAGATCAAATGTGCCCAAAATGATAACCATAACCGGGTGGCAAAAGAGGGACTGCATAAGCAATTTCAACAAGCGGCTAAAACACAACTGAGAGGCAAAGGATGAGCACGGTTTACATTGTCATTTTAACCTATATCAGACCACTCGAAGAGATTGATGCAGCGATACCAGCACATATAGAGTGGCTGAAAAAGGGGTATGCAGAGGGTATTTTCCTCGCATCCGGAAGACGGGTCCCGAGAAACGGTGGTGTCATTCTCGCTAAAAGTGAGAGTCTTGCCTCACTTGAAGAGCGACTACGCGAAGATCCGTTTCAGAGGTTAAAGCTTGCGACGGCTGACATCATTCCTTTTGAACCCAGCATGAAAACAGAACGCTTAGCCAATGTGTTTTGACCGCGCAATAAAAAAATCCACGCCAAAGCGTGGATTTTTTTCATTCATACCGACTCAGACGTTAAACAGGAAGTTCATCACATCGCCATCTTTAACGATGTACTCTTTCCCTTCAGCACGCATCTTGCCAGCTTCTTTCGCGCCTTGCTCACCCTTATAGGTGATGAAGTCTTCAAACGCGATAGTCTGTGCACGGATGAAGCCTTTCTCGAAATCGGTGTGGATCTTGCCCGCAGCCTGTGGAGCCGTTGCGCCAACAGGGATAGTCCACGCACGCACTTCTTTCACCCCAGCGGTGAAGTAGGTCTGCAGGTTGAGCAGGGCATAACCTGCACGGATAACGCGGTTCAGACCTGGCTCTTCCAGACCCAGCTCAGCCATGAACTCGTCTCGCTCTTCGTCATCCAGCTCGGCGATATCGGCTTCTACAGCGGCACAAACCGGAACGACGACAGAACCTTCGTTCTCGGCGATAGCACGAACCTGATCGAGGTACGGGTTATTTTCAAAACCGTCTTCGTTCACGTTGGCAATGTACATGGTTGGCTTCAGCGTCAGGAAGCTCAGGTAGCGGATAAGCTCTTTCTCGTCTTTGCTCAGGTCAAGAGAGCGCAGCATACCTGCGTTTTCCAGCTGTGGCAGACATTTTTCCAGTACCGCTAATTCGGCTTTGGCGTCTTTATCGCCACCTTTAGCTTTCTTGGAGATACGGTGGATCGCACGTTCGCAGGTATCCAGATCCGACAGCGCCAGCTCGGTATTGATTACATCAATATCTTCCGCCGGGTTTACTTTGCCCGCTACGTGGATAATGTTGTCGTTCTCGAAGCAACGCACCACGTGACCGATCGCTTCGGTTTCACGGATGTTGGTCAGGAACTGGTTACCCAGACCTTCACCTTTGGATGCACCTTTCACCAGGCCCGCGATGTCCACGAACTCCATGGTGGTTGGCAGAATGCGCTGCGGCTTCACGATTTCCGCGAGCTGGTCCAGACGCGGGTCGGGCATTGGCACAACGCCGGTGTTAGGCTCGATGGTACAGAACGGGAAGTTCGCCGCTTCGATACCCGCTTTGGTAAGCGCGTTAAACAGGGTGGATTTGCCCACGTTTGGCAGACCGACGATACCGCATTTGAATCCCATTTCTAAATCACCTTAATATCTTGATAATCAATCCGTTAACGATAACCGACTGATGAAAAGTAAATAACTACGCCTATTATACACGTAACCCGCCTACCGCGCGGTAAAAATGCCGTATCGGGCAGATTATTGCGCTTTGAAAGCATGTAAGCGGTTTGTCGCTTTGGTTAACCCATCTTTGAGCCAGATTTCAGTGCAGCGCGCCGCTTCGTCTACCGCCTCGTCAATCAGTTTCTGCTCAGAAACCGGGGGCTTACCCAGCACAAAACCAACAACTTTGTTTTTATCGCCCGGATGGCCGATTCCTACGCGCAAACGGTGAAAATTCGGGTTATTACCCAGCTTACTGATGATATCTTTCAGACCGTTGTGTCCGCCATGGCCGCCGCCCAGTTTAAACTTTGCCACGCCTGGCGGCAGGTCCAGCTCATCGTGAGCAACCAGAATCTCATCCGGATTGATGCGATAAAACGTTGCCATTGCCGCCACGGCCTTGCCGCTCAGGTTCATAAAGGTGGTAGGCACCAGCAGGCGCACATCCGCGCCGGCGAGATTGATACGTGAGGTATACCCGTAGAATTTTGGTTCTTCACGCAGGGGAGCACGTAACCGTTCGGCCAGCAGATCAACGTACCAGGCCCCGGCATTGTGGCGGGTTGCAGCGTACTCTGCGCCTGGGTTGGCGAGGCCGACAATCAGTTTAATCGTCACGATTCAATTCCTAATGGGTTCCAGATCTGGCGCGTAGTTTACTGTCTGGCGCGCCGCTTGACAAAATTCTGTGACCTTAACAGCGAAATACGAATAATTACTTATTTGAACAATTAGAATTTCAAGCTGTTCAATGCGTTATTTGTAAATTTTTGTTTGGGAGTAATCTGTAATTGTGATCATTGACGCAACTCATAAAAGGGGCGTTGTCTATACTTTACACACAAGGAATAGGGACTTATTCCCTACAACCCAAAGTTCCGGAGGTGACATATGAAACGCAAAAACGCTTCGTTACTCGGTAACGTGCTGATGGGGTTGGGGCTGTTCGTGATGGTAGCCGGTGTGGGTTATTCAATTTTAAACCAATTGCCGCAGCTTGATCTCCCACAATACTTCGCGCATGGTGCGGTATTGAGCATCTTCCTGGGGGCGGTACTGTGGCTCGCCGGGGCGCGTGTGAGCGGTCATGAGGAAGTGTGTGATAAATACTGGTGGGTGCGCCATTACGACAAACGCTGCCGCCGCGACCAGCATAAGCACAGCTAGTGCGCATAGAATAAAGAACACTGAAACGACTCCAGATGGAGTCGTTTTTTTTTGCCTGAGGGGTTGACCCTCACGTAACGTAAGGCACCAGAGTGGCGTCACTGGCAAAATAAAAGGAGCAGTTATGTTGATTCAGGTGGGTGAACTGGCAAAACGCGCTGGGATCACCGTGCGCACATTGCATCACTATGAGCAAACAGGGTTATTGCTGCCTTCTGCCAGAAGCGCGGCAGGTTACCGGCTTTATAATCTGGCGGATGTACAGCGCTTGCATATGATTCAGGCACTGGCAAAAGCGGGGCTGGAGCTTGCTGAAATCAGGGATTTTCTGGAGCAGGAGTCGCTTTCGTTAACGGAACTCCTTGATGCGCAAATCAGTTTGCTGGATAAACAGCTGCGCAGCATTAACACGCTGCGTGACAGGCTGGTGGACTTGCGCACCGGGTTTACCGGCGATGAAACGCCCGATCTGGAATCCTGGCTACAGACTCTGGAGTTAATGAATATGTACGATCGTTGGTTTAGCAAAGAAGAGTTACAGCAACTGCCGTTTGCGGTGCAGAAAGATGCGCTGGCGGCTGTCTGGTCAGGGCTGGTTACCGAGGCCAACACGCTGCTGGAACAGCACATACCCGTTTCTGACCCACGGGCGATGGATCTCGCGACGCGCTGGATGGAGCGCCTGGAGCAGGACACTGCCGGCAAGCCGGAGTTTCTCACCCGGCTGAACGAGATGCACAGCGTCGAACCGCAAATGCGTGAGCAAACGGGCATCACCGCAGAGATGACCGACTACATCACGCGGGCGTTTGCCGAATCGAAGCTGGCCATCTGGGAAAAGTATCTCTCTGCCGATGAGATGGCTTTTACCCGGAAACACTACTTTGACCGCATGATGGAGTGGCCGCCGCTGGTGGCGAAGCTGCACCAGGCGCAGCGGGAAAATCTCGATCCCGCCTCTGACGAGGCGCAAAAGCTGGCTGAAACCTGGCTGGCGTTGTTCCAGTCATATGCAGGAACAAACCCTGAGACGCAGCAAAAGTTTCGCGCTGCTATGCAGCAGGAGCCGCATCTGATGAAAGGGACGTGGATGACGCCTGCTGTGCTTGAATGGCTCCAGCAGGCGATAGGGATAATGATGCAGAGTCGTTTCTCCGCATCAGATGAATCACAGATCCGCTAACGCGGCATCGCGGTTGGGATAGAAGGCAAGGCGGCCAGGGATCGGCTGCACGCCAGCGCGCGCCATAGTGCGCAGCGGCTGAAATTCCAGATTACTCACCCGCAGCTCACAGCCTTCCGGCAGACGTTTTACAAAGCGCTGGAAGGCGTCCAGCCCACCGGCGTCCAGCACCGGTACGGCATCCCATTTCAGCACCACAATCCGTTTGCCCGCAATGCGGGATTCCAGATCGCTGAACAGGCCTTCCGCCGCAGCGAAGAACAGCGGACCGATTACCCGCAGCACCAGCACATCATCAGGCACCTCCACGTTTACCGGGGAAAGGCGCGTCATCTGCGCGATCCGGCGCATAAACAGCAGGGAAGCCAGCACGATGCCGACGCTGATGGCGATCACCATATCGAACAGCACGGTCAGCGACATACAGATCAGCATGACGATGATGTCGTCTTTCGGTGCGCGACGCAGCAGGTTCACCACCTTATGCGCTTCGCTCATGTTCCAGGCCACCATCAGCAGCAGGGCGGCCATGGCAGAGAGCGGCAGCCAGGAGAGCAGCGGCGCGAGGATCAGCAACGCGAGGATCACCAGCAGGGAGTGGATAACCGCCGAAACCGGTGAGGTTGCACCCGCGCGCACGTTGGCCGCAGAACGGGCGATAGCCGCGGTGGCTGTAATACCGCCGAAGAACGGAGCGATGAGGTTACCTAAGCCCTGACCAACCAGTTCGCTGTTGGCTTTGTGCTTGGTACCGGTCATGCCATCGAGCACTACGGCGCAGAGCAGAGATTCAATCGCCCCCAGCATCGCCATTGAAAAGGCGGCGGGCAGCAGTGCGCGCAGCGAATCCCAGCTTAAGGTAAAGCTGGAACCGGGCATGTCCCAGGGAAGAACCAGCTGTGGTAACAGTTGGGGAATACCGCTGCCCTGAGAACCGTCCGCCAGAACATAGTGGAACTGCGAGCCGATGGTGGCGACATGACCACCAAACATGTTGACGATGGCCATCACCGCGCAGCCCAGCAGCAACGCGGGCAGGTGGCCAGGCAGACGAATGCCTAAGCGCGGCCAGACGATGAGCGTACCCAGCGTAACGATCCCGATGGCGGCATCGCCCTGGTTGGCCGTGGGCAGTGCCATAAACAGTGCCCCCACTTTCTGCAGATAGTGCTCAGGAACGTGAGGCATCTGCAGCCCCAGGAAATCTTTAATTTGCATCGTTCCGATGGTGATGCCGATCCCGGAGGTGAATCCCAGCGTTACGGAAAGGGGAATATATTCAATCAGCCGGCCAAAGCGGGCCAGGCCAAAGAGAATCAAAAAGAGGCCAGACATGAGCGTGGCAACCAGCAGGCCTGCCAGGCCAAACTGCTGTGATACCGGATAGAGGATCACCACAAAAGCAGCGGTAGGGCCGGACACACTGAAACGCGAACCGCCCGTGAGGGCAATCACGATCCCGGCGACGGCCGAGGTATACAGGCCATACTGTGGAGCCACGCCGCTGCCAATCGCCAGCGCCATGGCGAGCGGAATGGCGATAATACCAACGGTGATCCCGGCAATCAGGTCACGGATAAAGCGTGACGAGGTGTATTTCTCTTTCCAGCATGCGTCGATGAGGGCGCGAAAGGGCAGAACATGTGAGGAAGTGATGTTTTTCACAATTATCTATCATCCGTATGCGCATCATCTGTCATATCAATGGCAGGTGAAGGAGGCATTAATCATACAAATAAAACCCAGAGACAAAAAAACCCGCCGCAGCGGGTTTTTCGGCCGTGTTCGATTAGTGTTCGAACATTGCAGAGATGGATTCTTCGTTGCTGATACGACGAATCGCTTCGGCCAGCATCCCGGACAGGGTCAGGGTACGTACGTTTGGCAGTGCCTTGATCTCGTCACTCAGTGGGATGGTATCGCATACCACAACTTCGTCAATGACGGAGTTACGGAGGTTGTTTACCGCGTTACCGGAGAAGATCGGGTGAGTCGCGTACGCGAACACGCGCTTGGCACCACGCTCTTTCAGCGCTTCAGCGGCTTTACACAGCGTACCGCCGGTATCGATCATGTCGTCAACCAGCACGCAGTCACGGCCAGCAACGTCACCGATGATGTGCATCACCTGAGAAACGTTAGCGCGCGGACGGCGTTTGTCGATGATTGCCATGTCGGTATCGTTCAGCAGCTTAGCGATAGCACGGGCACGTACCACGCCGCCGATGTCCGGAGAAACCACAATCGGGTTGTCCAGATTCAGCTGCAGCATATCTTCCAGCAGGATTGGGCTGCCGAATACGTTATCAACCGGGACGTCGAAGAAGCCCTGAATCTGCTCTGCGTGCAGGTCAACGGTCAGTACGCGGTCAACGCCAACGCTGGACAGGAAGTCCGCGACAACTTTAGCGGTGATTGGCACGCGCGCGGAACGGACGCGACGGTCCTGGCGGGCATAGCCAAAGTAAGGGATTACAGCAGTGATACGGCCTGCAGAAGCGCGACGCAGGGCATCGACCATAACAACCAATTCCATCAGGTTGTCATTCGTTGGAGCACAGGTGGACTGGATGATGAAAATATCACCACCGCGTACATTTTCGTTAATTTGTACGCTGACTTCGCCGTCGCTAAAGCGACCTACAGCGGCGTCGCCGAGGGAAGTGTACAGGCGGTTGGCAATACGTTGTGCTAGTTCCGGGGTGGCGTTACCAGCAAAAAGCTTCATATCAGGCACGAGAAGAACCTCAGGCATGCGTCCAGTGGTGGATAGCGTTCGCCGCAAACTGTGCGGGGCCAGGCGAAATGCTATCCAGGCGGTGTATTAAAGAGCGCGATGCAACGTCTGGAACAGGGTGACGTTGTCACCGAAACTCAGTCTGCGCCAGAATGGCCTGCTGTAGGGGGGAGGTGTTCATCCCGCGCGCTACAAAACCATGCAGCCAATCCGGCGCTTGCTCAAGCACCTGACGAGCGGCGGATTCGGTGTCAAATTCAGCAAAGACACAGGCCCCTGTACCAGTCAGGCGCGACGGCGCGTATTCTAACAGCCAGGAAAGCGCCGCATCAACCTCGCGAAAACGTTTTCTTGCGATAACCTCGCAATCGTTGCTGAATTCACAATTTAATAACGTTTCTATTGACCGCGCCGGGGTATTGCGTGGCAGCTCAGGATCTTTGAAGATGACCGGAGTCGGAATGCTGACGCCTGGATGGGCTACGAGGTACCATTTTTCCGGCGGTTCAACCGGGGAGAGGATTTCACCCACCCCTTCAGCAAATGCTGCATGACCGCGCACAAACACCGGGACATCCGCCCCCAGCGTTAACCCTAACGCGGCCAGTTCATCCGTTGACAATCCGCAGCCCCAAAGATGATTCAGGGCGACCAGGACGGTCGCGGCATTGGATGAACCGCCACCCAGCCCACCGCCCATCGGCAGACGCTTCGCAATGCGAATATCCGCACCGCTCCCGGCGGGCAAGCGCCCGGTATCAGCCGCAGCGTTCATCAGCAGACGCGCGGCGCGCACGATCAGGTTATCCTCATGCGCTACGCCTTCCACTGGCGTCAGCAGACAGATCTGCCCGTCCTGACGCAGCTCAATCGAGAGCGTGTCGCCATAATCGATAAACTGAAACAGCGTCTGCAGGGTGTGATACCCGTCAGCACGTTGGCCGGTGATATATAAAAACAGGTTAAGTTTTGCCGGAGAGGGCCAGTGGGTCATCATTTAACGATCCAGTTGTCCATTTTCAGCTTGATGCGCTGGTTACCCTGCGTCAGCTCCATATTCGATGGCAGCGATGGTTTACTGTTGCTGTCATAGGCGCTGTACACCACCTTCCAGGTTTTACCGTTCTGCGTGTAGTTCACCTGGCTCAGACGGTACTGATCGTCCAGGGTGTAGTCGGTGGCGTCACCCGGCAGGCCCAGGATCCACTGGCGCAGGCTGTTCAGCGGGATAGGCATTCCGGTCAGTTTGCCAATCATCTCTTCCGCGTCGGTGGCGGTGTAGTGCTGGCCTTTGTTATCCGTGATCTGCGCTTCACCCGGCTTAGCGTTAAGCTCCAGCTCGGTACTGCCCAACGGGTTCAGCAGCAGCAGGCGGTAGTTATCTTGCCCCGTTTGCTGCCAGAAGAAGCGGGCATAAACCTTTTGTTCGTCAGAGAGATAAGCAAACGCGCCGCGGGTCTGGTACTGACTTAAATTACGTACGTCCTGCTGGTGCTGACGCCACTGTGGTGAGTCAGGGCTTTTGCCCGGGCCTTTTGGTTGAGTGACAGAACATGCGGTCAGAACCAGTGCTGCCAGCGGCAGCAGGCGAATCAGTCGGGTCATAATGAGGACAAATCCTTGAGATACGTTGCAGTTATAACTGTTAATGCTAGCGTTGAAGGGTGTCACCGTCTACGTTCAAATTATCTCAAAGCGTTGAGTAACCTATTACTCCGAAAGGGGGCAGTCTCTTTTATTGATCTCGCGCATCCTGTATGATGCGTCTTGCTAACCTTATTAACGCTGGTACTACTCCCGCTCAACATGACCCTATTAGCACTCGGCATCAACCACAAAACCGCCCCGGTTTCGCTGCGAGAACGCGTCACGTTTTCGCCGGATACGCTTGACCTGGCGCTGGATAGCCTGCTTGCACAACCGATGGTGCAGGGCGGGGTGGTGCTCTCGACGTGCAACCGTACCGAGCTTTACTTAAGCGTGGAAGAGCAGGATAACCTGCATGAAGCGCTGATCCGCTGGTTATGCGACTACCACAATCTCAACGAAGACGAGCTGCGTAAGAGCCTGTACTGGCATCAGGATAACGATGCGGTAAGCCATCTTATGCGTGTCGCGAGCGGTCTGGATTCGCTGGTACTGGGCGAGCCGCAAATTCTCGGTCAGGTAAAAAAAGCGTTTGCGGATTCGCAAAAAGGGCATCTGAAAGCCAGCGAGCTGGAGCGTATGTTCCAGAAGTCATTCTCCGTGGCGAAGCGTGTGCGAACCGAAACCGACATTGGTGCCAGTGCGGTTTCTGTTGCGTTCGCGGCCTGTACCCTTGCACGTCAAATCTTCGAATCCCTGTCGACCGTCACCGTGATGCTGGTCGGCGCGGGCGAAACCATTGAGCTTGTGGCGCGCCATCTGCGCGAGCATAAAGTGAAAAAGATGGTTATCGCTAACCGCACCCGCGAGCGTGCACAGGTGCTGGCAGACGAAGTCGGGGCCGAGGTGATTGCGCTGAGCGAGATCGACGAACGTCTGAAAGAGGCGGATATCATCATCAGTTCTACCGCCAGCCCGCTGCCGATTATCGGTAAAGGGATGGTAGAGCGCGCGCTGAAATCCCGTCGTAATCAGCCAATGCTGCTGGTGGATATCGCCGTTCCGCGTGATGTCGAACCGGAGGTTGGCAAACTGGCCAACGCCTATCTCTACAGCGTGGATGACCTGCAAAGCATCATTTCGCACAACCTTGCCCAGCGTAAAGCGGCAGCGGTGCAGGCGGAAACCATTGTCGAGCAGGAAGCCAGTGAATTTATGGCCTGGCTGCGCGCGCAAAGCGTCAGCGAGACCATCCGCGAATATCGCGGTCAGGCGGAGCAGGTGCGTGATGACCTGACTGCCAAAGCGTTAGCAGCTCTGGAACAGGGCGGCGACGCACACGCTATTATGCAGGATCTGGCCTGGAAACTGACCAATCGCTTGATCCATGCACCAACCAAATCACTCCAGCAGGCTGCCCGTGACGGGGACGATGAACGCCTGACTATTCTGCGCAACAGCCTCGGGCTGGAATAGCGCCCTATACCCATTTTCTATTACAAGGTGCACTTACGCCTATGAAGCCTTCTATCGTCGCTAAACTGGAAGCTCTGCACGAGCGCCATGAAGAAGTCCAGGCGCTGCTCGGCGATGCCGGGACCATTGCGGACCAGGAACGTTTTCGCGCACTGTCGCGTGAATATGCGCAGTTAAGTGATGTTTCAAAATGCTTTACCGACTGGCAACAGGTTCAGGAAGATATCGAAACCGCGCAGATGATGCTCGACGATCCTGAAATGCGCGAAATGGCGCAGGAAGAGCTGCAGGATGCCAAAGCGCGCTCAGAAGAGATGGAGCAACAGCTGCAGGTGCTTCTGCTGCCGAAAGATCCAGACGACGAGCGTAATGCGTTTGTGGAAGTCCGCGCCGGAACGGGCGGTGATGAGGCAGCACTGTTCGCCGGAGACCTGTTCCGCATGTACAGCCGTTACGCCGAATCGCGTCGCTGGCGCGTGGAGATCATGAGCGCCAACGAAGGCGAGCACGGCGGTTTTAAAGAGGTGATCGCCAAAATCAGCGGTGACGGCGTGTATGGCCGTCTCAAGTTTGAGTCCGGCGGCCATCGTGTGCAGCGTGTACCGGCGACCGAGTCGCAGGGCCGTATTCACACTTCAGCCTGCACGGTTGCGGTGATGCCAGAGCTGCCGGAAGCGGAACTGCCGGACATTAACCCGGCGGATCTGCGTATCGATACCTTCCGTTCTTCCGGGGCGGGTGGTCAGCACGTTAACACCACCGACTCCGCCATCCGTATTACCCACCTGCCAACCGGCATTGTGGTGGAGTGTCAGGACGAACGCTCTCAGCACAAAAACAAAGCCAAAGCGCTGTCCGTGCTGGGTGCGCGTATTCACGCGGCGGAAATGGCAAAACGTCAGCAGGCGGAAGCTTCTACCCGTCGTAACCTGCTGGGCAGCGGCGATCGTAGCGACCGTAACCGTACCTACAACTTCCCGCAGGGCCGCGTGACCGACCACCGCATCAACCTGACGTTATACCGTCTGGATGAGGTGATGGAAGGCAAGCTCGATATGCTGATTGAGCCTATCGTGCAGGAATACCAGGCCGACCAGCTGGCGGCATTGTCCGAGCAGGAATAATGGATTTTCAGAGCTGGTTACGCCAGGCCACCGGCGCGCTCTCTGACAGTGAAAGCCCGAAGCGCGACGCCGAAATTTTGCTGGAATATGTGACGGGAAAAGCCCGCACGTATCTGTTGGCCTTCGGTGAAACCGAACTGACCGTAGAGCAGGAAGCGCAGCTGTCCGCGCTGCTTGCCCGCCGTAAAACCGGCGAGCCGGTGGCACATCTGGTCGGGGAGCGCGAGTTCTGGTCGTTACCCTTGTTCGTCTCAGCGGCGACGCTGATCCCACGTCCCGACACCGAATGTCTGGTGGAGCAGGCGCTGGCGCGGTTAGCCGCAGCGGCCAGCCGCATTCTTGATCTTGGAACGGGCACTGGCGCAATCGCGCTGGCGCTCGCCACCGAGCGGCCCGATTGCGCGGTAACGGCTGTTGATGTGATGCCCGACGCGGTGGCGCTGGCGCAGCGTAACGTTGAGCGACTGGGCGTGACTAATGTGACCGTGCTGCAAAGCAGCTGGTTCAGTGCGCTGGAGAAGCAGACGTTCGCGATGATTGTCAGTAATCCGCCCTATATTGACGAACACGACCCGCACCTGGCGCAGGGGGATGTTCGCTTTGAACCGCTGACGGCGCTGGTCGCAGGTAATGCAGGGCTGGCCGATCTGGAACACATTGTGACAACGTCACGACAACATCTCCTGCCCGGCGGCTGGCTGCTGGTGGAGCATGGCTGGACGCAGGGGGAGGCGGTGCGTGGGCTTTTCAGGCAGACGGGTTATGCTGCTGTCGAGACCTGCCGCGACTACGGCGGTAACGAGCGTCTGACGCTGGGGCAGTGGCAGTGGCAGTGAAAACAGGTTATCTGCCATTTACTGATAAAGGCGCATGGCTGACTGAAAAGCTGTTTGGCGTTATCATCTATACCCAAAATAATTCGAGTTGCATGAAGGCGGCAAGAGAGCGAGTCCTCAGGAGCATAGTTAACTATGTGACTGAGGTGAGCGAGCGCAGCCAACGCGCATGCAGCTTGAAGTATGATGGGTATATATCGTTTTGGGTTTTATCGCGCCTGGACGTCGTCGTCCGCGCAGCCAGCAGGTCGGGTTTATCGCCTTTCTGCTGGGTCTGGTGGTGCTGTACATCATCATTAAACTCGCCACCACTAGAATACCGTTACTGGGGTAAGTCATGAGGTCCTTAGCCGATTTCGAATTTAATAAAGTGCCGCTCTGCGATGGCATGATCCTGATTTCGGAGATGATTCGCGACGATTTTACGTCGCAGTATGTCTACGATGAGCTGGAAAGTCTGGTCAGCCTGGCGCGCGAAGAGATCAATCAGGCGCGTCCGCAGGACTGGCAACTGGAAAAGCTGCTGGAGCTTTTCTACGGCGAGTGGGGTTTCTGCGACACGCGTGGCGTGTATCGCCTGTCTGACGCATTATGGCTGGACCAGGTCTTAAAAAATCGTCAGGGCAGCGCCGTTGCGCTGGGCTCTATTTTGCTGTGGATCGCGCACCGTCTGGATATTCCACTGGTGCCGGTCATTTTCCCGACGCAGATGATCCTGCGTGCCGAGTGGCTGGACGGGGAGATGTGGTTAATCAATCCGTTTAACGGCGATACGCTGGATGAACATACGCTGGATGTCTGGCTGAAAGGTAATATCAGCCCGGTGGCCGAGCTCTTTAACGAAGATCTCGACGAAGCCGATAACGCCGAAGTGATCCGCAAGCTGCTGGATACGCTGAAATCTGCACTGATGGAAGAGCGGCAGATGGAGCTGGCCTTGCGCGCCAGCGAAGTGCTGCTGCAATTTAATCCGGAAGACCCGTACGAAATTCGCGACCGCGGGCTGATTTATGCCCAGCTCGACTGCGAGCATGTGGCGCTGAACGATTTAAGCTATTTCGTCGAGCAATGCCCGGAAGACCCGATCAGCGAAATGATTCGCGCGCAGATCAACGCGATCTCGCACAAACAAATTACACTGCATTAATCTTAATTCCGATTCACACCTGAATAAGGCGATCCTATGAAACAAAAAGTGGTTAGCATTGGTGATATCAACGTGGCAAACGACCTGCCGTTCGTGCTGTTTGGCGGTATGAACGTGCTGGAATCCCGCGATCTCGCCATGCGTATCTGCGAGCACTACGTGACCGTGACCCAGAAGCTGGGCATCCCGTACGTGTTTAAAGCCTCTTTTGACAAAGCCAACCGCTCTTCCATTCACTCCTACCGTGGCCCGGGCCTGGAAGAGGGGATGAAAATTTTCCAGGAGCTGAAGCAGACCTTTGGCGTGAAAGTGATCACCGACGTTCACGAGGCGTCTCAGGCGCAGCCTGTGGCTGACGTGGTTGACGTTATTCAGCTGCCAGCGTTCCTGGCTCGTCAGACTGACCTGGTGGAAGCGATGGCCAAAACCGGTGCGGTCATCAACGTGAAGAAGCCGCAGTTCGTGAGCCCAGGGCAGATGGGGAACATCGTCGATAAGTTTATCGAAGGCGGTAACGACAAGGTGATCCTGTGCGACCGTGGTTCCAACTTCGGTTACGACAACCTGGTTGTGGACATGCTGGGCTTCACCGTGATGAAAAACGTCTCTAACCAGTCTCCGGTGATCTTTGACGTGACCCACTCTCTGCAGTGCCGCGACCCGTTTGGCGCCGCGTCTGGTGGCCGTCGTGCGCAGGTGACCGAACTGGCGCGCGCCGGTATGGCGACCGGCCTGGCGGGTCTGTTCATTGAAGCGCACCCGGATCCGGCGAATGCGAAATGCGACGGTCCGTCCGCGCTGCCGCTGGACAAACTGGAGCCGTTCCTGAAACAGATCAAAGCGATTGACGATCTGGTGAAGAGCTTCGACGAGCTGGATACCAGCAATTAATAAAAAAACCCGCTTCGGCGGGTTTTTTTTCTCCCTCTCCCCGTGGGAGAGGGTTGGGGTGAGGGCATCAGCCCGCACCAGATAAAACTACGCAAATATCGTCATCAGATACGCCACAAACAGCGCCATATGCGCCGCGCCGTTAAGTACATTGGTGCGCCCGGTTGAGAACGAAATCTGACACAGCAGCAGTGACGCTACCATCACAATCATCTCCGGCGCCCCCAGCGCAAACTGCAGCTCGTTACCGGTCATAAAGGCAATCAGCGTCACCACCGGAACGGTAAGCGAAATGGTCGCCAGTACCGAGCCGAAGAACAGGTTCATGGCGCGCTGTACCTGATTGTTCAGCACCGCTTTCAGCGCGCCCAGCCCTTCCGGCGAGAGGATCAGCAGCGCCACCAGGAAGCCGGTAAACGCCACCGGGGCATTCATCTCGGTTAACAGTGTCTCCAGCGGGTTGGCGTTCATCTTGGTGACGGCGATAACCGCAATCAGATGTACGATCAGCCAAACCGTGTGCCACGCGCTGCTGTGGGCAGATGGTTTGCCATGGTGCGGGTCATCGTCGTCGCTGTCGTCTTCATGCTCGTACACAAACAGACTCTGGTGCGTTTTGGTCTGAATCAACAGGAACACGCCATACATGGCGGCGGAAATCAATGCGACCAGCAGCGCCTGACCGGTAGAGAAGTTTGCTCCCGGCAGCGCCATCGGGAAAACCAGCACGATAATCGCCAGCGGGAACAGGGCGATCAAATACTGTTTAATGCCAAACAGGTTCATATACTGGGTGGCGAACTTACGGCCACCCAGCAACAGTGAAAAGCCCACCAGACCACCGGTCACAATCATAATGATGGAATAGAGCGTATCGCGCATCAGGGTTGGTGCGGCGTCGCCGGTCGCCATCAGCGCGGAAATGAGGCTGACCTCAAGAATCACAACGGAAAGGCTGAGAATTAACGATCCATACGGCTCGCCCAGACGGTGGGCCAGGACATCGGCATGGCGAACCACGCTAAAGGCACTGGTTAAAATCCCTACCAGCGCAAGAATATTGATACCAACCACCACTGGCAGTGACTGACTGCTTCCCCAGAAGAGCAGCACAGCCAGTGCCAGAACCGGGAAAATGAGCGACGTCTCCTTGTGGCGGGTTTTTACCGCCTCGTGTGCTGCTGTCATGTGCTTCTCCATCAATGCAGGTGCTTGTAATTATAGATAGAATTTTGAGGTCATTACATTAACAGATCTCTGTTAAATACCCTTTATATTTTACTTAATTTTACCCTAATCCTGTTTTAAGTCTCCTGATATCCATAATGTCATATTTTTGATTAATACATATTAAATAACATGTAATTAACTTAATTAATTCTTCAAAATTTATCCGCGACTGGCAGCTTGCAGCATCGTCGTCCACACTTATCTTTTTAAGCAAAAGAGAGGTTAGTGATGCCATATAAAACGAAACGCGATTTACCCGATAACGTGCAAAACGTACTGCCCGCACATGCGCAGGATATCTATAAAGAGGCGTTTAACAGCGCCTGGGATCAATACAAAGATAAAGACGATCGTCGGGACGATGCCAGCCGGGAAGAGACGGCGCATAAAGTGGCCTGGGCGGCAGTAAAACATGACTACGAGAAAGGAGACGATGATAAATGGCATAAAAAGAAATAGCCGTAAAATAATAAGCTGCCTTCATTTTGACTTTTCAGGCGGTTGAACTGCCGTTGTATTGCAACTGGCCCGCGAATTGCTTATCGTTATTCAACTGCTGGCAAAATGACCAGTAGATAATGCCGGGAAGGTGAATTACAGATGTCGCAAGGAAGCATGCAGTGGCGGAGGTGTAAAGTGTTAACGCGTGATTTCTTAATGAAGGCAGATTGTAAGACGGCATTTGGTGCTATTGAGGAATCGCTTCTCTGGTCAGCTGAACAACGTGCGGCGTCGCTCGCTGCCACGCTTGCCTGCCGCCCGGATGATGGCCCGGTATGGATTTTTGGCTACGGTTCGCTGATGTGGAACCCGGCTCTGGAATTTGTCGAATCGGCGACAGGTACGCTCCCGGGGTGGCATCGCGCATTTTGTCTGCGATTAACCGCCGGACGCGGAAGTGCCTGTCAGCCGGGACGTATGCTTGCACTGAAAGAGGGCGGACGCACCACGGGGGTGGCGTATCGCCTGCCGGATGCCACCCTCGAAGAGGAGCTGACGCTGCTCTGGAAGCGCGAGATGATCACCGGCTGCTATATGCCAAGCTGGTGCAAGCTGGAACTTGATGACGGACGCACCGTCAACGCGCTGGTGTTTATTATGGATCCGCGCCATCCCCTGTATGAAGCGGATACCCGCACGCAGGTGATCGCGCCGTTGATTGCGGCGGCCAGTGGACCGCTCGGCACAAACGCACAGTATCTGTTTTCACTCGATCAGGAACTGACGCGCCTCGGCATGCAGGACGAGTGTCTGAATGAGCTGGTAGCGAAGGTGAAAGCACTGCTGGAAGGAAATCCGCTGAATAACCCGCTGCGTCCGGGTTTTGCCTGATAATACGCCCGGCTGCGAGAGTGCAGACCGGGCGTCTGTTTTTAAGCGGCCACGTAGCTGACTGAGTGTTCGAGTGACTGACTATGGCTGTCAATCAGGACATCCCATGTGCCGGTATAAGGGACGGTTAGCCACGCCTTATCATCCTGCACGGTCAGGATATCTGCCTGCGATTGTTTTTGTGCCTTCGCACTCATCAAATGAATACGGCAGCGCTCTGAACAACGCACCACTACCGTATCCCCGCCAAACAGTTTCAAACTTGTTTTTACCAGTGCCATTTATTTACCCCGAAGTCTTAAACAACGCTCTCCCTGCTGCCATTTCCGAGCGTGATGTTGTTCACAATTCACTCATGGCATAACACCAAAAGGGGAGCGTCGGGATGCTGATTTTGATCAAAAAATGGCATAACGTTTAAACAAAAATGACAAAATACCTGAAAGCATTCAGCTGGCGCGCGTTTACACGGTGAAGGCGCGCCAGAAGAAAATTAAATGCGGAAATGTCCGGCAGTTTCAGCAAGGTCGCCCGCCTGGCTCTGCAGGGCGCTGGCGGCTGCGGCGGATTGCACCACCAGTTCAGCGTTCTGCTGCACCATTCTGTCGAGGTGCGTGACAGCATGGTTGATCTCATGGATGCCTTTCATCTGCTCGCTGGTGGCGATGGAAATTTCACGCATGATACCCGAGACACTGCCGATGCTGGCGCGGATCTCATCCATGCTTTCCCCGGCCAGATGTACATAGCGGGAGCCGGTTGCCACGCTGTCGGTGGTGGAGTCGATAAGCGATTTGATCTCCTTCGCCGCCTGGGCGCTGCGGCTCGCCAGGTTACGTACTTCGCCTGCCACCACGGCAAACCCGCGGCCCTGCTCACCGGCGCGCGCTGCTTCCACCGAGGCGTTCAGCGCCAGGATATTGGTCTGGAAGGCGATGCCATCAATCACGCTGGTGATATCGCCAATTTTTGCCGAAGCCACTTCAATGGATTGCATGGTGCTGATGGCCTGAGAGACGACCTCACCGCCGCGTGAGGCCGCAGCGGAGGCTTTACTGGCCTGTTCATTCGCTTCTGCCGCGGACTCATTTGACTGAGTCACCGACGCGGTGATCTGCTCTACGGCGCTGGCGGTTTCACGCAGGCTGGAGGCTGCCTGCTCGGTGCGCCCGGAGAGATCCTGGTTGCCAGCCGCAATCTCCTGGGCGGCATTTTTCACCGAGGCGCTGGCATCACGCAGTTGGATCATCACCACCGAGAGCTTATCGCTAAAGGCGTTAAACGCCTGGGCGATTTGCGCCACTTCGTCGTTACCGCTCTCCGGCAGGCGCTGGGAGAGATCGTTGGTACCGTTGGCGATGTTATGCATCGCGTCGCGGATATCGGACAACCGCTTGAGCAGGCGGGCAATAAGAATGTGGACAAGCGCGCCGCTCAGCAGGGCGAGGATCACCAGCGAGAGCGCCGAGGCTTTCAGCAGCGAGCGCATGCCGGAGGTGGCGTCGTTATTGTCGAGCGCGACCACCAGCATCCAGTTTGTTCCCGGAACGGCCGTGGCCACGAGGGTTTTATCACCGCCGTCAAATGTGCCATCAACCGGTTCACCGCTTTTCAGGGTCACTAAATCGGTGCCGGTAATGGTTTCTGCAAACGGTTTTAACGTCAGGGCCGGATCGTTGGCGGCGATAACGCTGCCGTCACTGTTCAGAAGTAACCCGCTGCTGGCCGGGGTCGGGTGAATGCCGCGCACGTTAGCGACCACGCTATCCATGGCCACGTCGCCCGCCACCACCGCTTTCAGGGTCCCGTTTTCTTTTACCGGTACCGCAAAAGTTACCACCAGTTTTCCGGTTCCGGCGTCCACGTAAGGCGCGGTCACCACCGGTCCGTCCTGGCTGACCACCTGCTGATACCAGGGGCGAATGGTCGGGTCATAATCCGCAGGCACGCCCGCAGGCTCAGAGAATTTCGCCGTTTTAGTGGCATAGCCCACATAGACGTTGGTGAAGCCTCCCGCCTGGGCGAGTTGTTTAAAGACCGGTACCGGGTCGTCACTCAGCGCCACGCTCTGGGCGGAGGCAATGACCGTCATTTTGCTTTTCACCCAGTCGGCAATCGCCATGTTATGGCTGGCGCTGGTGCTGGTCAGAATGTCACGCTGCGACTGCTGATTATCCTGGCGCGTGACCTGGAAATTAATGACGGTATTGAGAAGAAGGGCGACGACCAGGCAGCCTGTCGTCGCGACAATGATGCGAGCACGAATCGATCTGAACATAAGTGAAATACCTGCTGTGTTGTTTCCATGCCTATCGGCAACCCCGCAGGTAAACTTGATGCTGAAACCGCGTCCATAAGAAAATAATATTTTTACGGGTTTATTATTAAAAAGTTAATACTTTATCGGCGGCTAACGTCCACTCGGCCAGCTCGACAAGTGTGCCAATTTCCACGCCGTCAATCAGCGGCAGCCCGGTGATACCACGCCCGTCGGTACAGGTTTTGCAGAGCTTAACCGGCACGTTTTGCGCCGTCAGGATCTCCAGCATCTGCTGAATGTTGTAGCCCTCTGCCGGTTTTTGGCCTTTCAGGCCAGCGGTGACCGCGTCGGACATCAAAAAGATCCGCAGCTCCAGCTCGCTCGCGTTATCGCGCAATGCTATGGCCAGACGCAGGCTATTAAAAAGGGATTCGCTGCCGTAGGCCGCCCCGTTGGCGACGATCACAATCTTCTGCATGTTAACTCCTGTTTATATTAAGGCACGAATATTGCTTGATTCTCCCAGGTAGGGTTATCCGGGAGAGTAAGCATGACATTAATGGCTGGCAATTCGTCGGGTGCAACCGAATGGCTCCAGCGCGCAAAAGCGTTGCGCCAGGAGCAGCTCAGCAAGCTGGCACAGCTGGGCGTACTGGTGAATGGCATTAGCCAACTGGTGCATATGCTACAGTGCGAGCGCGGTGCATCAAACGTCTGGCTCTGCTCACAGGGTAAGCTCTATGCCCCCGAATGCAAAGCCAGCCGGGCGCTGGTGGATGAAAATCTCACCATACTGTATGGCATTCTGGATAGACACTCCCCAGTGCCGGGCAGCGCCGTGTGTGAGCGCATCGCCGCAGCGTTGCAGAGCCTTGAATCACTCCGCGCCCTGCGAGAAGGGGTGAACCAACAAACCGTTACCGCTCCGCAGGCGATGGAGCATTACTGTCGCATGCTTCGCCATCTGCTCAGTATCGTGCCGCAGCTCAACGACAGCATTGACGATCCGCAACTGGCGGGGCGTTTTGTTGCCCTGTATAGCCTGATGCAGGGCAAAGAGCTGGCGGGACAAGAGCGGGCGCTGGGGGCTATCGGCTTCACGCAGGGTTTTTTTGATGATGTCACCCGCCAGAGGCTGGTGGATCGCATTGACGGGCAGCAGGCCTGTTTTGAGATCTTTTTAAGCCACAGCCCAGCGGATGTGCAGAGCACCTTTTCCCGGGACTGCCAGCCCGACCGCGAAACGGAGCAACTTCGGCGTGTGGCCTGTACCCGCCAGCCTGCTGCGGATAATGGCGACACGGCGCTGAACTGGTTCGCCCTGCAAACGTCGCGTCTTGAGTACCTGCGCACCCTGGAGGAGATGGTTATCGCCGACCTGATGCTGGCGGTTGATGAGCGTATCCATCATGACCCTCAACATCCGGTAAGTGCCGATGAGAATGACGATCCGCTCGCGCTTTATCCGGATAAACCTTTGCTGCCGCTGGTTCGCCAGCAGGCTCGTGAAATAGAACAGCTTTCCCGCCAGCTCGCGACGCTGCGCGATACGCTGGAAGAGCGCAAGACCATTGATAAAGCCAAAAGCGTGCTGATGACCCACCACAACATGAGTGAGGAACAGGCGTGGACGGCGCTGCGCAAAATGGCGATGGATAAGAATCAGCGCATGGTGGATATCGCCCGCGCGCTGCTTACCGTGAAGCGATTGTGGCAGCTAACCCCTAAGGAGTAGCTGCACAATCAGTGGGCACGTTGTGCCTGATTGAGGTGCGTTTTTGCAGAGCCAGTGGGGCAAAAGCCACAAAAACAAGGCATTAAAACCTGGCATTAGCTTTGCATTATTACAGTAACCAATTTTGACGGTGCGCCAACGGCGGTGCATCAGTCTTCGGGATAAAGGCGTCCAGCGGTGCTTCGGCACTGTCGGGCGCTTTTTTTTGTCTTTTTTTCAGGAGTGGTCATGGCGGATTTGTCGAGACGGCGGTTTTTGCAGGCCAGCGTGCTGGCGAGCAGTGCAATGTTGTTACCGGGTGTCATGCAGGCCGCGTGGGCGGCAGGCTCGGATAAACCCGAGCAGGAGACGGTGCGCATCGGGTTTATCCCGCTGACCGACTGCGCTCCGGTGGTCATCGCGGCGCTGAAAGGGTTCGATAAAAAGCATGGCATTACCATCGTGCCCACCAAAGAGGCGAGCTGGGCGGCCGTGCGCGATAAGTTAGTCGCGGGGGAGCTGGACGCGGCGCACATTCTTTACGGTCTGCTGTACGGACTGGAACTGGGGATCGCCGGTAAGCCACAGCAGATGGCGAATCTGATGACCCTCAACCAGAACGGCCAGGCGATTACGCTCTCTGCCGATCTGGCAGAGAAGGGCGTTCGCGATCTCGACGGGCTGAAGAAACTGATTGGTCAGCAGGCACCGGGCACGTACACCTTCGCGCATACCTTCCCGACGGGCACGCACGCCATGTGGCTCTACTACTGGCTGGCCAGTGCGGGCATTAACCCGTTTGACGATGTTCGCACCGTGGTGGTACCGCCGCCGCAGATGGTGATGAACATGCGTATTGGCAATATGGTCGGCTTTTGCGTCGGCGAGCCGTGGAATGCCCGGGCCATTAACGATCGCATCGGTTTTACCGCTGCAACGTCGCAGTCTATCTGGGCTGACCACCCGGAAAAAATCCTCGGTACCCGTCGCGACTGGGTGGAGAAAAATCCGCACACCGCACGGGCGCTGGTGAGCGCAGTACTGGAAGCCGCGCGCTGGATCGACGCTTCACCGGAAAACAAACGTGATACGGCGCAGATCCTCTCGCGTCGCGCATGGCTGAACACCAAAGAGCAGTACCTCACCGGACGGATGCTGGGTGAGTACGACAACGGGGTGGGCACGCGCTGGCAGGACGCGCATCCGATTCGTTTCTTCAAGGACGGCGCCGTCAGCTACCCCTGGCTCTCTGACGGCATGTGGTTCTTAACCCAGTTCCGCCGCTGGGGCTTGCTGAAATCTGCACCGGACTATGTCGACATTGCCCGGCGTATCAACCAGACGGCGGTCTGGCAGGATGCCGCCACCGCGGTGGGGGGCATTACCACACCGACTTCACCACTACGCAGTAGCACCCTGATGGACGGCACCGTCTGGAACGGTACCGATCCTGAAGGCTATGCCAACCGCTTCGCTATTCACCGTAAAGGGGCCTGATTATGCAGCATCTGCACAGCACGAAAGCAAAACACGAGACGCCGGTGAGTGGCGAGGTGATTACCCTGCCACCGGTTCAGGTTCGCCGTCGTCCTCCGGCGATTGCCCGCCGGATTAACGACCTGCTCCAGCGTATCGTTCCGGCGCTGCTGGGGCTGGGGCTGCTGGTGGTGCTCTGGCAACTGGCGGCAATCAACAGCAAAGGCTTTCCGACGCCGCTGAGCACGCTGGATTCTGCCATCACCCTGTTTGCCGATCCGTTTTATCGCGACGGGCCAAACGACATGGGGATCGGCTGGAACGTGCTTGCCTCCCTGCAGCGCGTGGCGGTGGGCTTTGGCCTGGCCGCGTTAGTCGGTATCCCGCTCGGTTTTCTGATTGGCCGTTTCACCTTTTTCTCACGCATGTTCAGCCCGCTGATTGCGCTGCTGCGCCCGGTCAGCCCATTGGCCTGGCTGCCTATCGGCCTGCTGCTGTTCCAGAAAGCAGAGCCGGCTTCCAGCTGGACCATTTTTATCTGTTCGATCTGGCCAATGGTGATTAACACCGCCGAAGGGGTACGCCGTATTCCGCAGGATTACCTCAATGTCGCCCGTGTGCTGCAGCTTTCTGAGTGGACCATTCTGCGTCGGATCCTCTTCCCGGCGGTGCTGCCGGCGGTGTTGACCGGGGTACGTCTTTCCATCGGTATCGCCTGGCTGGTGATTGTCGCCGCCGAAATGCTGACAGGCGGCTTAGGGATCGGTTTCTGGATCTGGAATGAGTGGAACAACCTCAACGTCGAAAACATTCTCATCGCCATCGTCATCATTGGCGTGGTCGGGTTACTGCTGGAGCAGGGGCTGATGCTGATCGCCCGTCGCTTTAGCTGGCAGGAAAAATAAGGAGCGAACATGAAACCAATCATTCAGGTCCAGGCCGTAAGCCAGCGTTTTTCTACCGCCAGCGGAGAATTTCTGGCGCTGCAGAACGTCTCGTTTGATATCCACGAAGGTGAAACCGTGAGCCTGATAGGCCACTCCGGCTGCGGCAAATCAACGTTGCTGAACTTGATCGCCGGGATCACCCTGCCGACGGAAGGGGGACTGATTTGCGACAACCGTGAAATTGCGGGTCCGGGACCGGAGCGTGCGGTGGTCTTTCAGAACCACTCCCTGCTGCCGTGGCTGACTTGTTTCGACAACGTTGCGCTGGCGGTCGATCAGGTGTTCCGCCACACCATGAGCAAGGCGGAGCGTCGTGAGTGGATTGAACACAACCTCGATCGCGTGCAGATGGGGCACGCCCTGCATAAACGCCCGGGGGAGATCTCAGGCGGCATGAAGCAGCGCGTGGGCATTGCCCGTGCGCTGGCGATGAAGCCGAAAGTGTTGCTGATGGATGAACCGTTTGGCGCGCTGGATGCCCTGACGCGTGCCCATTTGCAGGATTCGGTGATGCAAATCCAGCAGGCGCTCAACACCACCATTGTGCTCATCACCCACGACGTGGACGAAGCGGTGCTGCTCTCTGACCGCGTGCTGATGATGACCAACGGCCCGGCGGCAACCGTCGGCGAAATCCTGGAGGTTGACCTGCCGCGTCCGCGTAACCGGGTGCAGCTGGCGGACGACAGCCGCTACCACCACATGCGCCAGCAGATCCTCCATTTCCTCTATGAAAAACAGCCCAAAGCGGCGTAGTGGGGGCACCACGATGCGACTGGTCATTATCGGCAATGGAATGGCAGCAACACGGCTGATTGCCTCGCTGACCGGGCGTGCGCCTGGCCGCTTCGCGATCACCGTGTTGGGTGAGGAGCCTGAGCATGCGTACAACCGCATCCAGCTTTCGCCGGTGTTGGGTGGGGAAAAACGTCCGGAACAGATCCGCCTGCAGGACGATGACTGGTACCGCGAGCGCGGCGTCACGGTGCTCAGGGGGCAAATGGTGCTCGCTGTGGACGTGGCGAAACGGGAAATCCGTACCGCGCAGACCACGCTGGGGTGGGATGAACTGGTCTTCGCCACCGGGTCGATACCGTTCGTGCCGCCGATCCCCGGGGGCGATGCGCCACACGTCTTTACCTTCCGCCGCCTTGAGGATACGCGAGCCATTGCGCAGATCCCGGGGCCAGCGGTGGTGTTGGGCGGTGGCGTGCTGGGCGTTGAGACGGCAGCGGCGCTGGCACAAAGTTGTGACAACGTCACGCTGGTGCATCGCGGACCGTGGTTGATGGAACAACAGCTGGATCGGCAGGCGGGGCTGCTGCTGGAGGCTGCGCTGGCGGAGCGCGGCGTGCGCTGCGAGCTGTCGTCAGGGATCGCGGCAATCGCGCCGGATTCAGTGACGCTGCTCAACGGACGCCAGGTTAGCGCCGCGCGCGTGGTGCTGGCTACCGGCGTACTGCCCAACATCGCCCTGGCAAGCGCCAGCGGTATTCACTGCGCCCGTGGCATTGTGGTCGACCAGCAGATGCAGACCTCCGTCCCGGCTATTAGCGCCATTGGGGAGTGCTGCGAAATCGACGGTCAGACGTTTGGCCTGGTTGCCCCCTGCCTGGCGCAGGCGGACATTCTCGCCGCCCGGCTGGCAGGGGACGCCCCTGTGCCTTTTGCCCATACCGACAGCGGGATGCGCCTGAAGGTCACCGGTGTGGAGCTCTTCAGCGCCGGGCGCGTAACGGCGCAACCGGAGGATACGGTCTGGGACGCGTGGGATCCGCTGACCCGTCACTACCGTCGCTTACTGATTCATCGCGGTGCGCTGGCTGGCGTACTGCTGATGGGAGATTGCCGCAGCGCGGCAACATTTACCGATTTACTGGCAACGGCTGCGCCCGCACACGTGGACTGGCTGTTCGATCGATTCACTACGACGCAACCGCAGGTTGCAGGACAGAACGCTATGACAAAACCTACTCTGGTGGTGGTTGGGCACGGTATGGTCGGCCACCATTTTCTTGAAGACTGCGTAAACCGCAATCTGCATCAGCAATACCAGATTGTCGTCTTTGGCGAAGAGCGTTATGCCGCTTACGACCGCGTACATCTCTCAGAGTATTTTGGCGGCCGCAGCGCGGAGTCCCTCTCGCTGGTGGAGGGCGACTTCTTTGCCAGACACGGCATAGAGTTGCGTTTGTCGCAGCAAATTGTCGCCATCGATCGCGACGCGCACGTTGTGCGTACCGCCAGCGGTCACGAAACCCACTGGGACAAACTGGTGCTGGCGACCGGCTCGTATCCGTTTGTGCCGCCGGTGCCGGGCAACACGCTGCCGGGCTGCTTTGTCTACCGTACGCTGGACGATCTCGATAACATTGCCGCGCATGCGAAGGGATCCCGACGCGGCGTGGTCATTGGCGGTGGCCTGCTCGGGCTGGAGGCGGCCAACGCCCTCAAACAGCTGGGGCTTGAAACCCACGTGGTGGAATTCGCCCCCAACCTGATGGCGGTACAGCTCGACAACGACGGCGCGGCGATGCTGCGTAAAAAAATTGAAGCGCTCGGCGTCGGGGTTCACACCAGCAAAGCCACCACTGAAATTGCGGCCACCGACGACGGACTGGTCCTGCATTTTGCCGACGGTGAACAGCTGGACACCGATATGGTGGTCTTCTCTGCCGGGATCCGCCCGCAGGATGCGCTGGCGCGCAGCAGCGGCCTGGCGATCGGCGAGCGTGGCGGGATCTGCATTGATACCGCCTGCCAGACCTCAGATAAGGACATCTTCGCCATCGGGGAATGTGCGCTGTGGGAAGGTAAAATCTTCGGTCTGGTGGCGCCGGGTTACCAGATGGCACGCGTGGCGGCGGCCACGCTGGCGGGTGAGGAGAAATCCTTCACCGGCGCGGATATGAGCACCAAACTTAAGCTGCTGGGCGTGGACGTGGCCTCGTTTGGGGATGCCCATGGCCGTACGCCGGGGGCATTGAGCTACCAGTGGACCCACGGCCCGCAGCAAATCTATAAAAAAATTGTCGTCAGCCATGACAACAAAACCCTGCTCGGCGGCGTGCTGGTGGGGGATGCCAGCGAATACGCCACGCTGGTGCAGATGATGCTTAACGGAATCAGCCTGCCAAAAGAGCCTGAAACGCTCATCTTGCCAGCCTTCTCCGGTAGCGCGCCAAAAGCGCTGGGGGTGGCGGCGCTGCCGGAAAGCGCGCAGATCTGCTCCTGTCATAACGTCAGCAAAGGCGATATCTGCCAGGCAGTAAGCGCCGGTGCGACGGAGATCGGCACCATCAAGCAGTGCACCAAAGCGGCGACCGGCTGCGGTGGGTGCAGCGCGCTGGTGAAACAGGTGATGGAGTTCCAGCTGGCTGAGCAGGGCGTGGAGGTGAAAAAAGATATCTGTGTGCACTTCCCGTACTCGCGTCAGGAGATATACCACCTGGTGCGCGTCAACCATATTCGTACCTTCGACCAGCTGATTAGCCGCTACGGCCAAGGGCACGGCTGTGAGATCTGTAAACCGCTGGTGGGGTCAGTGCTGGCCTCCTGCTGGAACGAATACCTGCTGAAACCGGCGCATCTCCCGCTGCAGGACACCAACGACCGCTACTTTGCCAATATTCAGAAGGACGGAACGTACTCCATCGTGCCGCGCATGCCCGCCGGGGAAGTAACGGCCGACGGGCTGATTGCTATCGGGCAGATCGCAAAGCGCTACGGGCTGTACAGCAAGATCACCGGCGGCCAGCGTATTGACCTGTTTGGTGCCACGCTGGAGCAGTTGCCGGAGATCTGGCAGGCGCTGGTGGAGGCCGGATTTGAAACCGGGCATGCGTACGGTAAATCCCTGCGTACCGTGAAATCCTGCGTCGGGTCAACCTGGTGCCGCTATGGCGTGCAGGACTCCACCGGCCTTGCGGTCAAACTGGAGCACCGTTACAAGGGGCTGCGCGCGCCGCACAAAATCAAAATGGCGGTGTCCGGCTGTACCCGCGAGTGTGCCGAGGCGCAAAGCAAAGATGTCGGCGTGATCGCCACGGACAAAGGCTGGAATCTCTATCTGTGCGGCAACGGCGGCATGAAGCCGCGACACGCGGATCTCTTCGCCAGCGATCTGGATGAAGAGACGCTGATCCGTACCGTCGACCGTTTTCTGATGTTCTACATTCGCACGGCGGATCGCCTGCAGCGGACCAGCACCTGGATGGACAACCTTGAAGGCGGTCTCGACTATCTGCGGGAGGTGATCCTCGACGATAGCCTCGGTATTGCGCAGGAGCTGGAGCAGGAGATGGCCCGTGTGGTGGAAACGTATCAGTGTGAATGGCAGACCACGCTTAACGATCCGAACCGTCTGGCGCTGTTCCGCACGGCGGTGAACGGTCCGGCGACGGAAGAGAACAAACGCTGGCAGGAAATTTGCGGTCTGGATGAGATCCCGGAGCAGGCGGGGATCGGCGCCCGGCTGGGGCGTAAGCCGATCGCGCTGTTTCGTTTTGGCAAATCGGTCTATGCCCTTGACGATCAGGAGCCAGGCAGCGATGCGAACGTGCTGTCACGCGGTATTCTTGGCGATGCGGCGGGTGAGCCGGTGGTCATCTCGCCGCTCTATAAACAGCGTATTCGCCTGCGCGACGGCTGCCAGGTGGATAACGGTGAGCCTGCGGTGCGCGCCTGGCCGGTGAAAATCGAAAACGGCAAGGTGTGGGTGGGGAACGACGCGTTGCTGGTGCGTGCGGAGGCATCATGAATGGAACCCGAACAACGTGCCCGTACTGCGGCGTCGGTTGCGGCGTGGTGGCCCGGGTTGAGGGCGACAAGGTCACGGTGCGCGGCGATGAACGCCATCCCGCCAGTTTTGGACGGCTGTGCGTCAAAGGCGCGGCGTTAGGTGAAACCACGGGCCTGCAGGGGCGGCTGCTGCACCCGGTGGTGGACGGGCTGGAGGTGGACTGGCCGCAGGCGTTAAGCGCGGCCGGCGAGCGGCTGCGGGCGATTATCGACACCTGGGGGCCGCAGGCGGTGGCGTTTTACGCCTCCGGCCAGCTACTCACCGAGGATTACTACGCTGCCAATAAGCTGATGAAAGGGTTTATCGGCGCGGCGAACATCGATACCAACTCGCGGCTCTGCATGTCGTCGGCGGTAGCAGGCTATAAGCGCGCATTTGGCGAAGATGTGGTGCCGTGCAGCTATGAGGACGTGGAGAACAGCGATCTGGTGGTGCTGGTGGGTTCAAACGCGGCATGGACGCATCCGGTGCTTTATCAGCGGCTGGTTCAGGCGCGGCAAAACAATCCGCAAATGAAAGTGGTGGTGATCGATCCGCGTAAAACCGCCACCTGTGATATCGCCGACCTGCATCTGGCACTCGCGCCCGGCAGTGACGCCGGGCTGTTTGTCGGTTTGCTCAATCTGATCCAGGGTACCGACGACTGGCCGATTGCCCGCGTGGCCGGGTTTTGTGGTCTTGATGCACAGGAGATTGCCACGTTTTACGACTGGTTCCTCACGGCGCCGCGTGCCATTACGCTCTACACCATGGGGATCAACCAGTCTTCCAGCGGCAGCGACAAGTGCAACGCCATCATTAACGTCCATCTTGCGAGCGGGAAATTTGCCCGTCAGGGCTGCGGGCCGTTTTCGCTGACCGGCCAGCCAAACGCGATGGGGGGACGGGAAGTGGGTGGCCTCGCGAATCAACTGGCGGCGCACATGAGCTTTGAGCCGGACGATCTCTCGCGGGTGGCGCGCTTCTGGGGAACAGAACGGCTGGCGCAAACGCCGGGCCTGATGGCCGTTGAGCTGTTTGACGCCATTGCCCGCGGTGAGGTAAAGGCGGTATGGGTCATGGGCACCAATCCGGCCGTCTCGCTGCCGGACAGTCACGCGGTATGCCAGGCGCTGGCGAACTGTCCGCTGGTCATTGTCTCTGAGGTGATGCAGGAGACTGACACCAGCCGCTACGCCCATATTCGTTTCCCGGCGCTGGGCTGGGGAGAGAAAAACGGCACGGTCACCAACTCCGAACGGCGGATTTCGCGCCAGCGCGCCTTTCTGGCTGCCCCGGGCCAGGCAAAACCGGACTGGTGGATTGTTGCCCAGGTGGCGAAACAGCTCGGCTATGGTGAGGCCTTTGCCTGGGAACATCCGCAGGAGATTTTTTGTGAACATGCGGCGCTGTCGGCGTTTGAGAATGACGGGGCACGGGCGTTTAATCTGCATGCGCTGGCGGGACTTACCCGTGAGGACTGGGATCAGCTTGAGCCTTATCAGTGGGCGGCGGGCGATTTTCCCCACCGGAATGTGGTGCCCGTTGACCCGCGTCCGCACGGCGCGGTGTCAGATGCGTTATATCCGTTGCTGCTGAATACCGGACGCATCCGCGATCAATGGCATACCATGACCCGTACGGGATATGTTCCCGGGCTGATGCAGCATATCTCTGAGCCCTGCGTTGAGATCTGCGCTGCAGATGCCGCGCGTTTCGCCCTTTGCGACGGGCAACTGGCACGGATCAGCTCTCCGCGTGGAGTGATGGTGGCAAAAGTACGTATCAACGATGGACAAAGGGAGGGTGAAGTATTCGCGCCTATGCACTGGAATGCGCAGTTTGCCCGTCAGGGAAAGGTCAATACGCTGGTGGAGGGGCGCTGCGATCCGCAGTCCGGCCAGCCGGAGAGTAAACAGACCGCCGTCAGGATCATGCCATGGCAGCCTGAATGGCAGGGAGAGCTGTATGCCCGTGTGCTGCCGGAACTGCCGCCTTCGGTACACTGGTGGCGCAAAGCATCACGCCTGACGGTGGCGGCTGACGAACCGTTGATGCCGTGGGTGAAAGAGTATGCTGAACAGCAGGGCTGGCAGCTACAACTTGCCCGGACAGATGCGCGCAGCAGCGTACTGGCATGGCATAACGGCGAGCTGATGCTCGGATTCTGGGAAGGGACTACGTTGCCAGCGCTGGCGCATGCGACTATTGAAGAGGCTTTCCGTCGGGCTCCAGAGACGCTTGCGGAGCGGCATGCGCTCCTGAACGGCGCGGGCACGGGGGAGAGTGTCGATCCGGGACGCATTATCTGTAGCTGTTACTGCGTCGGGGAAAATGCGATACGGGAGGCGATTGTCGGCGGGTGCGATTCCGTTGCAGCGCTGGGGGCGAAACTACGGTGTGGCACCAACTGCGGCTCCTGCGTGCCGGAGCTGAAAGGGCTGTTTGGATAATGGTCTAAGAGTGTCGGGTAAGGCGACAATAATGTTCAGGATATTCCTGAAATTTGCGCTAAGACTGCATTTCACAGCTTATCGCGTTAACATTAAAAGCGTTGCCTCATAAACACAGGTTCTTATTTACGACGTTGATGGCTGTATCGTCCCGCATTCGCTTTCTGTTATTACTCCCACTTCTTACGGCGGGTGCCGTTCACGGTGCCCCGAATTCCTTTATGCATCAGGCAGAAAACCCCTTTGATAACAACGGGGACAGTTTGCCCGATCTCGGCATGGCGACGCCAACAGACGAGGGGGAAAAGCACCTGGCCGAAATGGCAAAAGCCTTTGGCGAAGCCAGTATGACCGATAACGGCCTCACCACCGGCGAGCAGGCGCGTCAGTTCGCGTTTGGTAAGGTGCGGGACGCGGTGAGCGGCGAGGTGAATCAGCAGATTGAGTCCTTGCTCTCGCCCTGGGGCAACGCCAGCGTCAATTTACTGGTGGATGACGAGGGGAACTTTAACGGCAGCAGCGGGAGCTGGTTCATCCCCTGGAATGATAACAACCGTTACCTGAGCTGGAGCCAGCTGGGGCTGACGCAGCAGAGTGACGGCCTGGTGAGCAATGCCGGCATCGGTCAGCGCTGGGTTGCCGGAAAATGGCTGCTCGGCTACAACACCTTTTACGATAACCTGCTTGATGAAAACCTGCAGCGTGCCGGGTTAGGCGCGGAGGCGTGGGGCGAGAATCTGCGTCTGTCTGCCAATTACTATCAACCGCTGGCCAGCTGGCGCGAGAGTTCGGACGTGCAGGAGCAGCGCATGGCGCGTGGCTATGACGTGACCGCTAAAGCCTGGCTGCCGTGGTTTCATCATTTCAACACCAGCGTCAGCTTCGAGCAGTACTTTGGTGACAACGTTGACCTGTTCAACAGTGGAACCGGCTATCACAACCCGGTGGCGGTCAACCTGGGGCTTAACTATACGCCTGTTCCGCTGGTCACCCTGACGGCGGCGCATAAGCAGGGCGAGAGCGGTGCGAGTCAGAACAACCTCGGGCTTAAGCTCAACTACCGCTTCGGCGTGCCCCTTGCCAAGCAGCTTTCTGCCAGCGAAGTTGCCGCCACGCGCTCCCTGCGCGGCAGTCGCTATGATTCACCGGAGCGGGATAATCTGCCGGTAATGGAGTTCCGCCAGCGCAAAACGCTCTCCGTCTGGCTGGCGACCCCGCCGTGGGATCTGAAAGGGGGCGAGACCGTGATGCTCAAGCTTCAGGTACGCAGCACTCACGGTATTCGGCAGATCCACTGGCAGGGCGATACCCAGGCACTGAGCCTGACCGCACCGGCCAACACGCACAGCAGCGATGGCTGGAGTGTGATTATGCCTGCCTGGGATGACAGTGACGGGGCGAAGAACCGCTGGCACCTGTCGGCGGTGGTTGAAGATGAAAAAGGACAGCGCGTCTCATCCAATGAGATCACGCTTACCGTGGTTCAGCCGCTTGTCGCGTTACCTGACGACGACCCGCGCTGGAAGTTACTCCCGGATGAGTAATCCTCAGAAAATGCGTTCCTGATGCACCCACACGGCGGCTTCAACGCGGGATTTTAACTTCATCTTCTTCAGCATATGTTTCACATGCACCTTGACCGTGCTCTCGGTGATATCCAGACGACGGGCGATCATTTTGTTCGGCAGACCCTGGGCAATCAGCTTCAGAATATCGCGCTCGCGCGGGGTTAACTGGCTGACGTCGCGGTCGGAGGTGGCGCGGTTTGCCCGCAGGCTGGCGGCCAGCACCGGGGTTAACGCCTCGCTCAGTACCATTTCGCCTGCCGCAGCCTGTTGCAGGGCCTTGAGCAGATCTTCCGGCTCCATGTCTTTCAGCAGGTAGCCGTCTGCACCGCGTTTTAACGCCGTGACGACATCTTCTTCATGGTTTGAGACGCTAAAGACCACCACGCGTCCCGACAGCGATTTTTCACGCAGCTTATCGAGCGTCTCCAGACCGTTCATGCCTGGCATGTTCAGATCGAGCAGGATCAAATCAGGATCAAGCGATTCGGCAAGTTCAATGCCCTGTTCACCGTTGCTGGCTTCGCCAACGACGGTGATATCAGGTGCCATGCTGACCAGCTGTTTTACGCCAGTACGCAGCATCGGATGGTCGTCAATCAACAGGATGGATGCCGGTTCCTGATTAGTCATGGGTTTCTCCCTGGATAGTTGTGAGGGGTTTTTCGGGGATAAAGGTGACAACCACTTCTGTGCCACCTGTTTCTCGCCGACGAACCTGACAATCACCGCGCAGGCTTTGGGCGCGGTCTCGCATGATAATTAAACCGTAATGGTTTGTCCGTTCGGCATTTTCCGGCACGCCGCGGCCGTTGTCATGAACCGTGAGCTTCACCTGATTATCGTGCTGGCTAACGGTAACGGTGACCGCCGTCGCGTCAGCGTGTTTTAGCACGTTGCTCAGCGCTTCGCGGGCGATCTGCAGTAAATGAATGGCCTGATGCGAAGGCACAAAACGAGGCGGTAACTGGTAATCGAGCTTCACCGGGAACCCCAGTCGGGCGCTAAATTCCTGGCAGCTTGCTTCCAGCGCCGGGCGCAGGCCGGGCTCGGTGAGCTGCAGGCGGAAGGTGGTCAGCAGTTCGCGAAGCTGTACCCAGGAGGTGTTCAGCTCGTTGCGGATCTGGCTCAGCAGCGCTTTGTTGCTTTCCGGCATTTCTGCGGCCTGCATTTGCAGACAGCTGACCTGCATTTTCATACAGGAGAGCGACTGGGCGATAGAGTCGTGGAGTTCGCGGGCGATGGTGGCGCGCTCTTCCATCACGATCAGCTGCTGCTGCTTCTCCTGATGGCGGTCTAGGGCCAGCGTGGCCGTCAGCTGTTCAACCAGCGTATCCACCAGTTGCTGCTGGTCGTGGCTCAGATGACGCCCGGCGGGCAGGGTCGCCAGCAGAATACCGTACTGGGTGTGGCTGTCTGTCAGCCGCCATTTTAGCGTCGTGCCGCTGGTGGTCAGCGGCGGTAAGCCGCGTGGGCACAGGTGGCAGCCTTTGTCATCGCAGGTCATGTCTGACTGACAGGTAAACTCCTGGTGATTTTCTTCATCTTCCATGTCGTACACCCGAAGCTCCAGATCGTGCAGCAGGGTCAGATTCTGCAGGCCATTCAGGACCGGGGAGAGACGTTCGCACAGCGGCACCTGCATATGCAGGCGGCGATTAGCCTGCCACAGGAACGAGAGGATCTCGTTTTTCTGCTCCAGCCCCGCGGTTTTCTCCTGTACGCGTTTTTCCAGTACTGCATAACTCTCGGCGAGTTCATCTGACATGGTGTTGAGCGCCTGGCCCAGCATCGCCATTTCGTTACGTCCGCTGATGTGGGTGCGCTGGGTAAAATCCCGGGCAGTCACCGCGCGGGCCATCGCCAGCAGTTGCTTCCAGGGATTCAGCAGCCGGGCGCGCAGCCAGACAATGGTGAAAATCAGCAGCAGCCCCATAAACAGCGCCATCGCCCGGTGGATCATCACCACCCGGTCGATGCGTAATTCGGTGGTTTGATCGAAAGAGGAGACCAGGGTATCAATGCGGGAAACGAACCCGGCGACATTACGGGCAACGGTATCAGGATTTTTCGCCTGCTTTAACCCCGGCTCCAGCTGAGTGTGCCAGTAGCCCTGAAGGGCTTTAAGCTGGGATTCCTGACCGGCACGAATCGCGGCACTTTCCAGTTCGGTGCTGAAAGCGGTATGTTCCATATCGTCCAGCAGCTTCTGATCGTCCTGGGTTAACGGCACCGATGCCAGTAGACGATAACTCTGCATGCGTAGTGAGCCTGCCTCGTTGATGGCATGGGCATTACCCTGTACACCCTGTACCAGCCAGCCGGAAATCGCCATGCCGGTCACGCCGATGGCGGTAGACAGCAAAACGATCAGGGCGACCTGATTGACGAGTGTTAGCGGAGATAAACATCTTTTTAACATAGAGTTGCCGGGCTCCTGACGTGGCCTGCTTGCAGGAATGGCGTTATTCTGGTGCATACCCTGGAGTATACCCATACCAATAAAGGATTACCTCTAAATTGCCAATGGGGTAAGGCTCAGGGGGAGGAATGGACAGCGAGACGTCAGTCCTGTGAAAAACCACGTCTTTTTTACCGTTTTACTCTACTCACTAAGGATGATGGCTTTTTTTTCGCCGCAAATCCTCCCACTTTTCCTTTGATTTATATCAACTTACCGCCGCCCTAAAACCCTAATGTTTGCAGCATCATTCGAGAATCAGAGGTGTCTATGAGTCACACATCCGCTCCCGAAAGGGAAAATGGTGCCGTTATAACTGACTGGCGTCCGGAAGATCCGGCGTTCTGGCAGCAGCGCGGCCACCGTGTCGCAAGCCGAAATCTGTGGATTTCCGTTCCATGTTTATTGTTAGCGTTTTGCGTCTGGATGTTGTTCAGCGCGGTAGCGGTGAACCTGCCTAAGGTCGGATTTACCTTTACCACCGATCAGTTGTTTATGCTGACCGCGCTGCCGTCGCTGTCGGGAGCCTTGCTGCGCGTGCCTTACGCGTTCATGGTGCCGGTTTTTGGCGGCCGTCGCTGGACGGCGTTCAGTACCGGTATCATGATCGTGCCTTGCGTGTGGCTCGGTTTTGCTGTGCAGGACACCTCCACGCCATTTAGCGTGTTCGTGATCATCTCTCTGCTCTGCGGCTTTGCGGGCGCAAACTTCGCGTCCAGCATGGCAAACATCAGCTTCTTCTTCCCGAAAGCGAAGCAGGGCGGTGCGCTGGGGATTAACGGCGGCCTGGGTAACATGGGCGTCAGCGTAATGCAGCTGATTGCACCGCTGGCGATCTCCGTCTCTATCTTCGCGGCGTTTGGCGGCGGTGGTGTGACGCAGGCAGATGGCTCTTCCCTCTATCTGCAAAACGCGGCCTGGATCTGGGTACCGTTCCTGGTGGTCTTTACCCTTGCGGCCTGGTTCTTTATGAATGACCTGTCTGCATCGAAGGCATCCCTGAGCGAGCAGTTGCCGGTGCTGAAGCGCGGCCACCTGTGGGTGATGGCGCTGCTCTATCTGGCGACCTTCGGCTCGTTCATTGGTTTCTCTGCGGGCTTTGCCATGCTGTCGAAAACCCAGTTCCCGGAGGTGCAAATTCTGCAGTTCGCCTTCTTTGGACCGTTTATTGGCGCGCTGGCGCGTTCGCTGGGCGGCATGGTCTCTGACCGTCTGGGCGGGACCCGCGTGACGCTGATTAACTTCGTTGTGATGGCGGTCTTCTGTGCGCTGCTGTTCCTGACCCTGCCAGCCGACGGGCAGGGGGGTAACTTCATCGCCTTCTTCGGCGTGTTTATGGTGCTGTTCCTGACGGCCGGGCTGGGAAGTGCTTCTACCTTCCAGATGATCTCCGTCATCTTCCGTAAGCTGACCATGGACCGCGTGAAAGCGCAGGGCGGTAGCGAAGAGCAGGCCATGCGCGAAGCGGCAACGGATACGGCGGCAGCGCTGGGCTTTATCTCCGCGATTGGCGCTATCGGTGGCTTCTTTATTCCAAAAGCGTTCGGGATCTCTCTGGACCTGACCGGCTCCCCGGCAGGAGCAATGAAAGTATTCCTTGTTTTCTATATCGCCTGTGTCGCCATCACGTGGCTGGTATATGGCCGTAATTCCAAGAAAAATAAGTAAGTTTGATTATCCGTTTACGCGACCTTTGGGTCGCGTTTTTTTGTTTCCTCAGTAGTTACAACATACTCATGACTTTTTTAAAGCCCCTCCCGCAGGTAACTCTGTGATCGCCATCGCTTTTCAGCCGAGCCTACCCCTTAATACCCGAGATGTTAAAAACAGGCGGGCTTATTGTACGATAAATAAAAAATACCCTTTAAAATCATTGGGATATAAAAATAAAAATTCTACCGCTTTGGTGGTATTCGTTATAACACCTCACTTCATAGTCCCCCTCCGTCTTGATCGTTATCAATTCTCCCTCTCTTACAGGACGTTACCTTCGCTGCAAATCAGCAATGTCGATTTAGAGAGCCACAGGCTCCACACAGGAGATACCCGATGAGCAAATTTTTGGACCGGTTTCGCTACTTCAAACAGAAGGGTGAAACTTTTGCCGATGGGCACGGCCAGGTTCTGGATACCAACCGGGACTGGGAAGACGGTTACCGCCAGCGCTGGCAGCATGACAAAGTCGTCCGTTCAACCCACGGTGTAAACTGCACGGGCTCGTGTAGCTGGAAGATTTTCGTTAAAAACGGTCTGGTGACCTGGGAAATGCAGCAGACCGACTATCCGCGCACCCGCCCGGATATGCCGAACCATGAACCACGTGGCTGCCCGCGTGGTGCCAGCTACTCCTGGTATCTCTACAGTGCGAACCGTCTTAAATATCCTCTGATGCGCAAGCGCCTGATGAAAATATGGCGTGAAGCCAAGGTGCAGCACAGCGATCCGGTAGAGGCGTGGGCATCCATCATCGAAGACGCCGACAAAGCGAAAAGCTTCAAGCAGGCGCGTGGCCGCGGTGGTTTTGTTCGCTCCTCCTGGAAAGAGGTGAATGAGCTGATTGCCGCCTCTAACGTCTATACCGTCAAAACTTACGGTCCTGACCGCGTGGCAGGCTTCTCGCCGATCCCGGCGATGTCGATGGTCTCTTACGCTTCTGGCGCGCGCTATCTTTCCCTGATTGGGGGAACCTGTCTGAGCTTCTACGACTGGTACTGCGACCTGCCACCAGCGTCTCCACAGACCTGGGGTGAACAGACCGATGTGCCGGAGTCCGCCGACTGGTATAACTCAAGCTACATTATCGCCTGGGGCTCAAACGTACCGCAGACCCGTACCCCGGATGCACACTTCTTTACTGAAGTGCGTTACAAAGGCACCAAAACCGTTGCGGTGACCCCGGACTACGCCGAAATTGCCAAGCTGTGTGACCTGTGGCTGGCGCCTAAACAGGGTACTGACTCCGCGATGGCGCTGGCGATGGGCCACGTCATGCTGCGTGAATTCCACCTCGATAAACCAAGCCAGTACTTCACCGATTACGTGCGTCGTTATACCGACATGCCAATGCTGGTGATGCTGGAAGAGCGTGACGGCTACTACGCAGCAGGCCGTACGCTGCGTGCGGCGGATCTGGTGGACGCGCTGGGCCAGGAAAACAACCCTGAGTGGAAAACCGTCGCGTATAACAGCAACGGTGAGCTGGTGGTGCCAAACGGTTCAATCGGCTTCCGCTGGGGTGAGAAGGGCAAATGGAACCTTGAACAACGTAACGGTACAACCGGCGAAGAGACCGAGCTGCGCCTGAGCATGCTGGGCAGCCAGGATGAGATCGCAGAAGTGGGCTTCCCGTACTTTGGCGGCGAAGGTTCTGAGCACTTCAACAAGGTCGAGCTACAGAACGTCCTGATGCACAAACTGCCGGTGAAACGCCTGCAGCTGGCAGACGGCTCTAGCGCCCTGGTGACCACCGTGTATGACCTGACGCTGGCCAACTACGGTCTGGAGCGCGGTCTGAACGATGAAAACTGCGCGACCAGCTATGACGATGTGAAGGCGTACACCCCAGCCTGGGCGGAGCAGATCACCGGCGTACCGCGTGCGCAGATCACCCGTATCGCCCGTGAGTTCGCAGAAAACGCTGACAAAACCCACGGTCGTTCAATGATTATCGTCGGTGCCGGTCTGAACCACTGGTATCACCTCGATATGAACTACCGTGGCCTGATCAACATGCTGATCTTCTGCGGCTGTGTCGGTCAGAGCGGTGGCGGCTGGGCGCACTACGTGGGCCAGGAAAAACTGCGTCCGCAGACTGGCTGGCAGCCGCTGGCGTTTGCCCTTGACTGGCAGCGTCCGGCGCGTCATATGAACAGCACTTCCTACTTCTATAACCACTCCAGCCAGTGGCGCTACGAGACGGTTACCGCGCAGGAACTGCTGTCGCCGATGGCAGATAAATCCCGCTACAGCGGTCATCTGATCGACTTTAACGTCCGCGCTGAACGCATGGGCTGGTTGCCGTCCGCGCCTCAACTGGGCACTAACCCGCTGCGTATTGCGGAAGAGGCGAAGCAGGCAGGGATGTCGCCGGTGGATTACACCGTTAAGTCTCTGAAAGACGGTTCAATTCGTTTTGCGGCCGAGCAGCCGGAAAACGGTAAAAACCATCCGCGTAACCTGTTCATCTGGCGTTCCAACCTGCTGGGCTCGTCCGGTAAAGGCCACGAGTACATGCTGAAATACCTGCTCGGTACCGAAAACGGTATCCAGGGTACAGATCTCGGCAAGCAGGGCGGCGTGAAGCCGGAAGAGGTGGAGTGGAAAGACAACGGTCTCGACGGCAAGCTGGATCTGGTGGTGACTCTCGACTTCCGTCTCTCCAGCACCTGCCTGTACTCCGATATCGTGCTGCCTACCGCTACCTGGTACGAAAAAGACGACATGAATACCTCGGATATGCATCCGTTTATTCATCCGCTGTCTGCGGCCGTTGACCCGGCGTGGGAATCAAAAAGCGACTGGGATATCTACAAAGACATCGCGAAGAAATTCTCTGAAGTCTGCGTAGGGCACCTGGGCAAAGAGACCGACGTGGTGACGCTGCCTATCCAGCACGACTCCGCCGCAGAACTGGCGCAGCCGCTGGACGTGAAGGACTGGAAAAAAGGCGAGTGCGACCTGATCCCGGGCGTAACGGCGCCGCACATTATTCCGGTGGAACGTGACTACCCGGCGACCTACGAGCGCTTTACCTCTATCGGCCCGCTGATGGAGAAAATCGGCAACGGCGGGAAAGGGATTGCCTGGAACACCCAGAGCGAAATGGATCTGCTGCGCAAGCTCAATTACACCAAAGCGGACGGCCCGGCCAAAGGCCAGCCAATGCTGAATACGGCGATTGATGCGGCAGAAATGATCCTGACCCTGGCACCGGAAACCAACGGCCAGGTTGCCGTGAAGGCCTGGAAAGCGCTGAGTGAATTCACCGGTCGCGACCACACGCATCTGGCGCTCAACAAAGAAGACGAAAAAATCCGCTTCCGCGATATTCAGGCGCAGCCGCGTAAAATTATCTCCAGCCCGACCTGGTCTGGCCTGGAAGATGAACATGTCTCTTATAACGCCGGGTATACCAACGTTCACGAGCTGATCCCATGGCGTACTCTGTCCGGTCGTCAGTCGCTGTATCAGGATCACCAGTGGATGCGTGACTTCGGTGAAAGCCTGCTGGTTTACCGTCCACCAATCGACACCCGCTCCGTGAAAGCGGTGATGGGCGCGAAATCGAACGGCAACCCGGAGAAGGCGCTCAACTTCCTGACGCCGCACCAGAAGTGGGGGATCCACTCAACTTATAGCGACAACCTGCTGATGCTGACCTTGTCCCGCGGTGGTCCGATTGTGTGGATGAGTGAAGCGGACGCCAAAGATCTGGGTATTGAAGATAACGACTGGATCGAAGTGTTCAACAGCAACGGCGCCCTGACGGCGCGTGCGGTGGTGAGCCAGCGTGTACCGGCCGGGATGACCATGATGTACCACGCGCAGGAACGTATCGTGAACCTGCCGGGTTCAGAGATCACCGAGCAGCGCGGCGGTATTCACAACTCCGTGACCCGTATTACGCCGAAGCCGACCCACATGATCGGTGGCTATGCACAGCTGGCCTACGGCTTTAACTACTACGGTACGGTAGGTTCTAACCGCGATGAGTTTGTGGTGGTACGTAAGATGAAAAATATTAACTGGTTAGATGGCGAAGGTAATGACCAGGTACAGGAGAGCGTAAAATGAAAATTCGTTCACAAGTCGGCATGGTGCTGAATCTGGATAAATGCATCGGCTGTCATACCTGCTCAGTCACCTGTAAGAACGTCTGGACCAGCCGTGAAGGGATGGAATACGCCTGGTTCAACAACGTGGAAAGCAAGCCGGGCACCGGCTTCCCGACCGACTGGGAAAACCAGGAGAAGTGGAAGGGCGGCTGGATCCGTAAAATCAACGGTAAGCTGCAGCCGCGCATGGGTAACCGTGCGATGCTGCTGGGTAAAATCTTCGCCAACCCGCATCTGCCGGGTATCGAAGATTATTACGAACCGTTTGACTACGACTACCAGAACCTGCATAACGCGCCGGAAAGTAAGCACCAGCCGATCGCCCGTCCTCGCTCCCTGATCACCGGTCAGCGCATGGACAAAATTACCAGCGGTCCAAACTGGGAAGAAATTCTGGGCGGCGAGTTCGAAAAGCGCGCCAAAGACCAGAACTTCGCGAACATGCAGAAGGCGATGTACGGCCAGTTTGAAAACACCTTCATGATGTACCTGCCGCGTCTGTGTGAGCACTGCCTCAACCCGGCGTGCGTGGCGACCTGCCCGAGCGGCGCCATCTACAAGCGTGAAGAAGACGGCATCGTGCTGATCGACCAGGACAAGTGCCGCGGCTGGCGTATGTGCATCACCGGCTGCCCGTACAAAAAAATCTACTTCAACTGGAAGAGCGGTAAGTCAGAGAAGTGTATCTTCTGCTACCCACGTATCGAAGCCGGTATGCCGACCGTCTGCTCTGAGAGCTGCGTAGGCCGTATTCGTTACCTCGGCGTGCTGCTGTATGACGCGGACGCGATTGAAAATGCCGCGAGCACCGAGAACGAGAAAGATCTGTACCAGCGTCAGTTGGACGTGTTCCTTGACCCGAACGATCCGAAAGTGATTGAGCAGGCGCTGAAAGACGGCATTCCGCAGAGCGTAATCGACGCGGCGCAGCAGTCTCCGGTATACAAAATGGCGATGGACTGGAAGCTGGCCCTGCCGCTGCACCCAGAATACCGCACGCTGCCGATGGTCTGGTACGTACCGCCTCTGTCGCCGATTCAGTCAGCCGCGGATGCAGGCGAGCTGGGCAGCAACGGCATTCTGCCGGACGTGGAGAGCCTGCGTATCCCGGTTCAGTACCTGGCAAACCTGCTGACCGCAGGCGATACCCAGCCGGTACTGCTGGCGCTGAAACGTATGCTGGCGATGCGCCACTTCAAACGTGCGGAAACCGTGGACGGCGTGACCGACACCCGTGCGCTGGAAGAGGTCGGCCTGACCGAAGCGCAGGCCCAGGAGATGTACCGCTACCTGGCCATTGCCAACTATGAAGATCGTTTCGTGGTACCAAGCAGCCACCGTGAACTGGCCCGCGAAGCCTTCCCGGAGAAAAACGGTTGTGGCTTTAGCTTTGGCGACGGTTGCCACGGGTCTGACAGCAAATTCAACCTTTTCAACAGCCGCCGCATCGACGCCATGGATGTGACCAGCAAAACGGAGCCGCACCCATGATTGAACTCGTGATTGTTTCGCGTCTGCTGGAGTACCCGGATGCTGCGCTGGCGCAGCATCAGCAGGAACTCTTTGATGCGCTCGCGTCCTCTGAAAACCTGGATAAAGAAGATGCCCAGACACTGGGCGTTTTCCTCCGCGACCTGTTAGCGCGCGATCTTCTCGATGCGCAGGCGGATTACAGCCAGCTGTTTGATCGCGGTCGCGCAACCTCGCTGCTGCTGTTTGAACACGTTCACGGGGAATCCCGCGATCGGGGGCAGGCGATGGTGGACCTGATGGCCCAGTACGAGCAGCACGGCCTGCAGCTCGATAGCCGCGAGCTGCCGGATCATCTTCCGCTGTACCTGGAGTATCTGGCGCAGTTGCCAAAAGAAGAAGCGCTGGGTGGTCTGCAGGACATCGCGCCGATTCTGGCGTTGCTCAGCGCCCGTCTTCAGCAGCGCGAGAGCCGCTATGCGGCGCTGTTCGGAGTGCTGGTGAAGCTGGCGAATGCCTCGGTCGACAGTGAAAAAGTGGCGGAGAAAATTGCGGACGAAGCCCGCGACGACACGCCGCAGGCGCTGGATGCAGTCTGGGAAGAAGAGCAGGTGAAATTCTTTGCTGACCAGAGCTGCGGCGAATCTGAAATTTCGGCTCACCAGCGTCGTTTTGCCGGCGCGGTTGCCCCGCAATATTTGAATATCTCTAACGGAGGACGGCACTAATGCACTTCCTGAATATGTTCTTCTTTGACATTTACCCGTATATCGCGGGCACCGTGTTCCTGGTGGGAAGCTGGCTGCGTTATGACTATGGCCAGTACACCTGGCGTGCTGCCTCCAGCCAGATGCTGGATCGTAAAGGGATGCACGTTGCGTCTAACCTGTTCCACATCGGTATTCTGGGGATTTTTGCCGGTCACTTCCTGGGAATGCTGACGCCACACTGGATGTATGAAGCGTGGCTGCCTATCGAAGTGAAGCAGAAGATGGCGATGATCGCCGGTGGCGCTTGCGGCGTGATGACCCTGGTGGGTGGTCTGCTGCTGCTGAAACGCCGTCTGTTCAGTCCGCGCGTGCGGGCTACCACTACCACGGCGGATATCCTGATCCTCTCTCTGCTGATGGTTCAGTGCGCACTGGGTCTGCTGACCATTCCATTCTCGGCGCAGCATATGGACGGTAGCGAAATGATGAAGCTGGTGGGATGGGCGCAGTCCGTAGTGACCTTCCACGGAGGCGCATCTGAACATCTGGATGGGGTGGCGTTTATCTTCCGCCTGCACCTGGTGTTGGGTATGACCCTGTTTGTGCTGTTCCCGTTCTCTCGTCTGGTGCACATCTGGAGCGCGCCGGTGGAGTACCTGACGCGCAAATACCAGATTGTGCGTGCCCGTCGCTAATTTGTCGTTTTGATACTAACCCCGCATTCGCGGGGTTTTTTTTCGCCCCAGCCCAGATTATTTCCTGCCGCAGCAAACAGGATCAGCGCGCCGCCCGCCAGTTGGGTAATATCCAGCGAATGCCCGAAGACCACGTTATCGACAACGATGGCTACTACCGGATAGATAAAGGACAGTGAACCGGTAATGGGCGTCGGAAGTTTTTGGATGGCGCTATACAGCAGCTGATACATGATACCGGTATGGACAATGCCCAGCGTCAGTAAAGTTGGCCACGGAAAATCAGCGGACAAAGCGGGCATACGGGCAAACGGCAGTAGCATTACCACGCCTGTCAGCACCTGAATAAACGCTATATGCTGTGGCGCGATGGATTTCAGTTTGCGGGCAATAATCGCCGTCAACGCATAGAAGAACGCCGCACCCAGTGCCAGACCGATCCCCGCGAGCCAGGCTGAGCCATGGGAACCGGACAGTTCGCCTGAGAGCAAAATTACCACCCCGCCGAAGGCAAGAAACAGCCAGCCCCATTTGACCAGACTGACGCGTTCGCCTAATAACATACCCATCATCACTAGCATAAAGGGCTGAGTGTTATAGACCACAGTGGAAAGGCCAATCGAAATACGTTCATAGGCAGCAAACAGCAGCAGCCAGTTCACCACTAATGCTACCCCGCCGAGAATAGCCAGCAGCAGAGAGGTACGGGTGAGGGGACTAAAGGGTTTTTGGCTCATCCGAATGAAAATGAACAGTGCGATTGCGCCGATCAGACAGCGCCAGAAAACCACGTCTGACACTGGCAGTCCGGAGAGTAAAACAAACGCGCCAATCGAGCCGGAAATTAACATCGCCAGGCTCATTTGCCAGACGCCTTTATGTAAGTCACGCATCATTCACCTCCTGGTTGATGACGCTATTGTCGAAAATTGCTGTCGGGTTTTACAGGGTTCAGATAAGGTTAAATACGCGAATGGCTTTTTAAAATTAGGTGAAAACGATGGAATACCTTCTCGATGATATCGATCGGCAAATTTTGGCTTGTCTGGTCGAGGATGCGCGTATGTCGCTGAAGGTGCTCAGCGGCCGTATCGGTCTGACTTCGCCCAGCACGGCAGAACGCCTGAAAAGGCTGGAAGAGCGTGGAGTGATTCAGGGTTACGGTGCCCGGGTCAATCTGGCGGCGTTAGGTTATACGCTGCAGGCGCTGGTGCGGGTTCGCCCGTTGCCTGGACTGTTACATAAAGTGGATAAATACATCCAGGCGATGCCGGAGTGCATTGAAAGCGACAAAGTGACCGGTGAAGACTGTTTTGTCATCCGGCTGGTGGTGCGGTCGATTGAACAACTGGATGTGTTGCTGGACGGGCTGGCGGAGCATGCCCAGTGTAATACGTCGATTGTGAAGAGCTCACCGGTGAAGCGACGCTTGCCGCCGATGTAGCCGTCTGTCGCCGGGTGGCGGCTACGCCTTACCCGGCCTACGAAAGTTTGCTCGGTTAGGTTTTATTATGATTTTTGGAATTAATGGTGGTGGGGGAAGGATTCGAACCTTCGAAGTCGATGACGGCAGATTTACAGTCTGCTCCCTTTGGCCGCTCGGGAACCCCACCAGGGGTAATTCTAATTTTGAGGTCGTGCTGAGAGATGGTGGTGGGGGAAGGATTCGAACCTTCGAAGTCGATGACGGCAGATTTACAGTCTGCTCCCTTTGGCCGCTCGGGAACCCCACCACGGGGTAATGCTTGTACTGGCCTGCTTCCTGCTGGAAGCGGGGCGCATCATATCAAATGACACGCCCCTGTAAAGCGTTACCACAAGAAAAATAAACTGGTTGCCTGATTTTTACCCGCAAAGCTGTAAAGCTAACCAATTCATTTCACTGTCGATTAAAGAATGATCGTTCTGTTACCGTAAACGAATACGCGCTGCGCCAGCACCTGATAGAGTGCGCGGCTCAGAACGTTCTTCTCAACATCGCGTCCGGCACGCATCATGTCTTCCGCCGTGTAGGTGTGATCCACATGAATCACGTCCTGCATGATGATTGGGCCTTCATCCAGATTGTCATTCACGTAATGCGCCGTTGCGCCGATGATCTTCACGCCGCGTTCATAGGCCTGGTGGTAGGGGCGTGCGCCAATAAAGGCGGGCAGGAAGGAGTGGTGAATGTTAATAATTTTGTTCGGGAAACGCGCCACGAAGGAGGGCGTCAGCACGCGCATGTATTTCGCCAGGACAACGTAGTCCGGGTTGTGCGCTTCAATAGCCTCTGCCATCAGGTTGTCGTGCTCTTCACGCGTATGGCCTTCATGGCTCACCAGCTCGAACGGAATATCAAAACGTTCTACCAGCGTACGCAGCGTCTCGTGGTTACCGATAACGGCGGCGATTTCGACATCCAGACCGCCGTAGTTAGCTTTCATCAGCAGATCGCCCAGGCAGTGGGCTTCTTTGGTCACCAGAATTACGATGCGACGACGGCCTGCTGGTGTCAACTCGCGTACGGAACCTTCCGGCAGCGCGCTGTCCAGATCGGCAAGCAGAGTGGTGTCGTTGAAAATACCTTCCAGTTCGGTACGCATGAAGAAACGACCGGTACGGTGGTCAACGAATTCGTTGTTCTGCACGATATTCAATTCATGTTTGTAACAGATGTTGGTAATTCGTGCGATCAGCCCTTTTTGATCGGGACAGATGGTGCGCAGAACTTTACGTTGTAGTGATTGCATCGCCGGGAAATCCTGTTTGAGTATTTGCGAAGTCTCGGTTGTCGGGCGTTACTGCCCGCAACACTTTTTAAATTTTTTACCAGAACCACAAGGGCAGGGATCGTTACGACCAAACTGCGGGCGCGTTCCGTCAATATAATACCATTGCCCGCTTTCCTTTAAGAACCGGGAACGTTCGATAATGGCACCCGGTTTATTGTGTTCAGTAAACCGGGCAACAAAGCTGACGTAACCTTCATTTTCGTGACTACCGGGTGCGGATTCATAAATGGTAAGACCGAGCCACTGGGTATTGGCGAAACCGGCTTCGATCTCTTGTTTGAAACTGGCGGCCTGGCATGAGGGGTGCCAGGTTTTAATCAGGTAGTCTGCGTCTTTGATCACAAAAGCGGTATACCGTGAACGCATAAGGTGTGATGGGTCTGGTGCAACCTGATCGCCAGAAAGATATCGCTGGCAACATAGGCTATACTCCAGAGCGCTACCACAGGGGCAGAGTTGAGACACGATTCTCTTCCTGGAACAAAAAATTAAGGGCGTAAAACGCTTCGGGTAGCACCATGTTAACTGAGCTGTTGCGTTGACGCTATGTCGGGAATCCAGGGGAAGTAAAACAGGGCTAATGAGAAAGGTTAAAATAGGACTGGCGCTGGGCTCAGGTGCAGCCCGCGGATGGTCACACATCGGCGTGATAAATGCCTTAAACCAGATGGGCGTCGATGTCGATATTGTTGCAGGATGTTCGATTGGATCGCTGGTAGGTTCCGCCTATGCGTGCGGCAAATTGCCCGAACTTGAAACGTGGGTGCGATCCTTCAGTTACTGGGACGTGCTGCGCCTGATGGACCTTTCGTGGCAGCGCGGCGGTTTGCTTCGCGGTGAACGCGTCTTCAACCAGTTCCGTCAGATTATGCCTCTTCAGGACTTCAGCGATTGTCAGCTGCCATTTGGCGCCGTGGCAACGAATCTCAGTACGGGACGTGAGCTGTGGCTGACCGAAGGGGATATCCACCTTGCCGTTCGCGCCTCCTGCAGTATGCCGGGCCTTATGGCTCCTGTCCCGCATAATGGGTACTGGCTTGTTGATGGCGGAGTCGTTAACCCCGTGCCAATCTCTTTGACGCGGGCAATGGGGGCTGACATCGTGATCGCGGTCGATTTGCAACACGACGCTCACCTGATGCAGCAAGACCTCATGCCGGTCAATTTGCAAAGCGAAGATGCGGAGGCGGAAAAACTGGCCTGGCATGAGCGCTTACGCGGGCGAATTGGTCGGATAGCCGCGCGCCGCTCGGTCGCTGCACCCACGGCAATGGAGATTATGACCACCTCAATCCAGGTGCTGGAAAACCGCCTGAAACGTAACCGTATGGCGGGCGACCCACCGGATATTCTGATTCAACCCTATTGTCCACAAATCTCTACCCTTGATTTCCATCGGGCTGAGGCCGCCATCGCAGCGGGCTCTTTAGCCGTCGAAAAGAAAATGGACGAATTATTGCCATTTGTGCGAACCGCACGTTGAGCACCTTTTTTTGACTACTTCAGCAAAATCTGACAGGCGATAGTGCCGATAGCATGCCACTATTTAGTAACTGTCAGCCAGGGGAGGAACCATGACGCAGCCATTGGCCGGAAAACACATTTTGATTGTTGAAGACGAGCCCGTTTTCCGATCGCTACTGGATTCGTGGTTATCCTCGCTGGGGGCAACCACTGCCCTGGCTGAAGATGGTGTTGATGCCCTGGAAAAAATGGTCAGTATCACGCCCGATCTGATGATCTGTGATATCGCAATGCCACGGATGAATGGCCTGAAGTTGGTTGAACATCTGCGTAATGAGGGCAACCAGACGCCCATACTGGTGATCTCCGCGACGGAAAATATGGCGGATATTGCCAAAGCATTGCGTCTGGGGGTGCAGGATATTCTGCTGAAACCAGTAAAAGATCTGAACCGTTTGCGTGAAACGGTATTGGCCTGCCTTTATCCGAATATGTTTAATTCCCGCGTCGAGGAAGAAGAGCGCCTTTTCCAGGACTGGGATGCTTTAGTCAGTAATCCGCCTGCCGCGGCCAAGCTATTGCAGGAACTTCAGCCGCCGGTACAACAGACCTTTTCACACTGTCGAATAAATTATCGCCAGCTTGTGGCCGCGGATCAGCCCGGTCTGGTGCTGGATATTGCGCCATTATCGGATTCCGATCTTGCGTTTTATTCCCTGGATGTTACCCGTGCAGGGGATAATGGTGTATTAGCAGCATTATTACTTCGTGCGCTATTTAACGGGCTGTTGCAGGAACAGTTATCGCATCAGGGGCAACGGCTTCCGGAGTTAGGCAGTTTACTTAAACAGGTTAACCAGCTTTTTCGCCAGGCCAATTTACCAGGACAATTTCCATTGCTGGTTGGCTATTACCATAGTGGATTGAAAAATCTTATCCTCGTTTCAGCGGGTCTGAACGCCTCTCTGAATACCGGGGAACATCATATTCAGGTTAGCAACGGTGTGCCGCTGGGTACATTGGGTACGGCTTATCTTAATCAAATTAGCCATCGCTGTTCTTCCTGGCAGTGCCAAATTTGGGGCGCCGGGGGGCGGTTGCGGTTAATGTTGTCCACGGAATAAGCAGTTGGATCTTAATTTTAAGATTGCCTTACCTGTGTTTTGTGGGGAGTGCTACTATCGCTGCCCGGATTCATGCGTATTTATCCTAATTGATAGGCAACGCGTTCTTTTCAGACCCGGACTGTGTGATGAGGCTGATATACTCAACGCGTTATTTAATGCATAAAAGTTCAAAACTTGAACAGCTCACGAGAATTTGAATGGCTGCCCTAAATTCGAAAGTCAGAAAGGCCGTCATCCCGGTAGCGGGATTGGGGACCAGGATGTTACCAGCAACTAAGGCAATTCCTAAAGAGATGTTGCCACTGGTTGATAAGCCATTAATTCAGTATGTCGTAAACGAATGTATCGCGGCCGGCATCACTGAAATTGTGCTGGTTACACATTCATCTAAAAACTCTATCGAAAACCATTTCGATACCAGTTTCGAACTCGAAGCCATGCTGGAAAAACGCGTTAAGCGTCAGCTGTTAGAAGAAGTTCAGTCTATTTGCCCTCCGCACGTTACCATTATGCAGGTGCGTCAGGGGCTGGCGAAAGGTCTGGGCCACGCGGTACTTTGTGCATATCCTGTTGTGGGTAATGAACCTGTTGCGGTCATTCTGCCAGACGTCATTCTGGACGAATATGAATCCGATCTCTCTCAGGATAACCTTGCTGAGATGATCAAGCGCTTTGACGAAACGGGTAGCAGCCAGATTATGGTTGAACCTGTTGAAGACGTGACGGCTTACGGTGTTGTTGACTGTAAAGGCGTTAATCTTGAACCCGGTGAAAGCGTGCCAATGGTAGGCGTCGTAGAGAAGCCTAAAGCCGACGTAGCGCCGTCTAATCTGGCGGTAGTAGGTCGCTATGTCCTGAGTGCTGAAATCTGGCCACTGCTGGCGAAAACGCCTCCAGGAGCAGGAGATGAGATCCAGCTGACCGATGCCATCGATATGCTGATCGAGAAAGAGACCGTTGAAGCCTACCATATGAAAGGTAAGAGCCACGACTGCGGTAATAAACTCGGTTATATGCAGGCATTCGTGGAATATGGCATCCGCCACAATTCACTGGGTGAAGAATTTAAAGCCTGGCTGAAAGAGAGCGTGGGTATTAAAAAATAACCCCGTCTGCAAATGATCAAGACCGGTGAGGCGATGCCCACCGGTTTTTTTATGCCCACAACTCAGGGTAACCACGCCGGTCTGTAAGGAACGTTAAATAGTACGATGTCCCAATATGACGGCATGTAAGGGAATGTTTGCAGGAATTGAGGATAAAAAAAATCCCGCATTAAGCGGGATTTTTCTGAATACGTTAGGATTAATCCTTGATCAGGAAGTCGTCCAGCTGTTTACCTTGCTCATCCATGGCTTTTTTGATAACAGCAGGCGTACGACCCTGGCCAGTCCAGGTTTTAGTTTCGCCGTTCTCGTCTACATAGCTATATTTAGCAGGACGAGCAGCGCGTTTTGCTTTAGTACCGGTCTTCGCTGCAGCCATGCTGTTCAGCAATTCATTTGGATCGATACCATCAGCAATCAGCATTTCACGATATTGCTGCAGTTTACGCGTACGCTCTTCGATTTCAGCAGCAGCAGCGCTTTCTTCTTCGCGACGTTCATTAACTACAACTTCTAATTTTTCCAGCATTTCTTCAAGCGTTTCCAGGGTGCATTCTCTTGCCTGCGCACGAAGAGTACGGATGTTGTTCAGAATTTTAAGTGCTTCGCTCATTGTAGTAATCTCAAACTTATAATGGGGGGGGGGGTGTTGTCCTAATAATAGAGCGATAAATTCAGTTGTGCAATAGGTGGGAATGTAAGGAATTCAAAAAATACGGAATAATGCGCGCTATTATTAATTACGCTAACTTAAATTTCATACCCACACAGGCTCGCTTGTTATCACGCTTACCTGCTTAACCCGTTCGGTTGCATCTTTTTTTTGTGACATTTACCGCAGGAATTATAGTTGCGGCGGATAAATATCAGCCTTTTGTATTAGTTTCTGCCAGCGTTGCCAGGGCAAAAATAGTTAATAAATAGTGAATTTTAATGAACGTGGATTCCAGTATAAAAAGAAGTGTTATGTTTAGTGGGTTCGCGACATATAGAGCATGCTGAATCCGTTTACCTCCTGTTTTATCGCATTATTTTCCTGTGCATCTCGTGGTTAACTGCGGCTTGAACCCCATACTCTGTGTGGTGTATCGCTGATGACCAGACAAAATATGGTACAATGAATCATTGGGAATATTACACATTGATTAGGGTTTGACGGCCAATGGCACAACTTTATTTCTACTATTCGGCAATGAATGCCGGAAAATCCACGGCGTTACTGCAATCCTCTTACAATTATCAGGAACGAGGGATGCGCACCGTTGTTTACACCGCTGAAATCGACGATCGCTTCGGTGCAGGTAAGGTGAGTTCAAGAATTGGTCTCTCGTCTCCGGCCAGACTGTTTAACCCACAAACGGACCTGTTGCAGGATATCCGTGCCGAGCATACTTCCCAGCCCATTCATTGCGTTCTGGTCGATGAAAGCCAGTTCCTGACGCGTGAACAGGTGCATGCGCTTTCAGAGGTCGTAGATGAACTTGATATTCCCGTTCTCTGCTACGGTTTGCGCACGGACTTTCGCGGGGAGCTATTTGCCGGTAGCCAGTATTTGCTTGCCTGGTCCGATAAACTGGTCGAACTGAAAACCATCTGTTTTTGCGGCCGTAAAGCCAGTATGGTGCTTCGTCTTGATCAGTCTGGTAAACCCTATGCAGACGGTGAGCAGGTGGTGATAGGGGGCAATGAACGCTATGTGTCGGTCTGTCGTAAGCATTATAAAGAGGCGTTGTCTGTGGGCTCCCTGACGGCGATTCAGCACGATAACCGGAAGTAGTTCCAAAGAACTCAAAGCCTGATCTTCAGACATAAAAAAACCCGCCAGAGGCGGGTTTTTTTAACAGCGGTCAATTAAGCGCTTTTCTTCGCTTTTTTGTCAGCTTTAATGACGGGTGCTTCTGTTTTCACAGCAGCAACGTCACCTTCTTTGAACTCACGTCCGTAGAATGTATCCAGCAGGATCTGTTTCAGCTCGGAGATCAGTGGGTAGCGCGGGTTCGCACCAGTACACTGGTCATCGAATGCATCTTCAGACAGCTTATCAACGTGTGCCAGGAAGTCAGCTTCCTGAACACCCGCTTCGCGGATAGATTTAGGAATGCCCAGTTCAGCCTTCAGGCTTTCCAGCCATGCCAGCAGTTTCTCGATCTTAGCAGCAGTACGGTCGCCCGGTGCGCTCAGACCCAGGTGGTCTGCGATTTCAGCGTAACGACGACGTGCTTGCGGACGGTCGTACTGGCTGAAAGCAGTCTGCTTGGTTGGGTTGTCATTCGCGTTATAACGGATAACGTTGCTGATCAACAGGGCGTTCGCCAGACCGTGAGGAATGTGGAACTGAGAACCCAGTTTGTGAGCCATGGAGTGGCAAACCCCGAGGAAGGCGTTAGCAAACGCGATACCGGCGATGGTTGCTGCACTGTGGACACGCTCACGGGCAACCGGGTTTTTAGACCCTTCGTTGTAAGACGCTGGCAGGTTTTCTTTCAGCAGTTTCAGCGCCTGCAGAGCCTGACCATCAGAGAACTCAGAAGCCAGTACGGAAACATAGGCTTCCAGGGCGTGAGTCACAGCGTCCAGACCACCGAATGCACACAGTGATTTCGGCATATCCATCACCAGGTTGGCATCAACGATAGCCATATCTGGGGTCAGCGCGTAGTCAGCCAGTGGGTATTTCTGACCCGTTGCGTCATCAGTGACCACTGCGAACGGCGTAACTTCAGAACCTGTACCGGAAGTGGTGGTAACGGCGATCATCTTCGCTTTTACGCCCATTTTCGGGAACTTGTAGATACGTTTACGGATGTCCATAAAGCGCAGCGCCAGTTCTTCGAAGTGGGTTTCTGGATGCTCGTACATTACCCACATGATTTTCGCGGCGTCCATTGGGGAACCACCACCCAGTGCGATAATCACATCTGGTTTGAAGGAGTTAGCCAGCTCCGCACCTTTACGCACAACGCTCAGGGTTGGGTCAGCTTCAACTTCAAAGAACACTTCAGTTTCTACGCCAGCGGCTTTAAGAACAGAGGTGATCTGGTCAGCGTAACCGTTGTTGAACAGGAAACGGTCAGTCACGATGAGCGCACGTTTGTGGCCATCAGTAATCACTTCATCCAGCGCGATTGGCAGAGAACCACGGCGGAAGTAGATAGATTTCGGAAGTTTGTGCCACAACATGTTTTCAGCTCGCTTAGCAACGGTTTTCTTGTTGATCAGGTGTTTTGGACCAACGTTTTCAGAGATGGAGTTACCACCCCAGGAACCACAACCCAGAGTCAGGGAAGGTGCGAGTTTGAAGTTGTACAGGTCGCCGATACCACCCTGAGAAGCCGGGGTGTTGATCAGGATACGTGCAGTTTTCATCATCTGACCAAAGTGAGCAACACGTTCTGGCTGGTTATCCTGGTCAGTGTACAGGCAAGAGGTGTGGCCGATACCACCCATCGCAACCAGTTTCTCTGCTTTCTCTACTGCGTCTTCGAAATCTTTGGCGCGGTACATCGCCAGAGTAGGGGACAGTTTTTCGTGAGCGAATGGTTCGCTTTCGTCGACAACTTTAACTTCACCAATCAGAATTTTGGTGGTTGCCGGAACAGTGAAGCCTGCCAGTTCAGCGATTTTATACGCTGGCTGACCCACGATAGCCGCGTTCAGCGCGCCATTTTTCAGAATGATATCCTGAACAGCTTTCAGCTCTTTGCCCTGCAGCAGGTAGCCGCCGTGGCTGGCGAAACGTTCGCGAACAGCATCATAAACGGAATCAACAACAACAACAGACTGTTCAGAAGCACAGATAACACCGTTGTCGAAGGTTTTGGACATCAACACGGACGCAACAGCACGTTTGATATCGGCTGTTTCATCAATAACCACTGGGGTATTACCCGCGCCTACGCCGATAGCAGGTTTACCGGAACTGTATGCCGCTTTAACCATGCCAGGACCACCGGTCGCCAGGATCAGGTTAATGTCCGGGTGGTGCATCAGCGCGTTAGAAAGCTCAACGGACGGTTGGTCGATCCAGCCGATCAGATCTTTAGGTGCACCGGCAGCAATCGCAGCCTGCAGAACGATGTCAGCGGCTTTGTTGGTCGCATCTTTTGCACGTGGGTGCGGGGAGAAGATGATTGCGTTACGGGTCTTCAGGCTGATCAGAGATTTGAAGATAGCGGTAGACGTTGGGTTGGTGGTTGGAACGATACCGCAAATAATGCCGATAGGTTCTGCAATGGTGATAGTACCGAAAGTGTCGTCTTCAGACAGCACGCCACAGGTTTTCTCATCTTTATAGGCGTTGTAGATATACTCTGAAGCGAAGTGGTTTTTGATCACTTTATCTTCAACGATACCCATGCCGGATTCGGCAACGGCCATTTTAGCGAGAGGGATTCGAGCATCTGCAGCAGCCAGAGCGGCCGCGCGGAAGATTTTATCAACCTGTTCTTGGGTGAAATTGGCATATTCACGCTGGGCTTTTTTAACGCGCTCGACGAGGGCGTTCAGTTCAGCGATATTAGTAACAGCCATAATGCTCTCCTGATAATGTTTAAACTCTTTTAGTAAACCAGCGCTCGATACGTCAGACAGTATAGACAGAGCCAATACGACTTGCGTAACACACAGTAAAACAATGGGTTACTTCCTGCACCAGCACACTAATTTACTAAAAGAGCCTTACCTTAGCATCATCCTTTTTTGGCAGGTCATCTCCCTGGGGGCGTAATCAAGATTACTCACTTCTGAGTACGAAAATCATGATCTGCGTCAATTTTCCCCCAAGCTGATACCTTTCAGCAGGGTTATTTCTTTGAGATTATTCCAGTGTTAAATAATTAAGTAACTATTGGAAGTGGCGCTATCATTGCTTATACAAATATTTAACATCATGAATTGATAACGTTTTGGCACAGATTTCTGGTGAAGTATGCTGATAAAAAGCGTATCTTCAGCGCGATTTTCACTGACAGTTGTCAGCCCCGGGGCATACGCATAAGCGGAGCAAAATGTGATCTTATCGCTCTTTGATTTTCCAACATATTTTAAGTTTTTTATTGGTTTGTTTGCATTGGTCAACCCGGTGGGGATCATTCCTGTCTTCATTAGTATGACCAGTTACCAGACGGCGGCGGCCAGAAACAAAACCAATCTTACCGCTAACCTGTCAGTGGCGATTATTCTCCTGACCTCCCTTTACCTTGGGGATGCCATTCTTCAGGTGTTCGGTATCTCGATTGATTCTTTCCGTATTGCGGGTGGGATCCTGGTGGTCACCATCGCTATGTCGATGATCAGCGGTAAGCTGGGGGAAGACAAACAGAACAAGCAGGAAAAATCAGAAACCGCCATTCGCGAGAGCATTGGTGTAGTGCCGCTGGCGTTACCGCTGATGGCCGGTCCCGGCGCTATTAGCTCGACGATTGTCTGGGGTACGCGCTACCACAACTGGATGCATCTGATTGGCTTTTCTGTCGCCATTGCCATTTTTGCGCTTTGTTGTTGGGGCGTTTTCCGCATGGCACCCTGGCTGGTGCGTCTGCTTGGGCAGACAGGCATCAACGTCATTACCCGTATTATGGGGTTGCTATTGATGGCCCTGGGCATCGAATTCATTGTGACCGGCATCAAAAGCATTTTCCCTGGCTTATTGCACTGACATTTCATACGAAAGAACGGAGCCAACGGCTCCGTTTTTTTACGTGAATATCAGCAAATCATATAAATAAAGTTGAAATGCTTACCTGCCATAATAAATTCTACTAATAATGTTCAATTCTTATATTTCAACAAGTTATTAATCCCACCGTTTCCCGCCTGCACAGAAAACCTGCGATCATTCTGTTATTTTACTCACACGATACTCTGGGGCTTGCTGAGTGATAACCGAAATGATATTAGTAAATTCAACGTTCCCTTAGAGGAATGTGCTAAATAATAATCAGTTGTTAAATTTTTGTACAAAATGACGTGATGGTAGCGCAGCGACGCGCTCAGAGAGATTGATTTTTCTATCGCTTTGAATGAGAAGGTTTTTCTTGTCCTTTCGTGTCAGGCAGGGCTGCCCTCAACGATTTAGTACACTTCGTAAAAGAGAATTGCTTAACAAATTTGCAAAATGTATTGGCGTGCGTTTACGCCTTTTGATACTTTCCGGCCTAATATTTTGCAGCATAAAACAAGAAGATGAGAATTATTTTCATATAGTCATCTTCGCGAATATCCAACACATGTCTCAGACAGGGGAGACGTGTAAAGAATCGACGCAAGACGGCCATACGAGCGGTCAGTAATAAAGAAGTCGGTGATAGCAAGAAGTAAAAAGAACCTGACAGCAGCAAAAAAAAACTCCTGCGCTGTACAGGCCCCAACAGGGGATTACACAGCTGGCGAAGGCCAGTAATTATAATGAGTGGAGTACCAACACAATGTCCATCATCACAAAAAAAAATCTGGTAGCGGCGGGGATTTTAACTGCGCTAATCGCGGGCAACGCTGCAATGGCTGCGGACGTGCCTGCGGGGGTACAGCTGGCTGAGAAGCAGACGCTGGTACGTAACAACGGGGCGGAAGTTCAGTCTCTTGATCCGCACAAAATTGAGGGCGTGCCAGAGTCAAACGTCAACCGCGACCTGTTTGAAGGGCTGCTGGTCACTGACGTAGAAGGCCACCCGGCGCCGGGTGTCGCCGAAAAGTGGGAAAATAAAGATTTTAAAGTCTGGACCTTCCATCTGCGCAAAGATGCTAAATGGTCCGACGGTACACCGGTTACCGCCGAAGATTTCGTTTACAGCTGGCAGCGCCTGGCGAATCCAAACACCGCCTCTCCGTATGCGAGCTATCTGCAATATGGCCATATCGCCAATATCGATGACATCATCGCCGGTAAAAAACCGGTCACCGATCTGGGTGTAAAAGCGATTGATGCCAACACGTTTGAAGTGACGTTGAGCGAACCTGTTCCGTACTTCTATAAGCTGCTGGTTCACCCGTCTGTCTCCCCGGTACCGAAATCCGCAGTGGAAAAATTCGGTGAAAAATGGACCCAGCCTGCCAATATTGTGACCAACGGTGCTTATAAACTGAAAGACTGGGTGGTCAACGAACGTATGGTTCTGGAGCGTAACCCGCAATACTGGGATAACGCCAAAACCGTGATTAACCAGGTGACCTACCTGCCAATCTCTTCTGAAGTGACTGACGTGAACCGCTACCGCAGCGGTGAAATCGACATGACCTATAACAACATGCCGATTGAACTGTTCCAGAAACTGAAGAAAGAGATCCCGAAAGAAGTTCATGTCGATCCATACCTGTGTACTTATTACTACGAAATTAACAACCAGAAAGCACCGTTCACCGACGTACGTGTCCGTACGGCGCTGAAGCTGGCACTGGATCGCGATATCATCGTGAACAAAGTGAAAAACCAGGGCGATCTGCCAGCCTACAGCTACACTCCTCCGTACACCGACGGCATGAAACTGGTTGAGCCTGAGTGGTTCAAGTGGTCACAGGAAAAACGTAACGAAGAAGCGAAAAAACTGCTGGCCGAAGCAGGATACACCGCAGATAAACCGCTGACGTTTAATCTGTTGTACAACACGTCCGATCTGCATAAAAAACTGGCGATTGCCGTTGCCTCTATCTGGAAGAAAAACCTGGGCGCGAACGTTAAGCTGGAAAACCAGGAGTGGAAAACCTTCCTGGATACCCGTCATCAGGGCACCTTTGACGTGGCCCGTGCAGGCTGGTGTGCGGACTATAATGAACCGACATCTTTCCTGAATACCATGCTCAGCGACAGCTCGAACAACACGGCGCACTATAAGAGCCCGGCATTCGATAAGCTTATCGCTGAAACGCTGCAGGTTACTGACGATGCAAAACGCGCAGACCTGTACGCCAAAGCAGAACAACAGCTCGATAAAGACTCGGCAATTGTACCGGTTTACTACTACGTGAACGCCCGCCTGGTGAAACCATGGGTTGGCGGCTATACCGGTAAAGACCCGTTGGATAATATTTCTGTTAAGAATCTTTATATTATCAAGCATTAATGGCAATACGTGGGGCGGGCCTGGCTTGCCCCACTGTGTCTACTTTGTAACATTCATCAGGCACACGCCAGAAGGTACGGGCAATGTTGAAATTTATCCTGCGTCGCTGTTTAGAAGCGATACCAACGTTATTTATTCTAATTACAATTTCCTTCTTTATGATGCGTCTCGCGCCGGGAAGTCCATTCACGGGTGAACGTACGCTGCCACCTGAAGTGATGGCGAATATCGAAGCGAAATATCATTTAAACGATCCTATCTCCACGCAATACTTCAACTATCTGAAGCAACTGGCGCATGGCGATTTCGGGCCGTCATTCAAATATAAAGACTATTCCGTTAACGACCTGGTGGCGTCCAGCTTCCCGGTATCGGCAAAACTGGGTGCTGCGGCATTTTTGTTGGCCGTGGTTCTCGGGGTCACCGCAGGCGTTATCGCCGCGCTTAAACAAAATACCAAATGGGATTATACGGTAATGGGGGTCGCAATGACCGGGGTGGTTATCCCCAGCTTCGTTGTCGCGCCGTTACTGGTGATGATATTTGCCATCACGCTGAAATGGCTGCCCGGCGGCGGCTGGAACGGCGGGGCACTGAAATTCATGATTTTACCGATGGTGGCGCTTTCTCTGGCTTACATCGCCAGTATCGCGCGTATCACCCGTGGTTCGATGATTGAAGTGTTACATTCAAACTTCATCCGTACCGCGCGCGCGAAAGGGTTGCCGATGCGCCGGATTATCTTCCGCCATGCGCTCAAGCCGGCTCTTTTACCTGTGCTCTCGTACATGGGACCGGCGTTCGTCGGTATTATTACCGGTTCAATGGTTATTGAAACCATCTACGGTCTGCCGGGTATTGGCCAGCTGTTTGTTAACGGTGCCCTCAACCGCGACTATTCTCTGGTGCTGAGCCTGACGATCCTCGTGGGTGCGTTGACCATTCTCTTTAACGCTGTTGTCGATGTGCTGTATGCCGTTATCGACCCGAAAATCCGTTACTAACTGGAGCACGCCATGATGTTGAGTAAGAAAAACAGCGAGGCGCTGGAAAACTTCAGTGAAAAACTGGAAGTCGAAGGTCGTAGCCTCTGGCAGGACGCCCGCCGTCGCTTTATGCATAACCGCGCAGCGGTCGCCAGTCTGGTTGTTCTGGTGCTGATCGCGCTGTTTGTGACCCTGGCGCCGATGCTGTCGCAATTCACCTATTTCGATACGGACTGGGGCATGATGTCCAGCGCGCCGGATATGGAGTCCGGTCACTACTTTGGTACGGACTCGTCCGGCCGTGACCTGCTGGTCCGCGTTGCCATTGGGGGCCGTATTTCATTGATGGTGGGGATTGCAGCGGCGCTGGTTGCCGTGATCGTCGGTACGCTCTACGGCTCGCTCTCCGGCTATCTCGGCGGGAAAGTGGACTCGGTCATGATGCGTCTGCTGGAGATTTTAAACTCCTTCCCGTTCATGTTCTTCGTGATCCTGCTGGTAACCTTCTTCGGCCAGAACATCCTGTTGATCTTCGTGGCCATCGGCATGGTCTCCTGGCTGGATATGGCGCGTATCGTACGTGGCCAGACGCTGAGCCTTAAACGCAAAGAGTTTATCGAAGCGGCGCAGGTGGGGGGGGTATCGACAGGGAATATCGTTGTCCGCCACATTGTTCCTAACGTGCTGGGCGTGGTGGTGGTGTATGCCTCACTGCTGGTACCAAGCATGATCCTGTTTGAATCTTTCCTGAGCTTCCTGGGGCTGGGCACGCAAGAGCCGCTGAGCAGCTGGGGCGCGCTGTTGAGCGATGGCGCAAATTCAATGGAAGTTTCACCGTGGCTGCTGTTATACCCGGCGGGTTTCCTGGTCGTGACCCTGTTCTGTTTCAACTTTATCGGCGATGGCCTGCGTGATGCCCTCGACCCGAAAGACCGTTAAGGAGCGCCGTCATGACAATTATTGAAACGGCAACTGCGCCACAGGCGCAACAGCGGAGTGACCTTCTGCTGGATGTAAACGATCTCCGCGTCACCTTTAAGACGCCGGACGGTGATGTCACCGCCGTAAACGATCTCAACTTCAACCTGCGCGCAGGTGAAACGCTGGGTATCGTGGGCGAATCCGGCTCCGGGAAATCTCAGACGGCGTTCGCGCTGATGGGGCTGCTGGCCGCAAACGGTGTAATTGGCGGATCCGCCAAATTCAACGGACGTGAGATCCTCAACCTGCCTGAACACGAGCTGAACAAGCTGCGTGCTGAGCAGATTTCAATGATTTTCCAGGATCCGATGACCTCGTTGAACCCGTACATGCGCGTCGGTGAGCAACTGATGGAAGTCCTGATGCTGCACAAAGGGTTGAGCAAAGCCGAAGCCTTTGAAGAGTCCGTTAAAATGCTCGATGCGGTAAAAATGCCAGAGGCGCGTAAGCGCATGCGCATGTTCCCGCATGAGTTCTCTGGCGGTATGCGTCAGCGTGTGATGATTGCCATGGCGCTGCTGTGTCGTCCAAAACTGCTGATTGCCGATGAACCGACCACCGCGCTGGATGTGACCGTCCAGGCGCAAATCATGACCCTGCTGAACGAGCTTAAGCGTGAGTTCAACACGGCGATTATCATGATCACCCACGATTTGGGCGTGGTTGCCGGTATCTGTGACAAAGTGCTGGTGATGTATGCTGGTCGTACGATGGAATATGGCAAAGCGCGCGATGTTTTCTATCAGCCTGCGCATCCGTACTCGATCGGCCTGTTGAATGCGGTGCCACGTCTTGATGCGGAAGGGGAATCCCTGTTGACCATTCCGGGCAACCCGCCAAACCTGCTGCGCCTGCCGAAAGGCTGCCCGTTCCAGCCGCGTTGCCCGCACGCGATGGAGATTTGTAACAGCGCTCCGCCGCTGGAAGAGTTTGCACCAGGCCGTCTGCGCGCCTGCTTTAAGCCGCAGGAGGAGCTGGTATGAACGCATTAGATGAAAAAAGAAATGTGCTGCTCGAAATTGCCGATCTTAAAGTGCATTTCGACATCAAAGACGGTAAACAGTGGTTCTGGCAGCCGCCCAAGACCCTGAAAGCTGTGGATGGCGTAACGCTTCGTCTGTATGAAGGGGAAACGCTGGGCGTGGTGGGTGAGTCCGGCTGCGGTAAATCGACCTTTGCGCGTGCCATTATCGGTCTGGTGAAAGCGACCGGTGGTAAAGTGGCATGGCTGGGTAAAGATCTGCTGGGGATGAAGCCCGAAGAGTGGCGCGACGTACGCAGCGATATCCAGATGATATTCCAGGATCCGCTGGCGTCCTTAAACCCGCGTATGACCATTGGTGAAATCATTGCCGAGCCGCTGCGGACCTATCATCCGAAGATGCCACGTCAGGAAGTACGCGATCGTGTTAAGGCGATGATGATGAAAGTGGGGCTGCTGCCAAACCTCATCAACCGCTATCCGCACGAATTCTCCGGCGGCCAGTGTCAGCGTATCGGTATTGCCCGCGCGTTAATCCTTGAGCCGAAGCTGATCATCTGCGATGAGCCTGTCTCCGCGCTGGACGTGTCGATTCAGGCGCAGGTGGTTAACCTGCTGCAGAAGCTGCAGCGTGAGATGGGGCTGTCGCTGATCTTCATTGCGCACGACCTGGCGGTGGTGAAGCACATTTCTGACCGCGTACTGGTTATGTACCTGGGCCATGCCGTGGAGCTGGGCACCTATGATGAGGTGTACCACAATCCACTGCACCCCTACACCAAAGCGCTGATGTCCGCGGTGCCAATTCCCGATCCCGATCTGGAAAAAAATAAAACCATCCAGCTGCTGGAAGGCGAATTGCCGTCGCCGATTAATCCGCCATCAGGCTGCGTGTTCCGTACGCGATGCCCACTGGCCGGGCCGGAGTGTGCGAAAACACGACCGGTTCTGGAAGGCAGTTTCCGACATGCGGTTTCCTGCCTGAAAGTAGACCCGTTATAATCGCAAGGGCTGACATGATGTCAGCCCTTATTTTTTGCGAGGTTACCGTGTCGAGTCTATTCACCTCAGCCCGTCGGCGGCTTTATCATTTTTTATTCGATCCTAAAACGATATCCGGACGCCGCTTCGAAGGGATCTGCGGACTGTTTGCACTCATCAGCGTGGTGGTTATTTTCTTTGAATCGGGAGCCGGGACGCAGTATCACCTGACCTATGATGAATGGCATATTTTTGTCTGGATCGAACTGATTATTACCCTGGTCTTTACTGCTGAATATCTGCTGCGGGTCGTCTGCTGGCCCAACCCGGCGAGATATGTTTTCAGCTTCTGGGGATTTATCGATTTAGCCACCGTCCTGCCGCTCTATGTCATGTGGTTGTGGCCGGAGATTAGCCTGAGCTATGTCTTTGCATGGCGGGCGATGCGCGTTATTCGTGTATTACGTATTCTGAAATTGCTGCGTTTTATGCCGTCTCTGCGGGTCTTCTGGAGCGCAATAGTCAGTGCCCGGCATCAGCTCATTCTGTTTTACTCGTTCATCGCGATCGTCATGATTGTTTTCGGTGCGTTGATGTACCTGATAGAAGGGCCAAAATATGGCTTCACAACGCTGAATGCCTCTGTGTATTGGGCCATTGTCACCGTCACGACCGTTGGCTACGGGGATATCACGCCGCACACGCCGCTTGGACGTATCGTCGCATCGGTGCTGATTCTGATTGGGTATTCGGTGATTGCCATTCCGACAGGTCTTATCACAACCCATATGAGCAGCGCATTTCAGAGCCGCAAACAGCAGCGAAAATGTCCGGGTTGTCACCGGACTGAACATGAGCTTAACGCCCGCTACTGTAACCGTTGCGGGAGTGCGCTACCGGATTAAAAAAAAGGCTGCATTCGCAGCCTTTTACTATTCGCGCCAGATGATATGGCACAGCTTATGGTCTTTCTCGCGACAGAGCAGCACGCGGGCGAAGATGTCATTAATTTCGCCACCATCTTCATCTGCCAGCCCAATCACCACTTCGGCAAAGAAGTCAGGATTGAGATCGTAATCCACGTGCTCAGCCCAGTCTTCTGCAGGGTCGAATAACTCCGCGCCGCCGCGCTCTTCGAACTGCAGATTAAAGAGGATCACATCTGCGGGATCGAGGTTATCAACCGCCAGTTCGAGAAAAATGTCATAGGCCTGCTCGAGCGTTTCGTCTTCGGTCAGGCGATTGTTCAGATCCATTTCCATGATGACTACCTGTTAAACATCGTTGGGCACGTTTTACAGCAACGGACTAAAGAAGTAAAACAGTCGTTCAGCAATTCTCTGCCACAGCGGACGTTTTACCCACAGCCGGGCATCCAGCAGGCGCGAACGGGAGATATAATCGTCCTGTACCGCCGCCAGGTCACCGCCGAATCCGGCATCATCAATGACCAGCGTGATTTCAAAGTTTAACCACAGGCTGCGCATATCCAGGTTTACCGTGCCCACCAGACTTAACTCACCGTCCACGAGGACGCTTTTGGTATGCAGGAGCCCGCCTTCAAACTGGTAGATTTTTACCCCGGCGGCAAGCAGTTCGCTAAAGAACGCGCGGCTGGCCCAGCCCACCAGAAGTGAGTCATTTTTGCGTGGCAGAATGATGCTGACATCGACACCGCGCTGTGCTGCGGTGCAGATTGCGTGCAGCAGGTCATCGCTCGGAACGAAGTAGGGCGTGGTCATGATCAAATATTCACGCGCCGCGTAAGTGGCGGTCAGTAGCGCCTGATGGATTAAATCCTCCGGGAAACCCGGCCCGGAGGCAATGGTATGGATGGTATGTCCGCTGGCCTCTTCAAAGGGCATGATATTGCCATCCGGTGGCGGCGGGAGAATACGCTTACCGGTTTCTATCTCCCAGTCACAGGAATAGACAATCCCCATGGAGGTGGCAATCGGTCCTTCCATCCTTGCCATCAGGTCAATCCACTGGCCGACACCCGAGTCCTGCTTGAAGAAGCGGGGGTCAACCATGTTCATGCTGCCGGTATAGGCAATATAGTTGTCGATCATGATCATCTTGCGGTGCTGGCGAAGATCCATCCGGCGCAGGAAAACGCGCAGTAAATTGACCTTTAACGCCTCGACCACTTCTATGCCGGCATTACGCATCATCCCTGCCCAGGGGCTACGGAAAAAGGCGACGCTGCCTGCGGAGTCGAGCATCAAACGGCAGTGAATGCCACGACGTGCGGCAGCCATCAGCGATTCCGCCACCTGGTCCGCCATCCCGCCGGGCTGCCAGATATAGAACACCATCTCGATATTGTGACGAGCCAGTTGAATATCGCGGATCAAGGCCTGCATGACGTCATCAGAAGAGGTCAGCAGCTGGAGCTGATTGCCTTTTACCCCACCAATACCTTGTCTGAGTTCGCACAGTTTAAATAATGAGGAGGCAACGCTGCTGTTTTCCTCTGCGAAGATGTGTTTACAGGCTTTAAGATCGCTCAGCCATTTGGCGGTGGAAGGCCACATGGCCCGGGCACGCTCGGCACGACGCTTGCCCAGATGAAGTTCACCGAAAGAGAGATAGGCAATAATTCCTACCAGCGGCAGGATATAAATTATAAGAAGCCAGGCCATGGCAGAGGGTACGGCTCTGCGCTTCATCAGGATGCGCAATGTCACACCCGCGATTAACAGCCAGTATCCCAGAATGACCAGCCAACTCACCACGGTGTAGAAGGTTGTCATAGGTAAAAAAATCCTTTTGAAAGCGTATTGTTATGAGTGTACGCATCAGGAATCATCTGGCAAATAAAAACGCCAGGTAAAAGCGCTGGTTTGCTGCAGGGTTGGGTTTATAATGGCCTCTCTTTTAAAGAAAGAGTTGTAGACATGAAGCGCAGTAGAACTGAAGTAGGGCGCTGGCGCATGTTGCGACAGGTGAACCGTCGTAAGGCTCGTTGGCTGGAAGCACAATCCCGCCGCAATATGCGTATACACGCCATCAGGAAATGTGGAATGACCCGGCACCGCAACGCGTTGCTGTTCGCAGTCCAGGATTTCTGAGAACCATCAGGGCACCGTAAGGTGCCCAATGATTTTATGGCGTCTGGTTGTTGGGAATAGCGTCTTTGCAGCGCTATTCCTGTTGTGTTGAGCAAAAGGAGGGAGAAGTGTTTGCGGAGTTTGGCGTACTGAATTTCTGGACATACGTTGTCGGCGCATTTTTTATCGTACTGGTGCCAGGGCCGAATACTTTATTTGTGCTGAAAACCGGGATTGGTCACGGCGTTAAAAAAGGATATCTCGCCGCCACCGGCGTGTTTATCGGCGATGCCGTACTGATGTTCCTGGCCTGGGCGGGCGTTGCCGCGTTAATTCAGACCACACCGGTACTGTTTAATATCGTACGTTATTTAGGTGCTTTTTATCTGCTGTGGCTGGGCGGTAAAATGCTCTGGTCGGTCATTACCCGTCAGAATAATACACATGAAAGCGGTACCGAGCCCGCCAGCATGATCATGAAACGCTCGCTGGTATTGAGCCTGACGAACCCGAAAGCGATTCTGTTCTACGTCTCGTTCTTTGTTCAGTTTATCGATGTGAATGCGAAGAATACCGGTACCTCTTTCCTGATCCTCGCGACCACGCTTGAGCTAATAAGCTTTATGTATATGAGCTTCCTGATCTTCTCAGGCGCTTTTGTCACACGTTATCTGAAAACGAAAAAGAAACTGGCAAAGCTGGGGAACGGCCTGATAGGACTGTTGTTTGTCGGGTTTGCGGCGCGGTTAGCATCGCTGCATTGATTGAAAGAAAGGCTCCTGAGGGAGCCTTTTTTAGTATCAAAACACTTTTTTGTACGGTCGAACCGTCACTTTCGCATACACACCCGCAGCAACGTACGGATCGGCATCGGCCCAGGCCTGAGCGGCCTCCTGGGATTCAAACTCGGCAATCACCGTGGAGCCAGAAAAACCGGCAGCACCCGGATCGTTGCTGTCGACGGCCGGCATAGGGCCCGCAGTCAGTAAACGCCCTTCATCCTGTAGCAACTGTAAGCGTGCGAGGTGAGCAGGGCGTACAGACTGGCGTTTTTCCAGGGAATCAGCGACATCTTCAGAGTAAATCACGTAAAACACGGTGAAGCTCCTTAACCATTAAAAGTGTCAGTTACGTTATGTGAAAGGACAACTGACTGCAATGTAAAATAAAAACAATGTTAATACCCTGATCTGAATGCCTCTTTTTTGGCCTCTCCCGCGCCTAAATTGCGCCAGAACAAAGTGTCTTATTGAATATGATTGCTATTTGCATTTAAAATCAGGATTCGGTTTTTTAACGTTGATGATTATGACTTCGATGACCCTTGATTTACCTCGCCGCTTTCCCTGGCCGACGCTGCTTTCTGTCGTGATTCACGGTGCTGTCGTGGCGGGTTTGCTCTATACCTCGGTTCATCAGGTTATTGAAATGCCAGCGCCTTCGCAGCCCATTTCAGTGACGATGGTCTCGCCTGCGGATCTTGAGCCGCCGCAGGTTGCACCACCGCCGCAGCCGGTTGCTGAGCCAGAACCAGAACCAGAACCTGAGCCGGTTCCGGAGCCACCAAAGGAAGCGCCGGTGGTGATCCATAAGCCAGAACCCAAACCGAAGCCTAAGCCGAAACCAAAACCGGTGAAAAAGGTGGAGGAGCGCCCTAAACGGGAAGAACGTCCGGTTGAACCACGCGCTACGCAGAGGGTAGAAAACACAGCGCCTTCGCGTCCGTTGATGAATAACACGCCCGCGACCGCAAAACCGACGCCAACCGCGCCCGCTGGCCCGCGCGCCGTGAGCCGCAACCAGCCGCAATATCCTCCTCGTGCTCAGGCGTTGCGCATTGAAGGTCGCGTGCGGGTCAAATTTGACGTCACCCCGGACGGGCGTGTTGATAACGTGGAAATCTTGTCTGCTCAGCCTTCAAATATGTTTGAGCGTGAAGTGAAATCGGCGATGCGCAGATGGCGTTATGAGCCAGGCAAACCAGGCAGTGGGTTGATCGTTAATATTGTTTTCCGCCTGAACGGCGGGGCGCAGATGGAATAAGAAAAGCCTCCGCAAGGAGGCTTTTTTATGCCTGAAGATCAGGCCTGAGGCAACTGCCGGGGTTTGCCCTCGCTATCGACTGCCACATAAATAAACAGCGCTTCTGTTGCTTTATAACGCTGTCCAATCGGTTCAGATGAGACCTTCTTCACCCAGACTTCAATGTTAATGGAAATGGAAGTATTACCGCGCTTGACGCAGCGTGCATAGCAGCAGACCACATCACCCACCGCGACCGGGCGCAGGAAGGTCATCCCATCCACCCGGACGGTCACAACGCGACCATGCGCGATCTCTTTTGCCAGAATTGCGCCGCCCATATCCATTTGCGACATCAGCCAGCCGCCAAAAATATCGCCATTGGCATTCGTGTCCGCAGGCATTGCCAGTGTGCGTAAAACCAGTTCGCCCTGAGGGGCGTCATTTGTTGTCATTGTTTTAAACTCGTAACTGAAGACTTCAGGCGGGATGCTACTATGATTTTTGGCAGGAGAGAATAGACCAGAACGCCTGTTGTGCACGTTCTGGTCGGGGATTCATCAGTGTTTATCATCCTGCGGCATGTGCCGGTAGATATAGACACCGCTTAACAGAGTGAAGATGAGCGTCAGCGCCGTCAGGCCAAAGACCTTGAAGTTGACCCAGATATTCTGCGGCAGCCAGAAGGCGATGTAGATATTCGCCAGGCCGCAAAGAATAAAGAACAGCGCCCAGGCGATATTCAGACGGGACCATACTTCCTGTGGCAGCGTCAGCTCTTTACCCAGCATGCGCTGGATCAGTGGCTTTTTCATTACCCATTGGCTGATCAGCAATGCACCGGCAAACAGCGCGTAAATCACGGTGACTTTCCATTTAATGAATTCATCGTTGTGAAAGAACAGCGTAAGCCCACCGAACACGGCCACCAGTGCGAACGTAATCAGAGCCATTTTTTCGACTTTACGATAGCGAACCCAGCTGTAGATCAGCACGATAGCGGTAGCAACGATCAGCGCCATCGTGGCTGCATAAATGTCATACAGCTTATAAAACGCGAAAAACACGACCAGCGGTAAAAAATCAAGAAACTGCTTCATTCTGTGATTCCATCTTCTGTGTGTGGCCGGGTGCTGCGATGCACCCGGCCACAGGATTACTGACGAATTAACATATACAGGCGGAACAGATAAACCAGCAGTATCGCTGAAATCAGATTACTCAGCGTGTTGGCTACCACCGCACCGACGTTCGGCGTTAAGACTGCAAAGTTTGGGGCAAACAGCAGCAGGAGCGTTTTGGCCAGCAGCCAGCTAATTACGGCCGGTGCCACCAGGCGCATATTGGCCCATGCCAGTTTGATGCTGCTGCGCATGGCGGTAAAGATCCCCATTTTGTCCTGCACCACCATCACCGGAGCGAACGCGAGGACGATAGCCAGCAGCACGCCTGGAACCACAACGAGCATGATCCCCATCTGCACCAGCAGGGTGGTTAAAAAGATGAGGATAAACAGCTTAGGCAATACCGGCGCGCTGGCACCGATCGCCCGTAAGGCGCTGACGCGGTGGCCTGCAGAAACCAGCTGGATCATCAGCAGAACACCGCCCGCGAGAATGGCATTGCCGATCAGTCCAGAGAAAGTCGATGCCGCAGAGGCCCGCAGCAGGATTTGCTGCTGCTCTGGCGTCATGTTTTGCACCAGCTCAAACAACCCCACGCTACCTGCAAGATGGTCGCCCTGGCTCAGGCTGGCGATCTGTTCGTCACTCGGAGAGAACGCGTGACCCAGCACCACCGTAATAAAGGCGCATAACAACGCGATCAGTAAAAAGGTTACGAACTGATTGCGGAAAAAGTTTCCCGTGTCACGGTAGACAGACTTCGCCGTGATAGACATGCACTCTCCTTGAGTATTGCAGGTGTTAATTAGCCGGCAATTGTACACCGGATAACGCGGTCGTGGCAGCATCAAGGCTTGTATGGAAAAGCATATCTTTGTAAAGCGGCGGTAATCCGAAGCGCGCGCGGGCGCGATTACAGGCTTCGTTGACCTGACCCTCTTCGCCAGACATCGCAAAGTCCCGACACGGGCTGGGGCGATCCTCATAGATGGAGCAGCGGGTCGACACGCCTGGCTCGCCTTGTAACGCCACACAGCGGGCCTGCTTTTGATTCGTACCGCTCATGCAGCGCAAAAAGGGGGATAACGGTTCAGTGAGATGAACCGGAACGGTACCGCCACCATCGCTGGCTTCGGCCCAGTAGAAAGAGACTCGAAAATACGCACAACAGGCTCCGCACGTCATGCACGGGTTCATATCACTCATGGCACACCTGCAAAAAAGAACGCATCAAATCACATTGTGAGAGCGCTAAATTATCCAGCCGCCATTCGAAGAGCAAGAGGGGGGAAACAGAAAATTTTGTAACCGGGAAATGCCAAAAATTGACGTAAGAACAACTTTTGGCCTTACGGTGTGTCACCAAAAATTAACCCAGATCAATGAATGTTAAGTTACTGGTTTTAATGTGATCTGTGACAGATCACTTATTACTCATTTGTGAGTATATTCTCATCCGCAGCTAAAACCACAACGATGGAGCGGATATGAAAAAATTAGCGGTGGTAGCCCTTATCTTAAGCAGTCTCTCTGGCGGCGCGTATGCGCATGAAGCAGGTGAATTCTTTATTCGTGCCGGTTCGGCAACGGTACGTCCAACTGAAGGTTCTGATAACGTGCTGGGGATGGGGGGCTTTAACGTCAGCAACAATACCCAGTTAGGTTTAACATTCACGTATATGGCGACGGATAACATTGGCGTTGAGCTTCTGGCAGCGACGCCATTCCGTCATCGCGTTGGTTTAGGCCCAACCGGTGATATCGCCACGGTGCATCATCTGCCGCCAACGCTGATGGCGCAGTGGTACTTTGGTGACTCAAGCAGCAAACTGCGCCCCTATATTGGCGCAGGCGTGAACTACACCACCTTCTTTGATGAGAAATTCAACGATACCGGTAAAGAGGCCGGGCTGACCGATCTCAGCCTGAAAGATTCATGGGGCGTGGCAGGACAGGTGGGGATGGACTATCTCATTAACCGCGACTGGTTAATTAACGCCTCGGTCTGGTATATGGATATCGATACCGATGTCCGCTTCAAGGCAGGCGGACAGCAACAGAGCATCAGTACCCGTCTGGATCCATGGGTATTTATGTTCTCTGCGGGTTATCGTTTCTGATTCTCCTTTCCGGGACTGGCCAGAACATGGCCAGTCTTTCTACCGGCTTACCTCTACGGTTGCCCCTCCATGTTCCAGCGGGCAGAACCCATATCCTGAAATACACGCTCGTCTGTGAAGGGCGGGAAGGTGGCCCGTGTTGCCGCGTCGGCTAAAGCCTGGCAATACGCTTTGTCTCCGCCTTTTATCTCCAGGTTCTGCAGTAGCCCGTCGACGGTAAAGTCGAGATGCATGTTGCATTGCTTACCATTCCAGGCGTGTGGATCGGCCAGCGCCGAGTCCAGCGCTTTCTTTATCGCGGCAGCCTGTTGACCATAGATATCCTTATCGGAGACTTTACCGGACTGCTTATAGGAGCACGAGTCGAGAGCGGTTTTCTTCTGACAACCTTCAGGCGCGAGAGGAGCACAGCCCGTTATTGCTGTGGCAAGGCATACCACCATCACTACTTTTTTCATTGTTAAGTCCGTTTATCGAAAATTTTATTGTAAAACGTTTTAAATAAGCCCCGGTATACCGGGGCTTAAGTTTCTCACCAGCCTCGCTAGCGTACAACCAGCACCGGGCATTTTGCATGGCGTACCACAACCGCCGCGTTTGAACCTAAAAGGTAGGTTGTGATATCCGGTCGATGGGACGCAATGATAATGAGGTCAGCGTTGATACTGTCAGCCAGCTTCAGGATCTGATCTTTAGGCGCACCTGAAATGGCGTGTGTCTCCACACGATCGGCAGGTAAATTGAACTGCTTAACCATCTCTTTGAGCTTCGTAAGGGCTTCCTCCTGAATCTCCGCCAGCTTTGGCATTTCAACCGAATACGCCAGCCCAAGCGATGAATAGTAAGGGAAAGAAGGCACTACCGTCAGAAAATGGATTTTACCGTTACCGATTGCTGCGTTTGCCTGAACATAGGGAATCACCTGTTCGGTCAGACGACTTTCAGAGATATCGACAGGGACTAAAATTGAATTAAACATACCTCACCTCCTGTTTGTTTTTTATCCACTTTAAGTGTAGTGCTGCCATTTTCAGTGGCGCTGTATTCGCCATCAAAATGGGAGGTGAGGCAGCTTTTTTGACGGGGGGACGCCCCCCGTCACCTGGCGGTTTACTTCTGGATAAGATAGCGAATGGTTGGGCCATCCTGCTGAATATCCAGTACGGTGTAACCGTGGTTTTTGGCATCCAGAGGAATGTTGTTGATGGACTGCGGGCAGTCGCTCACCACTTCCAGAATTTCCCCTTTTTGAAGCTGCGGGAGCGCTTCAAGCGTGGCGACAGCCGGGTAAGGACACGGTTCACCGACCATATCAAGGCGGTAGTCAGGCACAATCTCTTTCATGCTGCATTCTCCTGGGGTTCAGGTTTAACCGTGGCACGGCGGAAGAAACGTTTCTCTTGCGCGACAACCAGTAAAAAAGCGACCAGCAGCAGGGCGTAGGTCACCAGCAGCCCGCCGAGCGGGCCAAACGTGCTGAGCAGATTCACCTTGTCCCAGTTCGTGGCCAGCACCGGAGACAAATCGTCCCAGTACCAGGCCAGCAGGGTGGAGCCGATGACGTTCCCCAGACCTACCCACCAGTAATGCACCTGACCTTCAACCGCGCGGTACATCCAGCCGGTTTCACACCCGCCAGCCAGTACAATTCCGAAGCCAAACAGCAGGCCGCCAATCACCGCGTTCGGACCAGCCCACATGATTTTCGGCTCAACACCCAGCTGCACATAGCTGAAGATGCCAATGGCGCTTACCGCCATGCCCGCAATAATCGCTTTGGCCATCATTGTACGGCCGGTGATCCACATATCGCGAAACGCCGAGGTGAAGCAGATCTGCGCACGTTCTATCAGCAGGCCGAAACCGACACCGAACAGCATGGCCAGGCCCAGCTTAGGCTGGTTGAGCGCCGTACAGAGCGCCCAGGCGACCATGGCGAAAAAGACCAGCATGCCGAGACGAAAACGACGACGCGCCTGAGAAGGCTTTTGCGTCAGCGGCGAGGCAGCGCTGACCTTCACCATTTTGACCGGAATGCGGAACAGCGGCAGGAGGGTAAACTTCGCGCCAAAGTAAGAGCCAATCGCCGTGGCGACAGCAAAAAACCAGGCGTGCAGCGAAAACTGTGGAATGCCGGTAAAGAAAGCGGCCAGGTTACACCCCATCGCCAGACGGGCGCCGAATCCGGCAATCATGCCGCCGACAATCGCCTGCATAACGCGTATCCGGCTTTTAGGCATTCGCAACTTAACGTTGTTAGCCCACAGCGCGGCGGCAAAACAGCCCCCGAACATGCCGATAATCATCATACCGTCGATGCGGGTCAGCGGCGTGCCGTCCAGATGAATAAGCTTAAAGTAACCCCACTCCTCGGTATGTACGCCAGCGAGCTGCAGCAGTTGCCCACCCCAGCGGGTGAATTCGCCGGTCACGGCCCAGAAGGTGCCGGTAATGCCGAAATAGTAGGTGGAAAGGATCCCCGCCGCGATGACGGCCGGTACTGGTGACCAGAACTTAACCAGGTAAGTCTGTTTGAAGTATTGCCATGACATGAGTAAGCCTCTGAACTCAGAAGGTTTAAAGCCGAAAAGAGACCAAATCATACGCTTACGGCAAGGTTTGAAAAGCCATTCACGCCGAAAATATCGATGGGATCAATTTTGGCGTAACGCTTAAGTGATAGCGGGAATATAAGAGGAAGACCGTCTGGCTGAGTCGCCAGACGGTGGAAGGATCAGGCTTTACGCGTTGCGGCTTTCATCGCCGTAACAAATGCTTTGAGTTCAGCCAGCATCTGCTCGGGTTTGTCCACGTTCTTCTCAATGATTTTGACGATAGCAGAGCCGGAGATCGCGCCTGCCGCTTTTGCGTCAATTGCCGCCGTAACCTGATCCGGGGATGAAATGCCGAATCCCTGCAGCGGAGGTGCTGCGTGGTATTCAGCCAGTTTTTCAACCAGATGATGCAGCGGCAGCGCGGCTTTGTTTTCAGCACCCGTCACGCCCGCGCGGGAGAGCAGGTAGGTGTAACCACGGCCGTAAGAGGCAATCTGGCGCAGCAGTTCGTCATCGGCGTTTGGCGGGCAGATGAAAATCGGCGCCACGTTATGACGCATAGCAGCCTGGCGGAACGGTGCAGATTCTTCAACCGGGACGTCGGCCACCAGCACGGAGTCAACGCCGACCCGCGCGCACTCGGCATAAAATTCGTCGATTCCGCGGTTAAAGACCAGGTTGGCATACATCAGCAGGCCAATCGGAATGGTCGGGTGCTTCTGACGGATCGCGGCCAGCATCTCAAAACACTGCGTTGGGGTTACGCCCGCGGCAAAGGCACGCAGAGTGGCGTTCTGAATGGTCGGGCCATCCGCCAGAGGGTCAGAGAACGGGATCCCCAGCTCCAGCGCATCGGCACCGGCTTCAATCAGGGCGTCGATAATTTTTAGCGACTGTTCCGGGCCCGGATCGCCCAGGGTTACGAAGGGAACGAACGCGCCTTCCTGGCGGGATTTCAGTTGTGCAAATGCGTTATCGTAGCGTTCCATCAGATTTCCCCTCGTGCTTTCAGAATATCGTGAACGGTGAAGATATCTTTATCACCGCGACCGGAAAGGTTAACGACCAGCAGTTGCTCTTTTTCCGGGTTTTCTTTCATCATTTTCAGCGCATGCGCCAGAGCATGCGAGGACTCCAGTGCCGGGATGATCCCTTCGCTGCGGCACAGCGTCTTAAACGCTTCCAGCGCTTCGTCATCGGTGATGGAGACGTAGTCCGCGCGTCCGGTGCTGTTCAGGAACGCATGCTGTGGCCCGACGGACGGGAAATCCAGACCGGCAGAGATGGAGTACGACTCTTCAATCTGACCTTCATCGGTCTGCATCATCGGCGCTTTCATGCCGAAGTAGATCCCCACGCGGCCATGTTTCAGCGGAGCGCCGTGCTCACCGGTTTCAATCCCGTGACCCGCTGGCTCCACGCCGATCAGGCCAACACGGGTTTCGTCGATAAAATCAGCGAACATCCCGATGGCGTTTGACCCTCCGCCCACACAGGCAATCACCGCGTCCGGCAGACGGCCTTCTTTTTCAAGGATCTGCGCTTTGGTCTCTTCGCCAATCATGCGCTGGAATTCACGCACGATAGTCGGGAACGGGTGCGGGCCAGCGGCTGTGCCGAGCATGTAGTGCGCGGTTTCATAGCTACCAGACCAGTCGCGCAGCGCTTCGTTACAGGCATCTTTCAGCGTGGCTGAACCACTGTGAACCGGGATCACTTCTGCGCCCATCAGACGCATACGGAATACGTTCGGAGACTGACGCTCAACGTCTTTCGCCCCCATATAGATACGGCATTTCAGGCCAAGCAGGGCGCTTGCCAGTGCTGATGCCACGCCGTGCTGACCCGCGCCGGTTTCGGCGATGATCTCGGTTTTGCCCATCCGTTTTGCCAGCAGCGCCTGTCCTAACACCTGGTTGGTTTTATGCGCGCCGCCGTGCAGCAGGTCTTCACGCTTGAGGTACAGCGTGGTTTTGGTGCCGGCAGTCAGGTTACGGCATTTGGTCAGCGCAGTTGGACGGCCCGCGTAGTTTTTCAGCAGGTCGGTAAATTCAGCCTGAAACGCTGGATCTTTCTGTGCGCTCACAAACGCTTCTTCCAGCTGGCGCAGTGCGGGCATCAGGATCTGCGGAACGTACATCCCACCGAACTCACCAAAATACGGGTTTAGTAATGTCGTCATTTTTTCTTCCTTAATATGCACGCAGAGTTTTAAATACCGAGGCCAGCTTACTGGCATCTTTGATGCCCGGTTGCGACTCTACGCCTGAATTGAAATCGAGGCCCGCGCAGCCGGTTTTGGCTGCTTCCACACAGTTGTCCGGGCTAAGTCCACCCGCCAGCAGGACATTGTCCAGCACTTCGCCGTTCAGCAGTGACCAGTCAAAACGCTGGCCTGTACCGCCCTGGCCGTTATCGAGCACGTATTTATCAACATGATTCAGGTTACGTGCTGGCAGGGTGCTGCCCACGCTCTGCGCTTTCCAGATCTGAACCTGAGGAGCCAGCCCGGCACGCAGGGCATCGATGTATGCCTGATCTTCATCACCGTGCAGTTGTACTGCACTAAGGGATAACGCCTCGGCTTTTGCCGTAACGTCCGCAATATCAGCGTTACGGAAGACGCCCACATAGCTGAGTGGGGCTGCCGCTATCACCTTGCGTGCCTGTTCATCGCTCACCGCACGCGGTGAGGCGTCCACAAAGATCAACCCGCCGTAAATAGCCCCCGCCTCATAGGCGGCCTGGGCATCCTGTTCGCGGGTTAAGCCGCACACTTTGTTTTCACCCAACAGCACCCGACGCACTGCGGCATTGAGATCGTCATGTGCCATCATCGCAGAGCCAATCAGGAAACCGTTGGCAAAGTGGCTCAGCTCACGCACCTGGGCGTAGCTGTTGATCCCGGATTCACTGATAACGGTCACGCCAGAACCCAGACGCGGTGCCAGCTGACGCGTACGATTCAGGTCAATTGACAGATCGCGCAGATCGCGGTTGTTAATCCCGACCACTTTCGCCTGCAGTGCAATGGCTCGCTCCAGCTCTTCTTCGTTGCTCACCTCGGTCAGCACGCCCATGTTGAGGCTGTGCGCCACCGCAGCCAGCTGGCGATACTGCTCGTCGTCGAGTACCGAGAGCATCAGCAGGCAGGCGTCAGCCTGGTAAAAACGCGCCAGCCAGATCTGATACGGGTCGATAATAAAGTCTTTGCACAGAATCGGTTGCGGCGCGATGCTGCTGACAACAGGCAGAAAATCGAAGCTGCCCTGGAAATATTTCTCATCCGTCAGCACGGAGATCGCCGACGCATGATGCTTATAAATGCCGGCAATACGCGCCGGATCGAAATCCTCACGGATAACGCCTTTCGATGGGGAGGCTTTTTTGCACTCAAGAATAAATGCGGTGCGCGCGCCCTGCAGGGCATCATAGAAACGACGGCTGCTTGGGACGACGTCGTTCTGAAAACTGGCAAGCGGCTGCTGCGCTTTGCGGGCTTCCACCCAGATGGCCTTATCGGCAACGATTTTCGCTAAAACGGTCTGCATTCTTTACCCTCTTGCCGCAAGTGCGGTAACGCGATCGTAAGCTGCACCAGAGCGCAGTACGTCCAGAACTTTTTGTGCGTTGGCTTTGAGATCCTCTTCGCCGTGCAATCGCATCAGCATGGCCACGTTGGCTGCCACGGCTGCCTCATGGGCGACCTCTCCCTTACCTTGTAATAAGCGCGTGAGAATGTCACGGTTTTCTTCCGGCGTGCCGCCTGCCAGCGCCTCCTGATGATACGGCGTTAAACCAAAGTCGGCGGCTTCAAGCTGGTAGCTCAGGATTTCGCCATTGCGCAGTTCCGCAACGAGAGTTGGCGCGTGAAGGGACACTTCATCCATTCCCCCGCTGTGAACTACTGCCGCGCGCTGATAACCGAGCACGCGCAGGGTTTCGGCAATTGGCAGAACCAGTTCCGGGCTGTAAACACCAATTAGCGCCAGCGGCGGGTGCGCCGGGTTGATCAGCGGCCCCAGTACGTTAAACAGCGTGCGTGTTTTGAGCTGCTGACGAACCGGCATCGCATGGCGGAAACCGGTGTGATACTTCGGCGCAAACAGGAAGCAGACGCCCAGATCGTCCAGCGCTTCACGGGAGCGTTCGGCGTTCATATCCAGGTTAATGCCGAAGGCAGCCAACAAATCGGACGAGCCCGAGCGGCTGGAGACGCTGCGGTTACCGTGTTTCGCCACCTTCAGGCCACACGCCGCGGCCACGAAGGCACTGGCGGTGGAGATATTGATGCTATTGCTGCCATCACCCCCGGTGCCGACGATATCCGCAAACTGATAATCCGGGCGCGGGAAGGGGGCGGCATTTTCCAGCAGGGCCGTGGCGGCACCGGCGATTTCTTGCGGGCTTTCGCCGCGCACTTTCATGCTTACCAGTGCGGCCGCCAGCTGTTCAGGTTTCAGCTCACCGCGAACCACGGCAGAAAAGAGCTGGTGGCTCTCCTGCTGGCTCAGGGTCTGCGCCTGATACAGCTTTTCCAGAATCGGTTGCAGCGTGTTGGTCTGCTCCAGTTTCTGCAACGCCCAGTCCAGCGTCTGCTCCAGCAGTCGCGCGCCATGGGTCGTGAGAATCGACTCCGGATGGAACTGCATGCCGCAGACGCGATCCGCATCGTGACGCACGGCCATTACCATCCCTTCAAACGACGCGTTAATGGTCAGCCCGGCCGGGATGTTGCTGCCCACCAGGGAGTGATAGCGCGCAACCGGCAGCGGATTTGGCAGGCCGGCAAACATCGCCTGGCCGTCATGTTCAATGCTGGAGGCTTTGCCGTGCAGGATCTCACCTGCCTGACCCACGTAGCCGCCATAGGCTTCCACAATCGCCTGGTGACCCAGGCAGATACCGATAATCGGCAGTTTACCGCGCATACGGGTCAGCAGCTCCGGCATACAGCCCGCTTCACTGGGGGCACCTGGGCCAGGAGAGAGCATCAGCACCGGGTTTTGCATGGTTGCCAGACGGTCTATCAGCGTCTGTGCCGGAACATGGTTACGATAGATAACGACGTTGTGACCATTCGCACGCAGCTGATCTGCCAGGTTATAGGTAAAAGAGTCGATGTTATCGAGCAGCAGAATGTCAGCCATCAGAAAATCTCCTGTGCGTGATGTGCGGTAGCAATGGCGCGCAATACCGCGCGGGCTTTACTGCGGGTTTCGTCAGCTTCAGACTGCGGAACAGAATCCAGAACAATCCCTGCGCCTGCCTGCACGGTAGCGATACCGTCCTCAACGTAGGCGGAGCGGATCACAATGCAGGTATCCAGATCGCCATGGGCGGTGAAGTAGCCCACTGCACCACCGTAACTGCCGCGACGGCGCCCTTCAGCCGCCGCGATCAGCTGCATGGCGCGGACTTTCGGCGCGCCGCTCAGCGTGCCCATGTTCATACAGGCGCGGTAGGCGTGAAGCACGTCGAGGTCGCTGCGCAGTTCGCCCACCACGCGGGATACCAGATGCATAACAAACGAGTAGCGGTCGACCTTGGTCAAGTCCGCCACGTAGCGGCTGCCAGGGGTACAAATGCGCGCCAGGTCGTTACGGGCCAGATCAACCAGCATCAGATGCTCGGAGAGCTCTTTATGGTCGGTACGCATTTCCAGCTCAATGCGGCTGTCGAGATCGCGATCCAGCGAGCCATCGGCTCGACGGCCGCGTGGACGGGTTCCGGCAATCGGGTAGATCTCAATCTGGCGGCTGGTGGCGTCATATTTCAGTGAACTTTCAGGGGATGCGCCAAACAGGGTGAAATCGTTGTCCTGCATAAAGAACATGTACGGGCTTGGGTTGCTCTTTTTCAGCACGTCATAGGCCGCGAGCGGCGACGGGCAGGGCAGAGAGAAACGACGGGAAGGAACAACCTGGAAAATTTCTCCGGCGCGAATCGCTTTTTGCATCTGGCGAACCACGGCACCGTACTGATCGTCGCTCTGATTAACCTCACAGGTCATTTTCTCGACACGATGTACAGGCAGCGCAGGCGGCGCTTCGGTCATTTGTTGCTGCAACTGCTCAATACGCTGCTCAAGGCGTTTTTTCTCTGTCGCGGATGGCGTGAAGAGGCTTGCCTGAATACGGGTGTTTTTTTTCTGGTGGTCGATCACCAGTAAGGTTTCGGCCAGGTAGAAGCAGTAGTCGGGGCAGCGGTTACCCTGTTCAATGTCCGGTAAATCTTCGAACCCGGCCACCAGGTCGTAAGCAAACAGCCCGCCAAAGAACATTGCTTCGCGTTCATCTTCCGGCACGGTGACCAGATTTTGCAGCAGACGGAAGGCATCAAAAACGGAAAGAGAGCACAGGCGTGCGTCTTCGTCCAGCAGCTGGCTCACCGGCGGGAAGTGCAGAACGCGCATTTCAGGATGGTTTTCATTTTCGATACCAGCAGGCAGGCTCGCATCCAGTAACGGCAGCAGAGCCGCACCGTTATCCGATAATGCTTTGATAGTGACAGTGTCACCTAGCGCCGTAATGCGCAGCGCGCTGTCCACCAACAGCAGGCTCTTGAGATCGTCTTTGCTGTCAATATCGGCGGATTCCAGTAACAACGTGGCTGGACGCGCACCGCAGACCTGATGAAACAGCGCGGTTGGGTTGTGGCGATAGGCCGCCTCGCTGGTCAGCAATTCGAGGTGTGGTTTGGCTGTTTGCATTATGTTGTTCTCATTTATTCTGTTCAAAAAAAAGCCCGCTGATGAGCGGGCGGGTATCTGTTTGCTGTACGCAGACGTGTGACACTGCCCGGAAATCAGGAAGTGCGCCACCAACCGTGCAGAGTGAAATGTGCAGTCATTTTCAGATACCTTTCTCGTGTGAACTTGCGTACTAGTTAACTAGTTCGATGGCGTATTGTCAACCCTTGATTTCAGAATTTCGTGGCAAGTCGGTATCATGGGCTTTTAAGATGTCTCTAACCTGTGACGGGAAGTGCTTTGAGCGATACCACCTACGCCGTAATTTATGATTTACACAGCCATACCCAGGCCTCCGATGGTCTGCTGACGCCCGAAGCGTTGGTGCATCGTGCCGTTGAAATGCGGGTTGGCACGCTGGCCATAACCGATCACGATACAACCGATGCCATTCCAGCCGCGCGCGCCGAGATTGCCCGCAGTGGTCTGGCACTCAAACTGGTTCCTGGCGTCGAGATATCGACCGTCTGGGAGAATCACGAAATCCATATTGTTGGCCTGAACATCGATATAGACCATCCGGTAATGTGTGCGTTTTTGCAAGAACAAAAAACGCGCCGCAACCAGCGCGCAGAAATGATCGCTGAACGTCTGGAAAAGGCGCATATTCCGGGCGCCCTGGAAGGGGCACAAAGGCTGGCAAACGGGGGCGCGGTAACGCGCGGTCATTTTGCCCGTTTTCTGGTTGAGGCGGGCAAGGCCACAACGATAGCGGATGTCTTTAAACGCTATCTGGCTCGCGGGAAAACCGGATACGTTCCGCCACAGTGGTGTACAATAAAACAAGCTATTGATGTGATTCATCATTCTGGCGGTAAGGCCGTGCTGGCCCATCCGGGGCGGTATAATCTTTCTGCTAAATGGCTGAAAAGACTGCTGGCGCATTTTGCCGAATGCGGTGGCGAGGCGATGGAAGTCGCCCAGTGTCAGCAGGCGCCCAACGAGCGTTCGCAGCTTGCGACCTACGCCCGCCAGTTTGGTTTGCTGGCGTCACAAGGCTCAGATTTTCATCAGCCCTGTGCGTGGATAGAACTGGGACGCAAGCTTTGGTTACCCGCAGGCGTTGAGCCTGTCTGGCAGCTCTGGGAACAGCCACAGCAACTTGAAGAGAGGGAAGTATGAGTCAGTTTTTCTATATTCATCCGGATAATCCGCAGCCGCGCCTGATCAATCAGGCCGTGGAGATCGTGCGTAAAGGGGGCGTTATCGTCTACCCGACGGATTCGGGTTATGCGCTGGGCTGTAAGATTGAAGATAAAGCGGCGATGGAGCGTATTTGCCGTATTCGCCAGTTGCCGGACGGTCACAACTTTACCCTGATGTGCCGGGATCTCTCTGAGCTATCGACCTATGCTTATGTCGATAACGTGGCATTTCGTCTGATTAAAAATAACACGCCGGGCAACTACACCTTCATCCTGAAAGGGACGAAAGAGGTTCCGCGCCGTCTGTTACAGGAAAAGCGCAAAACCATCGGGATGCGTGTGCCGTCTAACCCGATTGCCCAGGCCTTGCTGGAAACGCTGGGTGAGCCGATGCTCTCAACCTCGCTGATGCTGCCCGGCAGTGAATTCACCGAGTCCGATCCGGAAGAGATCAAAGACCGTCTGGAAAAGGTAGTTGAGTTGATTATTCATGGCGGTTACCTCGGTCAGCAGCCGACCACGGTTGTCGACTTAACGGAAGATGCACCGGAAGTGATTCGCGAAGGCGTGGGCGATGTTAAGCCTTTCTTGTAAAGGTGTAAGCAGCTATACTACGCGGCCGTCAAATCAGGGCATAGCCCTGGTTTGACCTGATTCGACGCCTGTGAAGGCGCACAAGATAAATATTAAATCATTTATAATCAATGAGTTAATCTCTTTTGATTAGTGGTTGTTACCAGCTTGTGTGACAGCTATTAGTCACATCTCGATTCCCATCATGAATTTACACCTTTTCCTTCGTTTTTTGCTTAACGACTCCGTATGTTGCTGTATCGCAAACGGGGCTTTATGGCTTCTATTGTCTAAAATCAGGGAAAAGGGGCAAAGGCTGGATATCTCCAGCCTTTGCCGGTCATCTCACTTTTTTGAAGATGAGCAGGATCAGAGGGACGCATACAGCGAAACCAATGATAGAGGCTAAAGCCGAATCAGAGTGATTTTGCGAGAGCTCCTTAACAAACCAGGTGCATTGAGAAGGGGTAAATTCTCCGCCTTGGCTCATTGTCTCTGAAAAGTTAAGAGCGAAGACAAGATCGAAATAAAGCACGATAACGTAATACGCTACGCAGATCAGCGCGATACTCATCCACCTGATCCAGAACTTCTTATTCATCATCGTAAGTGCTTCCCAATGAACCGCCAACTGTACCGCCTGAGTATGGGGATGTTGAGCCTGCAACAGCAGCGGAATCGGCAGCAGCTTGTTGAATTTTTGCACTCCCTCCCATTGGTTGAGGGCTATTTTTCTCGGTGTTAGGGTACTGCTGTTTGAATGTATTAGTCATTTCGACAACGAGCATTGAGGAGAAGTCTGCACTCTTTGATTCAAGATAACTTTGCAGTGATACCGGAATAGTAAAATCTTCTTCTATGTTGATTGGTAGCTGTGTTGTCGTGGATGTGTAACCGTGATCGAATAACTTTGAGCCAGCAAACTTGATCCCCTCAACTGAGTGGGTGGTACAGTTGCTACCAGTCACATCATACTTATCAATCGTGCGGCCTCTTCGCTTTGTACCGTCTTGCATGTTTGGCGTTTGAATTGGTGCTACACCGCCAATCCAAAGGTTTTCGAAGAATTTACGGGTTCTTTTAGAATCTGCATCATCAATGCGGAAAGCGCGAGCACCCATTTCATAAAGTTCGTATCGGTAATACTTACGCGCATCTTCATCTTGGAAAAAGTCTAAAATTCCATCCCCAGTGAAGGTACTTTTATCAGTACGCCCATAGCGTCCATAGGTGTAGAGATAAATGCTGTTATTCTCATGCACCGAAACGAAAGCATGACCTGCACTTGTTGTTTCAGTCCAGAGGTAAACGCCGTTAAGTAGCGGGTTATCTTCTGGCTTGCAGGTGTCAGCAAAGCTATTTTGCTTCTTCGCTGCCTGTGCATGTTGTTCAGGATCTGACTGTGGGAGAAATGTTGATGTAAGGATCTCTTCTGTGATACCTGAATGTTTCAACGAAGAGAGAGTATCTTGTTCATAACAGTCAGGAATAGTAGGGATGAACCTGGCCTTACACGGACAGGAACTGACGCTGTCCAGTGTTCCCGCCAGTCTTCTTCCATCGTCCCACGTGTCAGATGTGCCTCCTAATATTTTATATGTCCCCGGATGATTGCCGCATGAAACCAGGTCACCTTCCCGCGCTCCGGCTACACCATACCAACTTAGCGTTTCATCCCCGGTCAGTATCTTCCCTCTGCAGGTAGTCGGGTCACCCACCCGAAGGTAAAAACCCATTGCCATAAATCCCTCTATTCTTAATGGAAATTAACGAGGTGACTATTTTACATACAATTACTTCATGGGCAATAATGGTCGAACTAAAGTAAAATTGTATCAAAGGCTCGTTCACTCTTTTCGGACAAAAGGGATGTTTCGGGAAACCGGGTTCATAACCAATGAGTCCTGGCCCAGACTATCAGCAGCCAGACTTAAACAAATGAAACGTGAAGAAGCATTCCTTTCGAAGTTAATGTAATATGCCGGGTCACGTTTATGCGGGTGTACTAAATGAGACACCCTTTAATGTAATAAGTACTTACATGACAATGAGATGCTTTTTAAGTTAGCTCATTATTTCATAAAGTACACCAGACGCCTGTGAAGGCGCACAAGATAAATATTAAATCATTTATAATCAATGATTTAATATTTTTCGGTTAATGGTTGTTACCAGCTTGTGTGACAGCCATTAGCCACATCGCGACACTCATCATGTATGTACACCTTTCCCTGCTGTTAATGTCTTCCTTGGTACATGTCTTTACTGGATATCATTACCGAGGGTTTATGACTTCTCATTTCCAAAATCTGTTAGTTGCGCATTATATGCACCCTGGTTAACCTAAGATTAATCCTAATGAATCAAGGGTGAGCATGGCGATCGGCAACAGACAGATTCAAAAGGAATCACCCAAAGAAGAGTTAGATCGCTTGCTGGATGAGCTTGCATTCACGCAGGAACAGCGGGAGTTTATAGAATCCATGCGGCAAGATAACGGGGATAAAAATAAACAGGAGTAGGGTCTATGGCGTGGATCTGTGAAGTGAGCAGCCGTAGTGCTGCCGATATTGCTGTTTGCGTGGTCGGTTCAAGATCAGTAGCCGATCTGTTGGTTTGTAGAGTTGAGTCTCGCAGTGTGTCTCAAGGTATTGATGGGCTATGGTGTGAGGCAACGTCTCGAAGTGTTGCTTCATCGAAAGTAAAGTTTGTCACTTCATGCTATCCGTTCTCTTACATGCAGCATCAAGAGACAACTAATTATCTTTGATCACAAGGAATGAAACTTTGAAAGATTGGTTGCTTAATGTTGATAATCTAACCATGCTTGCTGCATGGGCGGGTTTTGTACTATCCGCTTTCCAGATATTAAAATCCAGAACAGCTCTACGCCTTTTCTTAGGTTGCGATCAGTATGAAGACAGAATTTACGTTTCCAATAAAAGCGCTCACGATGTGACGTTAAGTTCGGCGGGCGTAGTAACCCCAAGCGGACGCCTTAGCGATTGCTCTAACGAACATTGCGATGAATACATGATCAGCCCCATGTTGCCACGTCGATTAAAAGCCCGTGATGAAATGATCTTAGAAGTACCATTCATCAATAAGGCTCACCATAATAAGGTGCATCATCGCGGAGGGGTGTACGTGACTACATCTGATGGGAAGCTGTTCAGTGATGTTAGTTGGCTGCGTCGCCGCTGGTGGTGGATATTGTCTATGATCCTACGTGATTACAAGGGATGATTACTTATGCAACACACCAGATAAAGCTGGTGATTGGTTTGTCTTCCTCTTTCAATCGTTACTCCTCTTCAAAGGTCATTGTGTAGCGGCATTGCTGCGACGGCCTGAACGTCACTGTCTCGGTAAAGATGGCGTTGGAATAAACGCAAACCTTCGCGTTGCCTGTCTCCTATTCATCACTGAGAATCAGGGTTATCTGTCCGGCAGTCGCCAGGGCTGGTAATAATGCCAACGCCAGCACGAGCAAGTGTTTCATGCGCGTGTCCCTCTCTTAATGCCCGTTGAATACTTCGTTCGTAGTGCGTCTACTTTCGCCTGAGTGATGCCCAGATAGGCGCGTGTGTGTTCGGTAGAGCGATGCCCCAACATCTTACTAATCACCTCCAGATCTTCGCCGTGTGCGTGAGCGATAGCCGCTACGGTCTTGCGTGCGCTGTGCATGGCGATCACTGCATCCTGTGGAAGCAAGCCCCGCATTTTTAGCTTTTCCACTGCATACTGGATCTCCGCATGGATTTTAGAACGGCTGATCGGCTTACCCTTGCTCCGGTTGCTGTCATTCTGGAATACATACACGTTATCCCCGCGCTCGTTATAACGAGCCTTGAGTACCTCCCTTGCTGTTTCCGTGAGTTCCACCTCTACCGCTTCTTTTGTCTTGTCCTGGGTGATACGTAGCACCTTGCTGCCAATATCCAGCTCTTCCCAACGCCAGGAACGCATATCTACGCCGCGAAGCTGTGTCTCTACTCCGATAAGGAAGAGATCCGCCACTGTCTGGCTCTTCTTCGCGATTTCTTCTACTACCAGAGCCACCTGATCGGCACTCTCAAGTCCGTCTGTGCGTTTTGCACCCTTACTGATTGCCATTTCTCTACCTCCTTAATCTGTCTCGATGGTGTGAATATTGATCAAAAACAGATAGATAGCAAGATCAATTTTGCATATTAACAAAAATGTCTTATTGGCAGGATTTCAAGGGTATTAAGGGACATTAAACGCGATTAAAGCCGATTTAGGGGAACGCGGTTGCGAGAGGTGCTGAACGGCCTTGAAGAGCCAGCCCCATTTGCACCTGTCAGATTCTTCAAATATCTAACGCATTGATTTATATGTAAAAATAAAAGTGGATTTTATTTTCATGAAATGATTGTTTTGTCAAGATATTTATTTTTGGTAACTGATTTTGCACCAGGAATAGCCGAATATAGGCCAATAAATCGAGCTAAAACATAAGTGATTGTTTCTATTGCATGATTAATAGGACAGATAGCCTGAATGTCCTATCGGAGTGAGATATTGCACCGCAGATGAGATTGATTACCATTTGAGTTGATTTCATAACGGAATGATTAGAATGCTAACTAATTGGCGGGTTTTGGCATGGAAAAATCAGCGGAGTAATCTTTCGAGAATACTCGTTCAACGAATCCGGCACGAGTGCAAAGTAGTTTTCATGACAAAATAGCGCTGTATCCCGCATCACATAACGGTTTGGCTGAGTTAGCATTCTTACAATGAAAGTTACATATTCACTTTGGTTACTTCTAAACATGGTTATTATATAGTGATTTACGCAGGAATAACTCTATGATTTAGCCATCATTTTTTGTACGATTATTCTTGCTGTTGATGCACATTACGGGATTAAGATTAGCTATTCTGGATAAATGTTAGGCGTAGATAAGGCAGTTAGTGTGTTAATAACACATATGGCGGATGTATAGCCAACTTCAAAGGAAATCATAATGAAAAACATTATCATCGCAAGTGTTTTAGCTGTAACAAGTGTAAAAGCAGTAGGGGATACCCGTATGGATCTATTAGTGGCGGAGGCACATTTCCGAGAAAGTAGTGAACGTGTCTTAACTATCAAGGGCAAACCTGATCCATTTTTAGCATCGTATCGGGATGTTAATGCAGTCAAAAAAGAGCTTATGCCTCAGATCGTACAGATACTTGATAATAACGTCGCCGTTTCTTGCGAGGAACTTGGCGCACTTGCCTCCTCAACCGCTGACGCGCGCAATAAACCAACTGCCAGTCGGGTTCTGGATTCAGCATTAAAGGACTATAACGAAAAGTTAGGCGATTGGGTAATGGCACAGTGTTTTGACCTTAAAGGCCAGTAATATCTCTTTAAAACGTTCATGATTTTCTATGGATAAGAAGCATCTCTAACTAAAAATACCGTTTTCTTATTTTCGATAGATAGCAGGTTGATGTATGTGTGCAACACTTTGGAAACGTTCTTTCGCAATAAATAATGCAGGAACTCCTATTAATCTTGATACCCCTATCAACTCTGACAGGAGTACCCCTATCAACTTTGATACCTCTGCCCCTATCAAGTCTGATACCCGATAATAATAAGTTAATAATAATAACCTAATAAAAATGATCTTTATGTTTTGCGCTTGTCGCAAAGATTATTTGCTGGCGGCTCTTCGCCGTCACTAAAGGGGAAATGTCCTGGTACGCCGTTTGGTGGCTTCCCGGACACCCACGTTCCGCTCAGGAACCAGCGCCAGCGTTACCTCTTGTATTGTGCAATGCCTTTGCCACCGTTTCACGGTTGCACAAGCGATATTACGCCACGGCGTAAATCACCTTTTCGCTGTGCGCGGTATGTAACCATGTACCCAACCATCTGACGATGATTGACCACATGCTAACTCTACCTAACTCCTATTACCCTTCCTACATCCTTTCGTCTGTAGTTATGCTAATCCTCGAAGGTAGAGCAATATTGACCTGCTCCCCGTTGATTAGTACACCCCGATGTTAGTAATGTCTTCATAAGCCACATGAGGACATCCCCATGAAGAAGCGTTTTTCCGACGAACAGATCATCAGTATTCTCCGCGAAGCCGAAGC